>JBIKKR010000073.1:0-14586 GCA_044360225.1 Bdellovibrionota bacterium | reverse complement strand
AGGGTTGCGCCTCCGACAAGTTCAAAATACTTTGTGCTTTTGAGTACCTGCGCTATTTTCATCCTCCTTAACTGCTGATGAATTTAGGTTGAAACGAGCCGATGACCCTCTTGCGGGACACGCCCTCTGGGATCGATTCATACAGAATCGCATCCTCGGCGCCCGAGACTAGACTGCACGCGAGTGCGAGAACCACCTCAAACAGAACGAGGCTCCAATAGGAGTCAGCGAAAAGTAAGATAGTAAAGCTAACTCCACTGATAAAACTCCCCAGAACCACGGAAAGTTTTCGCCCGAAAAGATCTGCGATGTATCCAGTGGGCACCTCAAGCAGCGCCACAGAGAGACCAAAGATCGCCTGGATCTCGAGAACCTCATGCATCGAGAGCCCCAACGACCTCCAGTAAGGCACGATGATGGGCATGATGATCAGAAACATCCCGAAGAGGCTGCGAACCGAGATCAGCGCGATGTTTTTTGCTAAGTTCATTATCTGATAGTAGCAGACGAGCGCGAGGAGTGAGAGATTATTTTAGATTTTCTGCGGCGATACTTAGCAGACGATGTCTGTTAAATTCTAGATTTAACCTGCGGGAAATTCAGATGTTTAACTTGGCTTTATCGCTCCGCTTGCAAAGCGAGTGTGTATTAGTCAAACCATCAGCCCAAGACTTAGGTAAAATGGCGGGGTAGTGGTGCGCCGCAGATCTTTCTCGAGGAGGCGCGAAAAAGTAACCACTTACTAACGAACCTGACGAGGGACTTTAGGCCGACGTTTGGATTTCCCTATCTATTAATACGTGAGGCTCTGTGCTTTTGTTGCTATGTACCCCGTAGTATAACCGGGAGCTGGAGTTTCTATACAGTGGAGTTCCAAATATCAGTGTGCCTTTGTTAGCTTCCGCGAGTAACTGGAAACTGCCAGGTTGCAGCTCGTAGATACGCGGCCACACCCCCAGGGTGCCATCAGCATACGTTACATGGTGAGGCTGCGCGACATCCCATATGAACTCGCGTCCTTCAAGCCGTATCTCAACCCAGGAGTGATGTTCAATATACGTCTCCTCTGCATCTCGGCAAGCGCCGCCTATATATGAAGAATCGTAACCGTGCATACGAAGATATTGGTTGCCCAAGGCAGACAGTTCCAAACATGCGGCAAGCCTGTTTGATAACATATCTGTTAAGGTAGGTGGCGCTCCTTCCTTATATTTTTGCATACGCTCAAATTCCTGGCCATCTTGCATCGCAAACTTCTGGGTGACTACCCAATCAGTAAAAGCACCGAGAATTTTGAAAATTTGTAAGTCACAACTTGGATAATATCGCTGTTGGACAGTCTCCCAGTGTTGAACTAGATCGGTCGCTCTGTCGCTATTCAAGAGGTTGATTAGTTTTTGAAGGCGCGGTGTGATGTTTTCAAGATCAAGGTGCAGTGCAAAGCTGAGTTCATCCGTAAAGGTATTCCCTCCGCAAGAGAGAAGGTAACCGTCTCGGAATTCAGAGACTCGTCGGGCAATGCCATAGAGACGTTGCTCACAATTATTTTCCGGTGGGGCGGCTAGCGTCTCAAGCCCCCCCCCTGATTCCCGGGCCGGCACGCCGCTCCGCCAGTTTCTACTTTGCCTGCATCACGTGTTGGCCCACTCATTAATTCCTGCTCCATAGAAGAATAAAATCATCGTTCTCATGTTATTTCTTGATTGATGGAGAATGTGCCATGGACGCCATCAAAATCGGCCTATTTATGATAAAGGAGCTATTCCAATGGCTAGAAGTTCGATTAATTCCGGAATCTTATCAGCAGGCTAGGCAGATGATGCTCGCCAGCCCAAAACAGCATAAATCAAGCTAAAACAGATATCTTTACTGAGTTTTGCCGGATCTAACCGCTAGAAATGAACTAGTCGCCTCTCATTGCTACGCCCGATAAGTTCTCCTATTAGTGCATTTAAAACACGTAATATACCACTTTAATAAACGTGAAAAGTGGTATATTATTTTGAAAGTAGGATCCGAGAGAAAGAGTATTACTGCTTTAAAGCGGTAATCAATTGCGGGGGTGTGATGAGAAAAAAGGGCAGATCCCCAGGCTTCGTGGGAAGAGATGATGAGCTAGCGCGCCTGAGACTGATCTCTGAATCTAATAAATCGTCGATCGTAATAGTGTATGGAAGACGACGAGTCGGAAAAACAACCCTGATAGAAAAAGCGTTTCGTGATCGAAACATTTTAAAAATAGAGGGATTGGAGCAAGGTGGTGTTCAAGCTCAAATCGCTAGCGCGGTGAGACAATTGTCGGCGCAGCTCCCAGACAGGTCGATCAGCAGTTGGAATCCGCGAAACTGGGAGGATCTTCTCCGCCTTGTTGGGACCATCGTTAAAGATGGATGTTGGACACTCTATCTTGAGGAGTATCAATGGCTCTCCTCCTACAGAAATCAGTTAACATCGCATCTTAAGCTAGCCTGGGATAACTGGCTTAGTAAGAATCCGCGACTGATTGTCGTTCTTTGTGGGTCCTCACCTTCATTCATGGTGAATAAGGTGCTACGCTCTAAATCGCTTCATAATCGCTCTCAACATGAGCTCCATGTGAAGCCTCTACCATTCGCCGAAGCTCGCAAGCTACTGCCTTCACGAACATCTCTTCGCGAGGCTTTTGACGCTTATCTGTTAGTAGGTGGAATCCCTGAATACTTGCTGAGGTTAGGAGAGCGGTCATCGTGCTACTTATCTTTTGCGCATGAGGCATTCTCTGAGAATGGATTCTTTGTCAATGAATTTGAGCGAATGATCGTCAGCTCCCTCGCTCATAACCCTGATTTTGAGAAGATTCTTCGCTATCTCGCTAAGGTGTCTTTTTGTGACCGAAAGGAGTTGGCCAGGATTCTGGGAATATCACCTGGCGGTGAGCTATCACGGTTACTTCAAGAGTTAAGCCTATGCGGACTGATTCGCCAGTATGTGCCCCTCGATAAACCAGAAAACTCTTTGCTCCAGAGACTATCAATTGCCGATCCATTTCTCAGAACATACTTCAAAAATATCGCGCCTAGACTCACGCGAATTCGACACGGCAGCTACAACAAAGCTCCAGAGAGTGCTGTTTCTTACTCTGAACTTTCGGCTCATTTAGGCTACGCATTTGAGACTCTGTGTGTTACTAAGTCCGCAGTGATTGCCAGTACGTTAGGATTTTCAGCGGTAGATTACCGTGCCGGCTCGTATTTTTCGAGGGTAGCTTCGAGAGAGATAAAGAACTACCAGTTAGACCTAATTTTTCAGCGCGCCGATCAAGTTCACACCATCAGTGAGATCAAATACTCCCTCATGCCTGTTGACGCTTCAGTAATTGCGCCTTTTGAAAGAGCGATTTCTCTCTACTCACGGCGCGTAAAGCAGAGAGTTGAGAGAGTGCTTATTACCGCAGCAGGCGCTACTGAATCGTTAAAGCGGAAAGGATATTTTGATCGCGTGCTGACTTTAGCTGAACTGGCTGAGGAGCTGTAAAGGCAGCTCACATCCGGGGTGGAGAAAACTAACTATTCACCAAAATAGCGCATCCCCGATTAGGGGATGACAAGAAAAAAAGTCCAGCAAAAGCTGCTTATTTAAATCGCAAGCTTGTGCTAACTTGTTTTTTATGGGGAATAGTTACGTTTGATATTACAGGAAAAAATATCAATTCGCCTTGCCGAAAGTATGGGGGCTCTTGTGGATCGCCTCAATTTTATCTCAGCAAATCAAATCCCTATGAGACTACATCTGGCTTTCACATTCCTTGTATTAGTACTCTCTCCACGAGCAATCTCGGCTGAAGAAACAAAGCTCGCAGCAATACTGCCACTTACGGGTAACGCAGCCGATCAGGGCGAATGGGCACGCCGGGGGTTTGAGCTTGCACGCGAAGATCTTAAAAGAACTAAAGAGCTAGATGTGTCTTTAGTCTACGAGGATTCACACGGAGGAGATCCCAACTCAGCAGTTAAGGCGTATAAGGCTCTCCGGCTCAACAGCAAGATTCCGGTCGTATTTAGTTACGGTTCGGGGGTCGGAATGGCTCTAAGTCCCCTGGTAAACGCCGACAGAGTCATTCAAATGGGAATAGCCACGGCAACCCCCAAGTATTCTAGTGTAGGCGATTTCACATTCAGAAATTTCCCTTCATCAGAGCTTGAGACTAAGTTCCTCGTTGAGAGCTTAATCAAAAGACGAGGGATTACCAAACTAGCCGTGCTTAATATCATGAACGATTACGGTGTTGGCGCAGCTGAGTCGATGGCTAAGACCTTTACGGCAAATGGTGGCTCAATTAGCTACGCCGAATCGTATGCTCCAGATGAAACCAACTTTAAATCCCTGTTGCTGAAGGTCAGGCAGTCTGGAGCGCAGGCGGTCTACCTAGCAGCCTATCCAACTGATGGAGCGCTAATTTTGAAGCAGGCTAGGCAGCTTGGGTTGTCCCATAATTTTATCGGCTCCGTTGCAACTGTTGAAGGGAAGCAGTTCTTTGAGCTAGCAAATAATGCATCCGAGGGGATGTTAGTCGTTTCGAGTATCCCGAATAGTGAGACTAAATTTTATCAGGCCTACAACGAGCGATATCCTGGAGAGGCTCCGGCGCAAATCATCTATGCAGCCAGGGCATACGACGCTTTGATGGTAGTTGCGCAGGCGATAAAAACGTGTGGAGGTTCGGATTCATCGTGTTTGCGAGATACGTTATTTACTGTAAGGGACTACTCAGGACCATCGGGCACTTTTTCTTTTGATTCTAGTGGTGATATCGTTTCGAGCTTTCAGTTGTTTGAGATTCGCAATAAAGCCTTTGAGGTCGCCAAATAATTTGATAGAGATTTAATCGAAGTGATTGCACCAGAGACATTAGACCTAGAGCGTATTCGTTTAAGGCGACCACGATTAACTGACGCTGATGCTATATTCGAATACGCGAGCGATCCTGATGTGGTGCGCTATATGGACTGGCCTCGGTGTATGGATGAGGGGCAAATTGTCGAGGCGCTGCACGCAAGAGCTGCCGCATGGGATACAGGCGCTGAATTCTATTGGGTAATAACCTTACCGAATGATGACCGCGCCATTGGAAGTGTCTCGTGTCAGGTTGTTCGACACGCCGCTGAATTTGGATATCTCCTGCACAAGAAACATTGGGGGAAGGGTTTTGCTACCGTGGTTTCAAAAGCTATAGCAGACTGGGCGCTTTCAAATTCAAGCATCTGCCGAATTTGGGCTACGTGCGATATCGATAATTTGGCGTCAGCTCGTGTTCTTGAGAAAGCAGAGTTCTCACGCGAAGGAGTGTTGCGACGCGCCATCGTTAGGCCGAACATCTCCGGTGAGGCTCGGGACGCCTTGATTTATTCGCGAGTGCGGCTGGCCGCATAACAAAATGGAATAGATGAGGTGAACTAGAAAAAGCGTGCGAGGTTAGAGCGCCCTTGAGCCCAGCATACTTATACCGACACATAGCTTCTTTTGCCCCCTCGCTCTACTCCCGCTCTCTTTGTAGATCAAGAATTGGCAGCACGACGTTGAAGGGCTATCGCGTGACTCAGCTTCGTACATATCCACTCTGGGGCCCGCACTTGTATAATTCTGCTGTGTATTAATTCGGCCTGTGCCAGCATCTCCGCGCGCTCATCAAGCGAGAAAGTTGTTTGGTGAATATGCCGCACGGTGTCGAGCTCTAGTACACCACGAATAAGCGCCGCAGTTGCAGTGCTCGGCGTTGAACTTCGTGCTTCGTGGGCTAATTCACTCAGATCGGTGTGAATATCCGCTGCTTGTTGTACACAAGCTTCGTCGCCCGACGAAGCGGCATAAAGCGCTGCGCGCAACACCAAACTATCTCGCACTCCACCATCGGCTTCTAACAACAAAAGAATGCGAGCGAGTCGGGGATTGAACGAGACCCCCTCCTCGCGAGCCATACCGGGCTCAAGGTTGCCACCACGCTCCGCGCAGATCAGATAGTCGTCGATGATTCGAGAGAGCTCGACCTGATCGATACAACGCTCAAGGCGCGCAAACACCTTAGGTACGATTTCGCCCAACTTGCTGGTTTTATTGTTATAACTCATGCTCTTTTAAGCCCCGTCCGCTCACTGTATGTGGTATCGTATGGGTACTTGTATGCGCGCACCTGGCGGGAAATTACGCTCGCCGGTACTATTGGTAGCACATACCGGAGCTTTCCTGAATATACGAGTATACACGATCTGCCAGCTATCAAGGATGAAAGCACTATGAGCTACAATACCCCAGTGTTGCGGCGCGCCATGGTGTGGCACACTACTACTTTACGGCTTTTAGCGCTTTGTTTCTCGCTTGTAGTGCAGACAGGTAGTGTGCTCGCTGACGATTATATTTCACCGGAACTGGTTAAGATAACAACTCCTCAGTACAGACCTGAGGCGGCGGAATTCTCTCCGCGGCTGGGAGTATACGAATACTCAGTTGGCTGGGAGGGTATTAACGCAGCTTCATGCTCTGTAACCATCGACCGTCGCGGCGACACGTACGTAGTCGATGCGGCAGCACGTACCTACAGCGGAGTCGATCTACTCTACAAATTGCGCTACGAAGCAGTCAGTACTATCTCTGCTCGAGATCTTACCTCGATCAGTCTTTCTATCGATCACCAAGAGAACTCGCGCCGAAAGAATATCGAGATCGACTTTAAACCAGAGCAAAGGACCATTCACGCGGTGCGTAGCAAAGGCGCATCGGATCCCGACAAGAAGGTGCTCTCGTTTACAACCGATAACTTTACCCTCGACCCGATCGCTGCTGTATTCCTCGCACGCAGCCTCGTGTGGCAGGTCGGAGACACAAAACATTTCGATGTCTTTAACGGCAAGAGCCGCTACTTTATCTCGCTTACCGCCAAGGAGCGAACAACGATCCGCTATAAGGGTGAGATGAGGCCGGTGATCGTCATAACACCGCAGGTACGCAACTTAACAACCACTAAGCCGCGCTCAAAGCTACGGCAGGCATCGATTTACGTATCGGACGATCCGCAGCGAGAGGTCTTACGAATCGAGAGCGCTGTATTTATCGGCCGAGTGATCACCGAGCTCGACTCATTCACTCCCCTAAACGAAGCGCGCAGGCCTCCGATACAGCTCGTGCGTGGTGCTGATGATCGAAACGAGATGCGCGCGCAGATGCGCTAGGCTGCCTCATGAACACCAGTTATATAATCGCTGGAGTGCTCGTCGGGCTTCTTGTTGGAATCACCGGAGTTGGCGGCGGATCCCTGATGACCCCACTACTCGTATTTCTCTTCGGATTTAACCCAAGCGTTGCGGTGGGCACCGATCTGCTTTTTGCAGCCATCACCAAGTCCCTGGGGGTATTGATTCACCACCGCTCACACGGCTCGGTCCACTGGCGCATAGCTGGCAGGCTTTCTCTCGGAAGTATCCCGGCTGCGTTGCTCGCCCTGTACTTTCTTCACTCGTACGCTGAGCTTGGTCACGACCTATCTCGGCCGATTACCCTGGCACTCGGCCTGGCGCTCGTGCTCACAGCGTTTGCCCTATTTATTAGACCAAAGGTACGCGCGGTCACTCAGCGTTTGCCACGCTCTGCAATTCGGTTTATTGGCCAACATCGGCGCACGGCAACGATCCTCGTCGGAGCGATCCTTGGTATTCTCGTAACACTATCATCTGTCGGCGCGGGTGCTCTCGGAACGATATCGTTACTACTACTCTATCCGGCCCTACCCTCAGTTCGCGTTGTTGGCACTGACTTAGCGTACGCGATACCACTGGCTACGGTTGCAGGATTTGGCCACTGGGCTCTGGGAAATGTAGACTGGCAGCTTCTGGCGACTTTACTTCTCGGCTCGGTTCCGGGTATCTGGCTTGGTAGCATGGTGAGCGCTCGTATCCCCGAGCAGGTTATGCGGCCGGTGCTAGCGACGGTATTACTGGCTGTGGCGGTTAAGTGTTTGTGGCGGTAGGCACTACATGTGCTAGTTTCAGCGACACCTGGTCTGATTGAGGATGATATGACACACACAATTCCTGGCACTTCACTCTCGGTATACCCACTCTGCTTGGGTGGCAATGTCTTTGGTTGGTCGGCAGATGAAGCTGAATCGCGAGATGTTCTCAACCGGTTTACCGCTAGTGGTGGAGATTTCATCGACACGGCCGATATGTACTCTGAGTGGGCGCCAGGAAATCGTGGCGGCGAGTCTGAAACTATTATCGGTAATTGGTTGCGCGATCGCGGCAACCGCAATTCCATTGTGATCGCCAGTAAGGTCGCAAAGCTCTCTACACGCACGGGCCTCTCTGCGAAAAATATCATCTCTGCCTGCGAGGATTCGCTCAAGCAACTGCGCACAGACTATATCGATCTATACTATGCACACGAAGATGACTCGGCAGTGCCCATGGAAGACTCGCTACGTGCTTTTGATTCCTTGGTGAAGAGCGGCAAGGTGCGCTTCATCGCATCTTCTAATTTTTCCCCTGAGCGCATGAAGGAGGCTCTCGATACCAGCAACCGATTGGGACTATCGAGCTATGTCGCAGTGCAGAATCTCTATAACCTTCTCGATCGCTCGCAGTACGAATCCGGTATGCGATCGCTCATCGAGACTCAGAAACTCTCCATTCTCCCCTATTTTTCCTTGGCTCGTGGCTTCTTAAGTGGTAAGTATCGCCCGGGCAAGCCCGTGAAATCTGTACGCGCTGCCTCAGTTGAACAGTACTGCAACGAGCGTGGCTGGAGGCTTCTAGCAACTGTTGAATCGTTAGCTCAGAACTATTCAACGACTCTGCCAGCGATCGCTCTCGCCTGGCTCCGCGCACAGCCTTCTGTATCGGTGCCAATAGCATCTGCACGAACTGTCGAGCAGCTCGATGCCCTTATGCCGATTATCACGTTGAGCGCAGCGGATCGTAAGCGCCTTGAGTAGAGAGCTCCGTGTTGGCTACTTCTGCCAAGCGCGCTCCATAGATTCCCAGAGTACTACTCCCGGCTCGCTTGCTGCGCTCTCGACTGGCCCAGATGCCTGGATCGCTTCGGTAACTACTTCGATCACGTAATCGACCTCTTCATCCGAGAGCGATTCATATAGGGGCAAACTGAGACAGCGTGAGTAGTAGCTCTCAGCAGATAGACATTTCCCGCGCTCGTAGCCGTAACGTTTTTGGTAGTACGGATGCCAATATACTGGTATGTAATGAACCTGGGGATGCACCATCTTAGAGAGAAGGTAGTCGTACACCGCCTTACGGTGCGAGGCGCCACCAGGTAGTTCAACCGCTGCCAGGTGAAAGCACGGGTCGCTGTCGATCGACCAAGGCGGCGGAATGAGTTCGCTCATCATACCGAGTTCATCAGTGTATCGTCCAACTATCTGAGCTCGGCGCTCCTTGATCGATTGTAGGCGCTTGAGCTGCGATCGTCCGAGCGCGCACTGTATATCGGTGATTCGATAATTAAAGCCCAATTCAAGGAGCTGGTAGTACCAGAGGCCCTCGCCTTCTGGGATATACTCGGCACCACGACCGATGCCATGCGAACGCAAACGCCGCAAACGCTCTGCGAGCGCATCATCGTTGGTCAACACCGCGCCCCCCTCTCCGGTTGTTACGGTCTTTACTGGATGAAACGAGAATACGGCTATATCTGAGTGGCTACACGATCCGCTGTTAAACCACTGCGTTCCAACCGAGTAGCGCGAACCAACCGCATGCGCCGCATCCTCAATCACGGTAAAGCCAAACCTCTTCGAGAGCTCATAAATTCTCGGCAGGTCTCCAGAGATACCCGCGAAACTCACACTTACCACAACCTGCGGAACACCCTTGGTTATGCAGTACTCCTCAAGTGCATCTGCCGAGATGCATCGAGTACTAGGATCGATATCAACGAAGTCACTTCGGATACCAACGTATTCCAGACAATTCGACGAGGCGACGAAGGTAATTGGAGAGGTAATGCCTAATGCACCTCGCGGCAGATCTAACGCTAAGCATGCAAGGTGTAGCCCCGCTGTCGCGTTAGCACACACAATCGCATGCTTTGCACCGGTGAAATCGCATAACTCACTTTCAAAGAGTGCTACCTGCGGCCCTGTTGTGAGGTAGTCTGACTCAAGAGCCGCTACCACACTTGCGATATCATCGCTGCTAATGGTTTGGCGTCCATACAGGATCGGTTTTGGGAGGATTTTCATAATGGGTCTATATGCTTGATAAATCTGTGCCTCTATAAGGATGCTCTGTATCGGCAAATGGTTGCCAGTCATGCGCACCGCACACATCGCTAAGGGCCAGTATTTACTGGGACTATCAACCACGTACAGGGCATCGCAATTCTCCCGCTATCTACTCGAAAAGGCTAGCATTTCTGAAAGGGAAAAAATGTGCGGGCAAAACTGCTATTGTTCATAAAAACAGCTACTTCCGCGCATTTTTGGCCCCCTTGAAGTAGAGAGAATTGCGATGCCCTAACCACGCACCAGGGCATCGCAATTCTCCCGCTATCTACTCGAAACTGCTGGAAGTTTCGATCAGGATACAAATGCGCGGGCCAGCGCTGTAAAACTCAATAAAAACAGCTATTCCCGCGCATTTGTGGCCTTTTGAAATGGACGAGAATTGCGAGGCCCTGACCACGCACCTCCCTTGGGTGCTCCTGCCCCAAATACAGCATCTAATAGTCTCTAAGGTGCATTAACAATGAGCCACACTATCCTCTTTCGCTGCGATGCGTCCGACACGATCGGCTTTGGGCACGTTATCCGCTCGTGTGCGCTCGCTGAAGAGTGCTCAGCGCGCGGGTACTCACCTCACTTTCTCGTAACTCCTTCGACTGTCAGCTTACTGAGATCGCTGGATAGGCATCCCGATACCATTCACGCAGTAGATTTCGTGCCCGGCACAGCAGAGGATATTTCAGCAACGTCTTGGCTCGCGCGCGAGCTACACTCCACCTGGATCGTGCTCGATGGCTACAGCTTTATGCGGAGTTACCAATCGAAGGTCCGCGAACTAACGCACAGGTCTAAGATACTCGTTCTCGACGACGGGGTGATAGATGGCTTTGACTGCGATATCGTGCTCAATCAAAATTTGGGGTCTGAGAGCTCTTCTCGTTACACCGAAATCCACGAAACGAACCTGCTTCTGGGTAGTACGTACACGCTCTTTCGCAAAAGCTTTCGCGAAGCTTCTCCTTACACCGTTCGATCCACTGCTCGTAACATCACACTTACGTTCGGTGGGGCGGATACGCATAATCTGACAGCTGCAGTCCTCAGCGGGATGATGCGCATCGGTGCATTCGCAGATCACTCTATACGGGTTGTGCTCGGTGGTGCGTACCGTCATAAGGAATCTCTAGGTACGATACCAGGTCTCGACCATCACGATGTCGAGCTTGTGCCATTTTCTAACGGTATTATCAAGCACTTTTTGTGGAGCGACCTGGTAGTGGCAGCTGCTGGAAGCGTCGCGTGGGAGCTTGCACTTTTGCGGGTCCCGATGGCACTTGTCCTGGCCGCGGATAACCAGCAAGCAATTACGGAGCCGCTTGGCGCCCGGGGTGCAGCATTGCTGCTCGGCGATTTTCGCTCCTTCGATCCAGACAAAGCAGCGCTACAGATATCGAAGGTAATGAACGACTACTCGGCGCGAGCCATCATGAGTGCACGCTGCAGCGAACTGATCGATTGTCAAGGAGCTCAACGGGTGGTAGATGCGATGGAGATGCACCACTAAAGCGAGGCAACTATGACTGCAGCAGAGATTCGGATAGGCAATTTTATTATCGGCAATAATCATAGACCATTTGTCATCGCTGAGATGTCAGGGAATCACAACCAGTCGCTTGAACGAGCTCTTGAAATAGTCGACCGTGCAGCCGACGCAGGGTGTCACGGACTTAAAATTCAGACATATACCGCTGATACGATGACGATTGATGCCAAGGACTCGCGTTTCATCGTCGATCTCCCGCTCTGGAAAGGTCGCTCGCTCTATGAACTGTACCAAGAGGCACATACTCCCTGGGAGTGGCACGCTCCGATTTTCGAACGAGCGACCGCTCGAGGCATGGTCCCCTTTAGCACGCCCTTTGATTCTACTGCTGTTGATTTCCTAGAATCTCTCAAGGCACCGCTATACAAGATTGCTTCTTTTGAGAATACTGATATCCCACTTATCAAGCGAGTCGCTAAGACAGGCAAGCCGATTATCATGTCGATTGGAATGGCCTCCCTGGCCGAGATAGATGAAGCGGTCCGAACTATCCGCTCGTGCGGCAACGATCAGATCATCCTACTCAAGTGTACGAGCTCGTATCCGGCATCACCCGAAAACAGCAACATCCTGACCATTCCGCACCTGCGTGATATGCACAACGTACTAGCAGGAATATCTGATCACACCCTTGGACTGGGAGTTGCGGTAGCATCTGTTGCTCTCGGAGGTCGTGTGATTGAGAAGCACTTCTGCCTCTCACGTGCGGAAGGCGGGGTTGATTCGGCGTTTTCGCTTGAGCCGCTTGAGATGCGGGCATTAGTTGAGGAGTCTGAGAGAGCATTTCTTGGCCTCGGCAAGGTCTCGTACGAGGCTACTGACTCTGAGGTGAAGAGCAAGAGACTTAGGCGCTCCATATTCGTCGTTAAAGATATCGAGCCGGGCGAGACCTTTAGTACGGAGAACGTCCGGGTGATCCGTCCGAGTGATGGGCTAGAACCTAAACATTTAGAGCGCATTTTAAGCAAGCGATCACGAATCGCCATCAAAAGAGTCACTCCATTGGCTTGGGAGATGGTTGATTAAGGGAAAGAAGAAGGTCGTACACGAATGTCTCTTCTCAAACATGCCTACAAGCGAGTGCTCTTCCTCGGCTATACGAGAGAACAAACCACCTTGGTTGATGAGCTTATCAGTGCGGATTGCGAAGTTCTGCATACCCAAGAAAGGATTGAATCAACGCAAGGTTTCGATCTCGTCATAAGTTACGGCTATCGGCATATCCTTGCGAAGTCGATCATTGAGAGCTCGGAAGCACCTATTATTAACCTACACATCTCGTATCTACCTTGGAACCGTGGCGCTCATCCTAACTTTTGGTCGTTTTTTGACTGCACTCCAAGCGGAGTTTCAATTCATCTTGTTGATGAAGGCATAGACACGGGGCCAATCCTGTATCAGCGCTACGTAAACTTTGGTAAATACCAGGTCACCTTCTCACAAACATACAAACAGCTGATACTTGAGCTTGAATCGCTCTTCAAAGAGAATCTTAAAGAGATCATATCAGGCAGGTATCAACCGGTACCTCAACGTAGACCAGGTTCATACCATAGGATAGCCGATCTGCCAGCTGAGTTTGCAGGATGGGATTCCAATATTCATGATGAGGTCCGGCGACTTGATTCTTTGATTTTCAAGAAAGGCTCCTAGAAGCCATCTCAAAAATCCCCCGGGCTGCGGCTCGCTGCGCTACGAGATCGCGTCGTCTTCGGGAGAAAACGTGCTCGCTGTATCGCAGCGGATACACCTGCGCGCGTTTTCTCCCTGCATTCTCGCGCTCTCGTAACTCGCAGAGCCTCGCCTGCATGGTATTTTTGAGATGGCTTCTAGAGTTCATGTAACACGACAAAACATCCGCGCCAGGCGCTTACCTCGGCAGCACAATCCCGTGACCCAGGGAACGGATAAAACCTGCCTGAACGATCCAGTGATAGATCTTTTCGAGTGCTTCAGAGGAGCACAAAGAGAGACTGCCTAAACTCTCAAGGAATGAGATAGCCTCTTCACGCCGCATCAGTGCTAACGATAGAAGTCGATACGGCTCGCGCTCGATCGCTGGACACAGCGATTTGATCCGCTCAAGGGAGACCTCTGGAGATCGCTTAGAAAATATCTGATCGATTACTCGACCGGAGCCATCTCTCACCCACGCTCCAGAGAGTACACCTAGTGCTTGATTGGCCGCGTTGCTGAGCGCATCGACGCTGTAACTGAAAAACGCCTCATCGTATTCTACCTGAGGTGTCCCGACTGAGATAAGGTTCCCTTTTGCGGTTTTTAGAGCAGCTACAAGCTCCGTATACGTCACTGAGGCCGCGAGATCCACAGGTATCACTTCGATGTTCGTATAACGGGAGGTTCCTAATCCTTGCGGGCTTGTCCCTCCTGTACCGATCAAGACCAATGACACTGGATTTTCAACTACAGCTTGTGTCTGAGTTCGCGCCGCCGCTCTGGTCCGAGTTCTAAGCGCGCGAATCTCGCTCAGTGTGAGAGCAAGCGCTTGGTCCTCATCGTGCGCGTCTCTCTGTCTATGCTCTGCTGTAGGCTGAGGTAACAGGGGTTTCCCTTGGAGTACGTGCTCACATACCCGATCGAGAGCTTCATCACCTCCATCACGGATCATAGGAAAGTTGTGCACTCGGAGGTTACAGGCATAGGTATCCTTAATGCCAAAGGTCTCAAAGTGGTTCGAGAGCTTTGAGATAAACATAGTCTGGAATCGATACAACCTTCGGAGGTCAGCGATTCCAAAGTCCTCCGTTCTTTT
>JBIKKR010000062.1:0-16313 GCA_044360225.1 Bdellovibrionota bacterium | reverse complement strand
ATCATCCTCAATCACCGCAGTGAGAGCATCGCGGTACATCGACTCTTTAAAGCTGGCCGTCGCCACTCCACGTGCCACTGCTTCTATTCCTGCCGTGCTTAAACATGCGATCGCACCATCGAGATTATTAATGAGCGCGTAGCTATTGAGACGCTCCCCCGGCATAATACATCTAACATTCGGCGGCGCCTGGCGTGCAATATCATAGGCTCTCGATATAAACCCATGGTCTGCTAAAGAAGAGGCATTCCCTCCGAGGTATGGGTGGTGACGAACAACGAGGTAGTCATCTGGTCTCCCTCGAAATACCTGCATCAGGCGCTCTATCAGGTCGAGCTGATCAACGAAAGTTTTGTAATCGGGACAAAGATCGAACTCGTACTCGCTGGACGTAAATACTCCGATCATACGAGCCTCAGCCGGAATTCGTAGGAGCGATCTGACAGTTGCATAATCCGTCGTGAAGTCCAGAAATGGCTCGAAGTTGCTGTCTGTGCCCCGTTCTCGGTTCGCAAAATACTGCTTCACGCGCTCATACTCTGCCGACACCAGAGGGATATCTTTCCATACGTGATACCCCTCAAAGGCAGGGGCGGTTTGAATGGAGCCATAGTTAGCGAACACCGTGAACGTATCATCAGCATATCCACGCTCATGAGTTATCACCTCAACTCCATGCGCCCTCGCAACCTCGAATGCGACACGGTAGGCTGCATATCGCGCATTGAAACAAAACATGTGCGAGGGTCTTGTCTGAGTTATTATTCTGGAGAGAGCTATCGCGGTCAGTGCCCCCGAGATTATGAGTTTACGATGAACTGCCGCTGTAGCAACGCGGACGCTGGAATCCCCTATAGCTCGTGTCGTGATTCGATAGTAGCTGCACAGGGACGATGTACACCAATTTCCGATCGGCATGCCGTGAAACGTGGCACTCATGTACTCTGTTGGGTCAAAGCCAGCTATCCACTGCTCGACAGCGGTGTGATCCTCAGGTGTGAGCGCCAGCTTGAGCTGGATGGTTTGCAGTTGAAATGCTTCAAAAAAAGGATCTCCACACCGCCGACAATTCTCGCAGATCGCCTGTGGGCTTTCACTCTGGGCAAACTGATCACACAAACCCAGCACCCCATCGCAGCGTAGGACAGCAACCTCAGCACCTCGAGCGCGCAACGCCGATGCGACCACGGCATCGAGTTGATGATGCACCGTGTAGCTCCCGAAAGGCGCAAAAAATAGGACTCGCGCTGGTGGTAGTGCTGCGGGGCTCGTCATGGGCTACCGTGGGTCCTCAGTGAGACTCTTTTTGAGCCCCAGATTCCGCTCAATGTGGCCATTGCTTCGGGGAAAATCGGGCATGTGGCGCAGTGCTTGCAGAACCTGGTCCATCAGCACTGGAGCATCTCGTTGCGGCAGGAGGTCAAATACCCGAGAGAGGAAGTTGTAGTCTTCAATCTGATCAAGGGTCCAGCGCAGCTGCTCAAGGGGCACTGGTGATTCTAGCGTCACTCGCGAGAACAGCTCAGGATGCTTCCGAATATACTGTGTGACATGCTCACGCTCTGATAGCAGCTTGGCTTCGCGCCATGACCACTCAAGAGCCTCATATGAAAAAACCTCCACATCGAGCCCATCAGGGAATGTGGCAGGCTCGATGTTACTAGCGTACATCACTTGACTCGTTTCAAAACGTTCGATCGTCGCATCAACTACCTGTGGATCAATCAGCGGGCAATCCGCTGTAATTCGGGCGACATTCTTCGCACCTATGCACGTGGCGCACTGATAATAACGATCAAGAACGTCATCCTCAGAGCCACGAAAGAAGCGGATATTTCTCACTCGCACATGCTCTACAAGGGGGTCATCGCTTGGACTGGTCGTTGTAGCAACGACGATTCCAGATAGACGACAGCTGTACTGTAGTTGCGCCACTACGCGGTCGATAACTGCTAAACCACCAAGCGGCATCAGCACCTTTCCCGGTAATCGTGATGAACCCATGCGTGCCTGAATGATTGCCGCAACGTCTGTTCTCATAGCCCCTCGACCGTAATTGGTGTATCGCTCGTGTTTAATTGCTCTTTAAACAGCACACTCGTGGCAACCCTCTCGTCCGAGTTCGAATCGAAGTAGGCTTGCGAGTGTGAAAAGCTGTGCTTGTAAATCAACTGATATGCCCCAGGCCTGACAAAGGCCTGCGCATAGTTTGCTTTAAACGATTGCACTCCTTCTCTGTGGTGATAGGACCGCGCGTGTGGCATAGCAGGATCAAAATCGGTTATGGCCAGGAATCCACCAGGTTTCAAAACGCGGTGCGCTTCCCTGAGAGATGCCGCCAACGCATGACGATCGACTAAGTAGAGGCAGAATCCGAAATAGACAAAATCAAAGGAATGCACTGCATACGGAAGCTCTTGAGCTAATCCCACAACCAAGTGAATGCCACTCGTGCCATAACGGGTATTGCCCTGCTTCACTGCCTGCTCTGACGGATCGATTCCGCAACCCGTTGCGTCGAGACCCTTACACAGCTGGTGCAGCTTGAGACCATCACAGCAACCGATCTCAAGAATTGAATTGATAGTAGCTCGGTGTGGGGCAAGGACATTGAGCAAATAAGCGACATCAGCAGCAGGCTGCGGCTCACCCTTCACTCGGCTAGGCAGATTGCGCTCAAACCACCGATCGGCTTCGCCCGAGAGAAAGATCTCTCCCTGAGCCCCGGCCCCTGCGGTCGTTTGGTCACTCTGTGTATCATCACCCATCTGCTCGACCCTATTCGGGGAGTTACAGCTCCACCTAACCTTAGATGCAGGCTAGCCGCACGAAGGCGCAGCCAAGCTGGGAGGGCAGGGCTTCGCAATTATCCCGCTATCAACTTGAAAGAACTGGCATTCCTGACAGGGATACAAATGCGCGGCTAAGTGTCGTTAAGCTTATCAAATACAGCGCGTTCCGCGCATTTTTGGCCCCTTTAAAGGAATAGAATTGCGACGCCCTGCTGGGAGGGGTTCTTGCTAGGCTAACATGTCGAAGTAACACGGCTTAAAGTGCCAGCAAAGCGGGGATCGATGCATCTGCAACCGCGCCATGCGCTCAGAAAATAGAGGCTTTAAGATGCGTTACTTCATCATAAGAGGGGTCTCGATTACGAGCGCCTAGAAGCAGGACTGACCATGCTAAACGATGCAACGATATTAGTAACCGGAGGCACCGGTTCATTTGGCCGTACCTTTGTCAGAATGACCTTGGAACGTTACAAGCCACGCAAACTCATCATCTTCTCGCGCGATGAAATGAAGCAGGAAGATATGCAGCGAGAGTTTGGTGATCACCCTGCTCTCCGTTTCTTCCTTGGCGATATCAGAGACAAAGATCGCCTCAAGCGCGCATGCCAGGGCGTCGATTACCTCGTTCACGCAGCAGCACTCAAGATCGTACCGACCGCTGAGTACAATCCGTTTGAATGTATTAAAACAAACGTACTCGGCGCGATGAATATCATCGATTCTGCGATCGATACGGGGGTAAAACGAGTGGTTGCCCTGAGCACGGATAAAGCATGCAATCCAGTTAATCTCTACGGTGCAACAAAGCTATGCTCAGACAAGCTTTTTATCGCTGGCGGTGCCTACGTAGGCGATGCTGCAACGAGATTCTCGGTCGTTCGTTACGGAAACGTGATGGGAAGTCGCGGGTCTGTAATTCCGTTCTTTCAAAAGTTAGCAGCCGCCGGTCACGAAATTCCGATTACTCATCCAGATATGACTCGGTTTATGATCTCTCTCGATCAGGGCGTTGAATTGGTGTACACGGCGCTCCAAGATGCCATAGGTGGCGAGATCTTCGTTAAGAAGATCCCTTCAATGCGAGTTGTTGATATCGCTGAAGCCATCGCCCCTGAGCTTCCTACAAAGATTATCGGCATGCGACCTGGCGAAAAGCTCCATGAACAGATGATCTCCGTGGAGGACTCACCACACACGTATGAGTTCAGTGATTACTACAAGATCATCCCCTCCTGGTCGATACCTCAAAAGGGTCACACCGTCATCGTTGAGTGCGATTCGCCGCTGCCTAATTCCGCAAAGCCAGTAGACACGGGCTTTTCCTACTCAAGCGACTCCAATGATTGGTGGCTTTCGCCGACGGATCTGAGACAGATGTTAGACGCTGCTCACGCACGTGGTTCTGCCAGCGACATTAGGTCGACCGACTATGCCCCGCTCACCTAAGCTGACACCACCTGAACTTGGCCTCGGTACGGTTCAATTCGGCCTACAGTATGGGGTTTCTAATACATCCGGACAAACCTCATTCAGTGAGGCCCGAGCGATACTACACTCAGCAGACATCCATGGGATCCGTTATCTTGATACCGCGCGTACATACGGATCCAGCGAGGAGGTCTTAGGCCAACTAAACACCAATTCATCGGAGTGGAGGATCGTTACCAAGATTCCCCCGTTACCTGACACTGTCACTGATACCACTGCGATACATCGCTGGGTTCGGGAAAACGTTGTGGCGTCTCTACAGGCTCTTAATCGCCATACGGTTTACGGCGTATTGGTCCACAACACGCACGATGCCGTCGGGCCATACGCTGCGGCGATATTTGAGGGGCTCCTAGGCTGCGTTAGAGACGGCTTCGTGACCAAGATCGGAGCTTCAATCTACGACCAAGATCAGCTAGAGCATGTTACTACTCAATATCCAATTAACCTCGTGCAGGTCCCTGCGAATATCTTTGACCAGCGTTTGACTGTCGATACCATCCTGTGGAATCTGCGTCAGCGCGGTATCGAGATCCATGCACGATCGATATTTCTACAGGGCCTTATTCTTATGGAGCCCCACGCAACACCGCGATACTTCGATCCGATTCGACAGCACCTTGTTACGTTTCAGAAGGCATGCGAAGACCTCCAGACTGTTCCAGTTGTTATGGCTCTCAGCTTTATCAAGCAGCTTCCTATTGATGTCGCGCTCGTTGGGGTCAACTCACAACAGCACCTTGAAGAGATCTGTCGTTTTTACCAAGAGACCTCGCCAGTGCCTGAGAATCTGAATTTTGCCGAATTTCGGCTCGATGAGCCCGCGTTTATTAATCCTGCACTCTGGCGGCTGTAGCGATCTCAGTAGCCCTCTGAATCCGGTTACCTTACCTTAAAGATCACCTCGATCATGCTGCCCTCAAGACGGCTCACGGCATCATTCGCCTTTACGGCGTCGGCCACGATCGGCATCACCTGCTGGTATGCTAGTACTATGTGGTCTACGTCAGCATCTGAGAGTGTTGCGTTTAGGTTGTGTGTTCCTAGGGTAAGGATACCGCGCTTTATGAACTCCTGCTGGAAGAGGCTCTTGAGTGCCACAGATTCCGCTCCATCGCGATCGAAAAATTTAGTTGTCGACCACTGTGGCATGCCGAGGTTAACTACGTTTTTCTCAATTCCGTTTGCTGCGGCGCACGACCTGACGGCATCTTGAATTCTCGAACCTCGCCGACTCATCTCGCGTATAATCGGCTGTGTTTCTAAGCGATGAATTACCTCGCGAGAAGCTGCCATCGCGGATACCTCACCCGCGAAGGTGAACGAAACGAAGATATCCTCGAATATCTTCATCATATCCCCTCTTCCCACAACCACCGAGATTGGAAACCCGTTACCCATTGCCTTACCAAAACAAGCGAGATCCGGCTTAATACCAAAGAGCTTCTGCGCGCCGCCCAGCCCTAGATGAAAGCCTGTACAGATCTCATCAAACACAAGCACCGCTCCATGCCGCGTAGCGAGATCTCGCACTCCTTCGAGAAAGCCTGGTGTTGGTGCCGTAAAGTTCGTCGGCTCCATGATGACGCACGCGACATTATCTGGATTGGATTTAAATATCGCCTCAAGTGACGCGAGGTCGTTGTACGTGAACGTTTTAGTGAGATCGCGAACTGCCTGAGGTACCCCGCGGTGTCGAGCCGTAGCTCCGATATACCAATCCTGCCAGCCGTGATAACCGCAGCACGCCACCACATCTCTGCCAGTGTACGCTCGCGCACATCGCACTGCTGCTGCCGTGGCATCAGAGCCATTGCGACCGAAACGAACCATCTCAGCACACGGGATCAGTTCAACTAACTTCTCGGCTAGCTCAACTTCTAGCGGATGCGGCATAGAGAACGAGTGCCCCTCTGCTATCTGCTCGGATACTGCTCTATTCACACCCTCATCTGCATAGCCGAGGATATTCGGCAACAATCCCTGCACAAGATCGATATACCGATTGCCATCAACGTCCCAGACGTAGCTGCCTTTCCCTCGCGCAAGAAATATCGGCGCCACACCTTGCACATACTGGGTGTATCCCTTACTGAAGGTCTGGGCGCATCCTGGGATAACTTCGCGTGCCCGGTCAAACAGCGCCTTGCTTTGGGTCAGCGCACGTATTTTGCCATCGTGCGTTCCAAGCTCAACAACTATGGTCGGGTTCCCCCCTCCTCCTGTCTCCGCAGTACCGCCGGAGATCATTGCATCATCAAACGTTTTCTCGACAAGCTTTTGAGTCATAGGATGCGTGTCCCATCAAGTGCGCGGTGTGCCGCTGCAAGCTGCCTTCTCCCGGCAGGGTTACCTGGAGCTCTGTGGTATCCGGTGACATCCGGCTGGTCCACTCCTTCTCTAGCCCACTACTCCACTAGGTAAGAGTAGATTTATACAAAAGGGGATTCAGATTTCTACCGACTACAAAACTCGATGAGTCAGAATTTACACCACTTCACCCTGTTTTAGCTCGCGGAATCAGTGTGAAATCTAAGTGACCCAAGACTCTGCTCGCCGATTGCTGCGCGACGGTACGGTTGAAAGAGCACCGCATCATATCCATCGTCCGCGACCTTTGCAGGCACTGCCACCTCTGTGGGTACGGGCTCGTCGCATGGCTGGCTACACTCTCTCTGACCGAATTCAACGCGCTCAAGCATCTGGCCGGCTCGAAAGAAGCTCGCTATCACTACCTCACCTTCCATCGTAGTTGTTGATATGCGCTGTGCATGAAAGAGGTTCGGTAAGACGATCCGTAGTCCCCGAGATGGCAAGATGCCGAAGCACCGATCCGTATCGACCTTTTCCTGAAACTCGGCCAATGTCGTCTGGCGCTCGGGATTCTTGTAATATGCTTTGTTTATGAGGTGATTATATCCTCCCATATTCATCGTCACTATTGTCTTGAGACGATCCGCGCTCCAGATCGAGCCACGGGTAAGCTGATCGAGGTGTCTTTTATACGTATCAAGGTCTGCATCGCAAAGGGACTCCTGCTGCCCTCTCAGAACCGCTGGATACCCAGCTGGAATATCGCGCTGGAAGTGACCTGGACGCCAGTAGCCACGCGATGGGAGCCTCGCGAGGAGCGGATCTGCTAATGCGAGGTCATCAACTAAGTGGCGTTGAAATGGGCTGCGTGGCGTAGAGTCATTAATGCCATAGATAAACTCTACCGATGGCGGCGCATCGGGACGGCGGAGCGGTGTCGAGCCGTTTCTCAAGACAGCGGGCAATCCGGACGTCTGGTAGAAGTGAATTTGGGTATCAACTACGATCTGATCAAATGGGTGCACGATCGGATTAGGCTTCGAGCTTAGTCGCGTCATGATCGGTACTCCGCCCGCAGCAAATGCCGCGGTAACCACGAGTGCTCCAGAGACAAGTGCCAAGACTGGGCGCCAACGAAGTGTCGCAAGAAGGCACACGGCCAGGAAGAACGCAGCAGAGAAGAACCGGCCGCACATATAGTCGGCACCGACGGAAATAACGTAGAGTAAGTACAGGACAATCCCCGTCGCAAGCACTCGTGAACGAGCAGTACCTCCAAAGATAGCCAGGAGTATTGCCACAAGAACAGTGGAAAGGGTAACTGGATCACGCACCAATGAGTGTTTAAAGTAAAATAACCCGGCCGCATATACCTCATGCTTCGGAATGTCGGTTGCAACTTTCGCGTAGTAGGTATTCGGAAAGAGAAACCCGTAATAGAATAGTGAAAAGATCAGCCAGCCCCACATAGGTGTCAAGCCTGCAGCGATTATGCCTAGGGTCTTAAGACTCCGCTGTGTGATGAACACATAGAGTAGTGCCGGAACAAAAAAGAGTATTGAATCAAGTCGATTGACAACAGACAGCCCAGCACAGAGAGCGAGAAGAAAGACCGATAATCTCGAGAGTCGCTCACTACTCAATAAAATTACTGCAAAGGCGCCGCATAAGAGGTGTGTCAGGCTATTCTCAAGGCCTGACGTTGAGAAATGAATAAACGCTCGGGAGAATACGAGCAGTGTTGCAATCACCAAAACAGTTGTGACATCGCGCGGCAGGCGTGCAAAAACAATGCTGAGAGCTATTAATGAGCAGGCGCACCCAGTGGCTATCATCGTTAAAAACATATCTTCGGTGATAAAATGAAATGCAGTACTGATGAATAACCAGAGTGGGTGTGTGAATGCTTGAACTCGCTCGTCGATGTTGAAACGGAGGCCGTAGCCTGAGATGAAGTTGCTGATTGCCCTGTACGTGACAAAAGCATCTTCATCTACCCATGAATTGAGCAGAATGATGAACAGAGTAAACAATACGGCTACTACTTTAACGAACGCGAGGGCTGAGACTTTCTTCATAGTGATACCGTCCGGCGTGTAAGGGTCTTTTACTGCGGCCAGCTGCAAGCTCGCGGGGGGAGCGTCTCCGGGTCACAACGTGCTCAGCGTGCCACAAGGGGGCACGTCTCCGCGCTTTTTGAGCCTGTATCCTTCCTCCACGACCGTTTAACTTGGCCTGGCAACGAGAATATTTTTCTTACGCGCTCTTAGCAATCGGTACTATGAGCGATTTCCTGATTTCACGGGGGCGATTCTCAAGTTTCTTTGCGGACATCAAACAGCATCGTTCAGAATTAGAACAGAACTAATAGCAGGAGCATACTACGGCACTAAACATCAGGCTCTCAGAGGGTTTTGATTGGCCGATGCGTCATTGCTCTTGTTTTGGCTCGGCCAAGATTGCGCTCGCACAGCCATTCCAGCCATTCTGATTGATTTTTTCGACAATGAATGAGGCAGGATTTATCAGCGAGCCAGCATTGCGTACGTCTCTAGGCTTGTATCGATCCCTCGTATGAGGCTGCCGGAATGAAAATAGAGTGAAGTCACGAAATGATACTCGTAACAACTACCCGTTGAGCTCGTGAATCCGATGTACTGTTGTGCACCGAGCTGCTTTTCCAGGTCTATTTTGTGCGATAGAAGGGCCGCTGAAGGTCTGGAATTTGTTGGCGCAACACGCACCTCAAGGATGTCATTTTTGCCGTCGTAATCAATCCAGGCATGGTAGGTTTGGCCATCGTTAAAGCTGAATGGCACCTCTGTTTTTGCAACCGACTGAACCGCTCCACCGACGTCAAGTCCCACGTGGTGCTTTGTTGGGTCGTTATGCTCAGGGTTAAAAAACGTATCGAACTCGATTGCGATCGAGTCAGGGATTCCAAAATATCCGATTCCACCGCCGGAACTTCCATGACTGTTTAGGCTCGGTGTTATAGTAAACGTGAGTCCATCTCCCCCTGTCCGCGCACTCTCAGTGCAGTGCGGCTCGGTTATGCGAAACGAGAAGTAGGCGTTAAATGAACGATCATCCGGCATCGTTACGGGCGTTGCGTAAAATGCCCCACCAGCTTGTCCTGTGACTGTCTCCGTTAGCTGCAAAGAGCCTTGATGATGTTTAGCCTTTCCAGTAAGACTCATGATAGGCGGCTCCATTTCGTTAAAATCAGGCCAAGCAACCGTGATGATCTCATCAGCTCTCACAGGTAACGTAAAGCTCAAAGATGTGACGATCGCGAGCGCGCAGATGGACCTGAATCTTGGCTTCATATTGTACCCCCTTGGATATGTTCTCAGTATATCATCACCAACCAGTGGATCGTCAAAAAGACGCATTTCCTTTAGTGACAATCAGCATTGCTGGGTATTCTTCAATTAGATCACTATGCTCACCTTTGTACCTTGATTCAGTAGTTAAGGAGGATGAAAATGGCGCAAGTACTCAAAAGCACGAAGTATTTTGAACTTTTCGGAGGCTTGAACCCTGACACCGTCAGGGTGAGCACCGACTATTCAAAAGCGCAGTGATTTTGAATAGATGCGCTATTTTTAGACCCGCAACTGCTCAATCTAGGTTCAAAGTTGGTCGTGGATTTGGAAGAATTCGTTCCGGCCTGCCTGGCTGATGGAGCGATGAGAAACTGTCGTGGATATTATCGATAACGGCTACAGCCTACTGGGTAACGATGGTAGTCGGAGCTGAACGCATTGCTGCGGCAGCTCGACACAGAGTTATCCAACCTGTTGGACTGACATCAACAGATATCGATGCCCACGGAATGAGCGATTAGTCATGAAGAAGATGAAGATGCACAGTCTTGATTGCACTCTGGAACATATTGCAAAACTGGCCGAGCTTTTCCCCAACTGTGTAACTGAAGCTATGGCTGACGATGGAACCATCAAGCAGGCTATCGACTTCGACCAGTTGCGACAGGAATTGGCGTCTCATGTAGTGGAGGGACCCAGCGAGAGGTATCAGTTGAACTGGCCGGGGAAGCGCGAAGCCCTGCTTGCAGCCAATGCGCCGATTGCTAAAACGTTGCGGCCTTGTCGGGATGACAGCATTGAATTTGACACGACCAAGAACCTGTTCATCGAAGGGGATAATCTTGAGGCGCTAAAGCTGTTGCAGGAAACCTATCTCAACAAAGTGCAGGTGATCTACATCGATCCGCCGTACAATACAGGTAAGGATTTTATCTACAAAGATGATTTTAAAGACGACGTCGGAACATATCTCGTACAATCGAACCAGAACAATATGGCAGGAGAGCGACTTGTAGGCAACACCGAGACCAACGGAAGGTTCCACTCGAATTGGTTGAGCATGATGTTTTCGCGATTGAAGCTTGCTCGCAATTTATTGGCAGAAGGTGGCATCATCTTCCTCAGCATCGACGACAATGAGCAAGCAAATTTGAAGAGGTTGTGTGATGAAGTGTTCGGTGAGAGCAATTTTGTAGGGCAGTTCAAGTGGAATAGAGTTGCAAAAGCTCCGAGCTTATCAGAGACGATTCGAACGAAATACGAATACGTACTGTGTTACAAACGCGGGGAAGTTCGAAAGTTTTTTGGCAAGAAGTCGTATAATACTCAGGCGCCTGTCTGGCATAATCCAAACAAGCAGAAAGAGCTGCTTTTTCCAGCGAAATCGATAATGATTCCATGTTCCTTCGAAAAAGGCACGTCGTCGCCGAAGTACCAGGTCGAATTGCTTGACGATCTTATTGAGGAAAACGGATTCAATGCATTCCCAGTGCGCATTAAAGCATGCTCCGCGTGGGGGCAAGATAAGATCAATCGATACATTAATGAGGGGAATGTCTTTCAGATAAAGAAAGACGTAGGAACACTGTATTCGTTCATGTCGCAATCGGCGGATAATTACATCGCCCCCTCCGATCTCTTATCGAAAGAGGAGAACGGAGTAGAAAACAATACGGACGCATCAGCCGAGCTCGAAGACCTGGGCATTCCGTTCTCTAATCCAAAACCGGTCAGCCTTATTAAGTATCTTGTCACTATGGTTACGTATTCGTCACCAGAGGCCATAATTGTGGACTTCTTCGCCGGTTCATCCACTACTGCACACGCTGTCATGCAGTTAAACGCTGAAGACGGAGGAAAGCGCACTTTTGTGATGATCCAGGCGCCTGAGTCATGCACAGAGACTAACGAAACATGGAAGCCGGAGTTCACAAACATCGCTGACATCAGTAAAGAGCGGATTCGGCGCGCCGGGAAGAAGCTTAAAGAGAAAGCTGCTTCCCAAGGCCAATCGCTCGATGTCGGCTTTCGCGTTTTAAAAATCGACACCTCCAACATGAAAGACGTCTACTACAAGCCGAATTCTCTTCAGCAACAAGACCTGTTCGCCCTCATCGACACTATCAAAGACGACCGGACCCCCGAAGACCTCCTCTTTCAGGTCCTACTCGACTGGGGAGTAGATCTGCGTCTTCCTATTACGGAGGAGAGGATTGAAGGTAAGAGAGTATTTTTTGTTGACCAAAATGCTCTGACAGCTTGCTTTGATGACGGAATTACTGAGCAGCTGGTCAAGAAGCTCTCAGAGCGTAGACCCATGCGAGCTGTCTTCCGGGACTCGGGTTTTATCAGTGACGCGGTAAAGATTAATATTGAGCAGATCTTTCGGCTTACCTCCCCCGATACTGAGGTAAAAGTGATATGAGTGATCTCTCTAAGCAACCCGAGGAGAGCGAGCTTATCTTCTATCAGACTGCCGAAGGAGCCGTGCGAGTTGAAGTGCTCTATGAGCTTGAAAGCTTTTGGCTGAATCAAAAGCGAATAGCAGAGCTTTTTGGAGTAGAGCTTTCAACCGTTAGTTACCATCTCAAGGATGATTTACTCGTCTGGCGAGCTCTCTCAAGAGGCAACTCTTCGAAAAATTCGAAGAGTTCAAACTGAAGGAAATCGCGAGGTTGCCCGCGAAATTGAGTTCTATAACTTGGATGCCATCATCTCGGTTGGTTGCCGTGTTAACAGCGCCCAAGCAACCCAGTTCCGTATGTGGGCCACCCAGACCCTTCGAGAGTTTATCGTTAAGGGATTCGTCATCGATGACGAGCGCCTAAAGCTCAACAAGCGATTCGGGAAGGACTACTTCGAGGAGCTCCTTAAACGAATCCGCGAGATTCGGGCCATCGACCGGCGTTTCTATTTAAAAATAACGTAACTATTCAGCATAATCCATTTCTTTCACGTAAGCCCCTATTAAGGGGCGGATTTGCGGAAGCTTATCCGGGGTGGAAAAAACTAACTATTCACCGAAATATCGCATCCCCGATGAGGGGATTACAAGAAAGAAAGCCCCGCAAAAATGCCTGTTTTAATCGCATACTTCCGCTAACTTGTTTTTCTCTGATGAATAGTTACAAAATAACTGACATTTACGAGCAGTGCAGCATTGACTACGACGAGTCAGCAGAAATGACGCACACCTTTTTTAAAACGGTGCAGAAGAAACTCCACTGGGCCATTACTGGCAAAACTGCGGCAGAGGTCATCGCCGAGCGAGCTGACCCTACGAAGCCCTCAATGGACTTAACCACGTGGAAGAACGCCCCAAGCGGAAAGATTCTCAAGACGGATGTATCTGTGGCCAAGCACTATCTGATCGAAAAAGAAATCAAGGAACTCGAACAAATTGTGTCCATGTATCTTGATTACGCCGAGAACCAGACGGCAAGGCAGATACCCATGAAGATGACGGACTGGTTTGCAAAGCTTGATGCGTTTTTGAAGTTTAACGAGTACGAAGTGCTACGTGATGCAGGCTCTGTTTCCGCGGAGGTCGCTAAGCAGCTAGCGGAAGAGCACTACTCGGTTTTTCGTGTTAAGCACGATCGACAGTTCGAGAGCGATTTCGAGAAGGAAGTGTGGCGAATGGAGAAGAGAAAATCCTCTTGAGGTTAAAGTAAGAAGAGATGAAGCTACAGTTTAAAAGACAACCATATCAAGTAGCCGCCGTGAAAGCTGTCGTCGAGTGTTTCACCGGCCAACCGCGACCGGCAGGAATCAAATACCGCGGAGGTCCGGGCCGAGTTAATGATACACAAATATCTCTTCCCCAGTTCGATGAGTTAGACGGCTTTAAGAACGCATCGGTAGCGATTCCGTTGACCCGCGTACTGGAGAATGTCCAGTCGGTCCAAAGGAGGCAGAATCTGCCGATCTCGACAACACTCATAACCTCAAAGGGTTGTCCGATCAACCTGGATGTTGAGATGGAGACCGGTACCGGAAAGACCTACTGTTACATCAAGACTATGTTTGAGCTTCATCAGCAGTATGGTTGGAGCAAGTTTATTGTGGTTGTTCCGAGTATTGCGATTCGAGAAGGCGTCAAGAAGTCGTTCGAGATTACGGCCGAACACTTCTTGGAGGAGTACGGCAAGCGCGCCCGTGTTTTTATCTACAATTCAAAGAGCCTCCATGAAATTGAGAGCTTCTCATCGGATGCCGGAATCAACGTAATGATAATTAACGTTCAAGCATTCAATACTACCGGTAAAGACGCCAGGCGCATTTATGAGGAGCTTGATGACTTCCAGTCTAGGAAGCCGATTGATGTCATTCAAGCAAACCATCCCATCCTGATACTCGACGAACCCCAGAAGATGGAGGGTAAAAAGACAGTTGATTCACTCGCTACGTTCAATCCACTGATGATCCTTCGGTATTCGGCGACCCATAAAACGGAAAACAATAAGATCTACCGCCTTGATGCTCTGGATGCCTACAACCAGAAGCTCGTAAAGAAGATCGCCGTAAGGGGCATTACAGCGAAAGGTTTGACAGGCACTCATGCGTACCTGTACGTCGGGGGGATACAGATCTCCGCCACCAAGCCCCCGATGGCACAAATAGAACTAGAGATTAGACAGGCTACCGGTGTCAAAAGAGCCTACCGCAATCTTAGCCGTAACGATAATCTCTTCGAATTGTCGGGAGAGCTTGAGCAATACCAAGGTTTTGTCATCTCGGACATCGATGCAACTACGAATACCGTAAGCTTCTCGAATGGCATCGAGCTTCAAGGGGGAGAGGCTACTGGGGACGTGAACGAGACGGCTCTCCGCCGGATTCAGATTCGTGAGGCTATCCGCGCACATCTCGAAAAAGAGCAGGTTCTCTTCCGCCAGGGCATAAAAGTACTGACCTTATTTTTTATCGATGAGGTTGCTAAGTACCGACAATACGACGAAAACGGTGAAAAGGCTGGTGAGTATGCACAGATGTTTGAAGAGGAGTATCAAAGTCAGCTGCAAAACGTCCTCTCGATGTTTGACGATGACTATCATCGATATCTTGAGGGGATACCGGTAGGCAAAACACATAACGGCTATTTCTCTATTGATACAAAGACTAGCCGCCTCGTAGATCCGGAATTCAAAAAGACCGGGGACATGAAAGGGGAGACAGATGACGTGGACGCTTACGATCTGATCCTTAAGGACAAAGAGCGACTACTTTCGTTTGATGAGCCGACCCGTTTTATATTTTCTCACTCGGCTCTGCGTGAGGGATGGGACAATCCGAACGTCTTTGTCATCTGCACCCTAAAACATAGTGACAACACCGTGTCTCGTCGCCAAGAAGTGGGGCGTGGAATGCGTCTCTCCGTGAACCGCCATGGTATACGGATGGATGATCCTGCCAGCGTACATGAGACTAACGTTCTCACGGTGGTCGCGAGCGAGAGCTACAAGGACTTTGTTAACGCTCTGCAGCGCGATATCAGTGAATCGCTCTCTGCAAGACCACGATTTGCGACTAAAGAGTTCTTTTCGGGTAAGATTTTAAGAACGCCCACGGGCGACATCTCGGTGAATCCGCAACGTGCCGACCAGCTCTATCGCTATCTCGCCGAAAACGACTATACTGATGAGAGCAATCGAATAACACGAGCGTATCACGAAGCAAAAAAGACAGAAACCCTCGCGGCACTCCCGCAGGAGTTGGCTCCCTACGCTGAGCAGGTTTTTCAGCTAATCGACTCTGTCTTTAGTGACGCCCAAGTAGTAGACATCGAGGATGACCGAAGACTGAAGTCCCATTCGTTAAGCTCTAATCCTCATAAAAAGGAGCTTCAAGATATCCAGAGCCGCATCGATCGTAAACCTGTCGACTCTGCGCACTTCGACACAAAGGAGCTGGTAGAGAAATGCATTCGAGTTATTGATCGCGATCTAAAAGTCGCGCAACTGCACTACACCGTTTATCGAGGTGAGCAGAAAGATCTCGCGTCGTACGATGAGATCAAACAGGAGGATGGCTTTGAGCTACGTGAGACGCATACTGCAGCCGAGAAGAGGTCGCTTCATTCTGCTGTCGAGTATGACCTGGTAGGAGCGATCTCAGCGGGCACCCAGTTGACTAGAAGGACCATCGCGACAATCCTACAGGGCATTAGCCAACCAGTTTTCGGTCAGTTTTGTGTCAATCCTGACGACTTCATCTCAAAGGCGACGAACCTTATCGAGAAGCAAAAAGCGACAACACTTGTAGACTTGAGAGTCGGGAGTTCTCCCGATATTTTTACTCCCGTTTTGCGGAGAGCTTAGCCAATTCTATGGCGAGTTCGACCCACCGATCGATAAGTTTTTTGAATCTTTTAAACTCTCTTATCTGAGCA
>JBIKKR010000093.1:0-11919 GCA_044360225.1 Bdellovibrionota bacterium | reverse complement strand
GTGCTATTGAGCGCCCATCCGAAGACATGCTCACATCTTCGCATGTCTAACGTTAATACAACATATCAAATATCAACTAAATTATGTTACCTACTATACAACTCCACTCTCGCAATTCCCATTCCTAAAGGCACTCTTCTTAGGGAGTATCTTCGAGATCTTTCGATTAAGATTTGTGATGATGCCAGGGCACTGATAAACGGTCATCGTGATTGGTATCGCGAAACAACCGATCTCGATAGGATATATGCTGAGATTGAAGGCGAGGATTATCAATCTGCGGTATCTGTGCAGGTGGATCCAATCCATGTAGTGCTTGATCTTGAGCAGGGGTTGGAATTGCTGCGAGATATCTCAACGATGTATCGTGAAATCTCCTCGGATCAACAATATGAACGGTGGCTGGAGCAGTTCGAGAGTATCTTCGAGGTGCTAAGAGATTTGAATGCGTTTCCATAATGACCCTGTAAGGTGACTTCGATGCTCGGATTACATCGCCTCAGTATCCAATCAAAGATGATCGTGCTCCTGCTTGCTGTGAGCTTGACGTCGATAGGAGTTATCGCCGCAATAGGCTACTCATCCGCCAAGGCTGCGCTGATTAGGTCGGCAGAGAATCAGCTTCAGGGGATTCGGGTTTCAAAAACCACTACCCTTAACGAGATGCTCGACGCACTGCGAGACCAGGTTATCTCGATCTCTGATAGCCGCGCAGTTGTCGATGGGATGGTCGAGTTCCGACAAGCATACAGGGACGTTTCGACGCGGTCTATTAGTGCGCAAGAGGAGCAGAAGCTAGAGAGCTTCTATCGAGATCAGTTCTTGCCACACCTTGCGGGGAACACCGAGGGTAAGCCCGTGCTCGAGCGCTACCTACCGCGCGGAAGTGCAGAGCGCTACCTGCAGTATCACTACATCGCCAGCAATCCACATCCATACCAGAAGATGCAGGAACTCGGAGTGGCCCCAAGTGATACCTCCTCCTACGGACGGGTTCACGAAAAGCTTCATGGGTTGTTCTCTCGAGCAGTAAAGATCTTCGGGTTCGAAGATCTGATGCTGATAGATGCTGATACTCTGGAAATCGTCTACTCGCACCAAAAGACCACGGAATTCGCCACTAATCTCAATGACGGCCCGTACGCAATGACCAATCTCGGAGATCGAGTCCGCACGATTCGAGCAGCGCGTGATCGAGATGACTTTAAGATCGCTGACTTTGAGCCGTATCGTCCAAGCCTTGGGTTACCTATGGGATTTGCCATCAGCCCTATCTTTGATGGAACGCGGATGATCGGTATCTTGGCACTGCAGTTTCCGATTGAGATTTTCAATCGTGTACTCTCAGGAGATTACAACTGGAGTGCCGAGGGGCTCGGTGCAACGGGTGAGGTCTATGTTGTTGGCCCAGATCGGACATTCCGCAGCCGTTCTCGGCCAATGTACACCGTCCAGATCAGTTTATTAAGGCCCTAGAAAACAGCGGTGCCTCCAAGAATGTGGTTGAAGCGGTGAAAGTGAAGCGAACCGCTATGAATATCATTCCGGTGCACACCAAGAGTGTTGAAGAAGCCTTTCTCGGCCGGTCTGGGATAGCGCGTGTGAGTAATTACCTTGGGAAGCAGGTGCTCAGTGCATATGGTCCGCTCGAACTCGATTCCCTGCGCTGGGCGGTAGTCGCTGAGGTGGATGTAGCGGAGGCCGAAGCACCAGCACGTGAATTCGGACGCAAGGTTATTATCATTTCAAGTGCGATGGCCTTGTTGGTGAGCGTTTTAGCACTCATATCGTCGTATCTACTCACAAAACCGCTTCGCAAGCTCACTGATGGCGCAAGACGCATCGGCGCAGGCGAGACGAATATAAAAGTTGAAGTTTCATCTCGCGATGAGTTTGGCGAGCTCGCCCGGGTTTTTAACGAGATGTCTGATAATATCACCTCACAAACAGAACGTCTTGCTGATCAAGCTAGACAGAATCAGGAGCTCCTGTTGAGCATTCTGCCAGCGTCAGCAGTAGAGCAGCGTCGTGAGGGAGATGAGAAAGCGAATCGTGAGTTCGCTGACGTTTCAGTGCTTTTCTCCGACATTCACGGAATGGAGGAGCTAGGTACGCGGATAGGTGAGGCTAAAGCGTTATCGATTCTCGGAGATCTAATTGCAGCATTCGATGATGCGGCGGAAAAATTTGGCATCGAGAAGGTCAAGACGATTGGCGCCTCGTATCTCGCCGTGTGTGGACTCTCGATTACCAGACCGGATCATGCCCGGCGGGTGATTCAGTTCGCCGAGGAGATGGCCCGAATAATCGCGGTCTTTAACCGCGATCACAAAGCTGAGCTGCGGATCGCTATCGGTGTAAATTCAGGCCCGATCGTTGGTGGTGTTACAGGGCGGCGAAAGTTCCTTTACGACTTGTGGGGAGATACGGTTGCTATCGCTAAGAAGTTGACAGCAGGCGATGGTGCAGCTATCCGCGTAACCGAGGGAGTCAAATCGCGTCTTGGAGAGCAGTTCCCGTTCAGCGGGCCAACACGAGTCGAGTTAGATGGTAAGCCAGCGATCGAAGCTTGGCAGATAGCGGTGTAGCAGTTGATGGTAGCGGAGTAGGGGAGCACGAGGGCTATGAATGAGCTGCTTGAGTTAGGCCTCTCAAATTTTTGGCCAGCAGTATGCGTATCGATCGCTTTTCCGGCCTTGATGCTTGTTTGTAATGAGTTCATCGCTGCATGCGATCGTAGACAGCTGGCGATTAGCCGCACTCTGCGCTCGGTGCGCAACCTGGTTGTGCCAGTTGCGGCGTTGCATGTATTTACCCGTTTTATCCTGGAGTTGCCGCAAACGAATACCGTGTCGCGTCTGATCGAGACCTCTTTCTGGGTTTTTCTCCTCTTTGCTGCGCTTGGTATCGTCAACGACGTGGTGTTTGGCGCTGGCTCCAAAGAGTCATGGCGTGGAAGGGTGCCTAAGCTCTTCTCTGATTTATTGAGAGCGCTTCTCGTAGCCATCGGCGCGATGGTGATCTACTCAAATGTTTGGGGCCGAGAAGTGCAGGGCGCACTAACCGCACTCGGTGTTGGGTCTGTGGTCATCGGTTTAGCGCTCCAAGAGCCGCTGGGGAATATCGTTTCGGGATTGATGTTGCTTTTTGAGCGCCCACTCAAGGTAGGCGATTGGGTATCAGCGGAAGGAGTAACCGGGAAAGTTATCGAGATTAACTGGCGCTCGGTGCACATCCTCACACCTACTCGCGAGCTGCGCATCGTTCCTAATGTGCGCCTGTACAAGGGGGCTTTTAGTAACCTCTCACGTCCAACCGACACACGCACTGAGGCGCTGCAGATAGGTTTTAGCTACGACGATCCGCCTAACCGCGTTAAAGAGGTCTTGGGAGCGCTTCTGGCAGAGACCCCCGGAATCTTGCGTGACCCCGCGCCAGCGGTCAGAACGGTTGAATATAGCGACTTCTCCGTTATCTATCGGGTGTCTTTTTCGGTAGCCAAACAGGAGGAGTTGGCACCTACGCGTGACCAGTTTATGACCAGGCTGTGGTATGCAGTCAGAAGAGCAGGGCTCACAATCCCTTTTCCCATCACCATGGAGTACAGCCCCGGCGAGAATCCAGGAGCTCCCAAGGTGGAGCCGAGCGAATGGCTGCGCAACTATCCGCGATTTAAACCGGCTATCCAGAACGCTGGGGCAGCGACGCCACGAGTCATGGAGTATGCGATAGGTGAGACGATTCAGGCAGCCGGCAGCAGATTCTCTGGGTTTGCCCTCATTCTTACCGGACAGGCGCGCCTACGAGCCCTTTCGTCGGACGGAGCCCTGGTAGAGGTAGGCCAAATCGGGCCGGGAGAGTGTTTTGGAGAGCAGCTCACGGCTGGTCCAGCAGCGGACGCCATAGAGATTACGGCGGTAAATGATACGCGCGTCATGGTGTTCGAGGGTAAAGCAATAGGTGACTTGCTCAACCAATCTCCTGGCTTGGCGGCGGAGATCGGCGATGCGATTGAATCAAGGCACCAGGCGGCGTTGGCAGCACAAGCTCGCACCAATAAAAAGTTGAGTGTTAACGCGGCTTAAGCAGGTCAAAACGAAGTGTTGGCCTACCGCAAAAGTTAGGGCAAGATAGCGGCCATGCAAAAAGTTATCCTGTTTGCCCCATGCCTTGTTGACCAGCTGTATCCAGAGATGGGTGTTGCCCTAGTTAAGCTCCTCCGGCACTTCGGTTTCCATGTGAGTTTTGATAGCTCCATAACCTGCTGTGGACAGCCAGCCTTTAACGCTGGGCAACTACATGAGGCAAAGTCCGTCGCGCGCAAAACTGTCCGCAGCCTCTCCCAAGGAAAGTATGCTGACCAGGAGGTAGTGTGCCCCTCCGGCTCGTGTACGGCGATGATTCGAAAGTACTATCCTGAGGTGTTTCACGGTGACCGAGATGAGGCGGCAGCGTGCGCGCTTGGCTCGCGAGTGTTTGAGTTGTCCGAATTTTTGCGACAACACAACCTGATCGACCGGATTACAGGCTCCTGCCGCAAACGTGTGGCCTTTCATAACTCATGTCACTCAGCTCGAGAGCTTGAGCTTCGGAGCGAGTACCGTGACCTCTTTACGCGCATTGAAGGACTTGAGCTGGTCGATCCCTCCCCTGAGCCTGTGTGTTGTGGCTTTGGTGGACTCTTTTGCCAGAAGTTTCAAGGGATATCACAGGCGATGGCGAAAACCCGACTTGAGATGTGCCAGCACGTTGGCGCCGATGAGATCCTCTCAAACGATCCCGGGTGTATCATGCATCTTAGAACGGCCGCGGCGCAGCAAGGATTTACTACGCCAATTAGGCATACGGTTGAATTCCTCGTGGATGCCATGGGAATTACGGAGTAGGTATGGGAAGCACCTCTGAGCACTCGCGATTTATAGGTTCATCAGAGGTGAAGGCCTCAGATGAGACGCACCGTAAGCGATTACTGAAAGTTATTGCTAGTTACGACTCAGTCGTAGTCAATCAAAAAGCCAGTCAGTTTATTGATTGGCAAGAAGCTCGCAACACGGCTGCTGAGATAAAGCGATACGTGCTCGATCACCTGCCAGAGCTTCTTGAGCGCTTTGAGCAGAACGCAACTAAGAACGGCATGCAGGTTTTATGGGCTAAAGATGTCGCCGATGCGCATCGGATCGTTGATCAGATCATAGCACGCCACGGAATACGCAAAGTAGTTAAATCAAAGTCGATGACCTCAGAGGAGCTTGAGTTAAACGAGTTTTTTGAGCACAAGGGTATTGAGACCCTTGAGAGCGATCTTGGAGAGCTGATTGTCCAATTAAACGGAGAGAAGCCGTACCATATCGTGACTCCAGCGATGCACAAATCAAAGGAAGAGATTAGTGAGATATTTCAGCGCACCCTTGGATGTGAGCCGACCACTGATGCCGAGGAATTGACCGATATCGCTCGTCGCCACCTGCGAGATGTATACATTACAGCAGATCTCGGGATTAGCGGGGCCAATTTCTTGCTCGCCGATGACGGGGCTATTCTGATCCTCGAAAATGAGGGTAATGCACGCCTGTCAACCGCGTGCCCTAAGGTGCACCTCTCGATCGCGGGGATAGAAAAGATACTACCGAGCATAAACGATCTAGAACTCTTCTTGCCTCTGCTCTCTACAAGCGGAACAGGGCAGCAGATGACCGCATACAACTCAATCATTCGTGGTCCACGCCGTAGTAGTGAGGTTGACGGCCCAGAGGTGATGTACCTGTTGCTGCTTGATAACGGACGCTCAGAGATCTACCGCAAGCCAGAGGTGCGCGATGCCTTAAGCTGTATCAGATGCGGAGCATGTCTTAATGCGTGTCCAGTATACAAGACAGTTGGTGGTCATACATACAACACACCATACTCTGGACCTATTGGGGCGGTTATCACGCCACACCTCAAGGGGATGCGGGACTGGGGACACTTGGCGTTTGCATCGAGTCTCTGTGGTGCGTGCACCGATGTCTGTCCCGTAAAGATACCGCTGCACCATATGTTACTGACCAATCGGCAGGAGGCCAACGAAACAGCTCCGAGCGTATTTTGGCAAACCGCGCTCAAAGGTTGGGCTCTAGCGATGCAGAGCCGTTTTGTAGTCGATAGCGGTGCTCGAGTGATGCGATTTGCTCTGAGAACACTTAGCTGCGTAGCTCCCAAACTAACAGCGAAGCTTCCGCAGCCAGCAGCTAAATCCTTTTCTTCGTGGTGGAGTCGACATGGAGAGTAGACAATTTATCTTAGAGAAGCTGCGCGCTACGCGGCGTAGCGGTGAGTTGTGTGAGCGTCCGAGATTCGGAGCAGAGCAAGTTTTTGCTGATATTCCTGCTCGGGATACGGAGGCGCTCTTTGAGCAGTTTGGTAGGAAGCTTGCCGCTCTCAAGGGGGAGGTGCATAGGGTAGCCACGCTTCAGGATGCTGCCCGGAAGATAGAGCTGCTGGCACGAGAGTCAGGGTTTGTGCGGTGTGGTAGGCAGAGAACCCCGCTGCTTGATCGCTTGTTCCAAGGTTTTGCCGAGCTAGAATCCTTGGAGGCGCAGATGACCGTAGTAGGGGAAGAGCCGCTAGCTCACTCTGCAGTAGAGGGGATGCAGTGCGCTTTTACTGCGTCTGATGCGCTCATAGCAAGAACGGGCAGCATTGTACTGCGCGCTACAACAGCAGGTGGTCGGAGATTGTCGGTGCTGCCCCCGGTGCACTGTGTGGTGGCAACGACTGCGCAACTACTTCCCTGTCTCTCATCGTGGCTGGCAGAAGTGCACAATAATCGAACGTGGAGCTACGGAACGATTATTACCGGACCCTCTCGCACTGCTGATATCGAACGAATTCTCGTTCTCGGAGCACACGGCCCGAAACGTCTTATCGTGGTGGTGATAGACGAGCCTGGTGGCAGTCACTAAGAGAGTGAGGCAATACAGAGAAGCTTTATAAAAGATGAGAATACACGTATGCGTTTTGATCCCTCAAAGATAATCCTCGGCACAGCTAATTTGGGTGGCCTGTTTCTTGACGGGAAGGTGCCCGATATAGCCAGAGCTATATCGATAGTAAAGCAAGCGCTCGATTTGGGGATAACTCGATTCGATACTGCGCCGCTCTACGGCTGGGGAGCGAGTGAGTTCTTTCTTGGTAGAGCTTTTGAGCAGATCGGTGCAGCACGTGAATCGTTATATCTTTCGACCAAATCATTGCGCGCACTCTATCCGTGCGTCGATGAACGAGATACAACTCAACCTGACTTTTGGACCCTGGGAGAGCCCAACCGCCGTTTCACGCACAAGTGGAGGGTAGACTACGATTCAGTAATGCAGACCACTCTGCGGAGCCTAGAGACACTGCGTACCTCGTATATCGATGGACTCTCGTTGCACGACCCGTGGGATGCTCTCAATGAGGATGCATCGATGTCGTGGGAGAGGCTAGACGATGGATTGCGCGCCATCGCTGACCTCAAGCGTTCCGGTTTTGTGCGCCAGATCGGATACGGCGGAAAGGAGACCACAGCTCTCAAGACGCTTGTTGAGCGTCACCCGGGACTACTGACCTATGTTTCAACGACAACGTACACGCTGATCGATCAGAGCTTCGCGCACGAGGGGATGTTTGATCTGTGCAGTCACCTCGGTCTTGAATACCGTGTTGCCGGTCCGTTCTGCTCGCGATTGCTAGCTGAGGATCCGCGCAAAGCGATCCGCTGCCCCGGTAAGGATGGTATAACGCGGTGGTACTATCGTGGCGATCTCAATATGCCGGTGACGTTTAACTACAACTATATTAGCGACGAGAGCTACACTAAAGCGTGCAACCTCTGGTCGATCGTCGAAAAGCATGGCGAGCAGTCACCCAGAGCGGCAGCGTTGCAATTTGTTCTGGCACACCCGCAGGTTTCTGGAGTCATTATTGGAGCATCCACGCCTGAACATCTTGATGCAGTAAAAGCCTCGATTGAGCGACCGCTGCCACGGGCGCTTTTTGAGGAGCTCTCTACAGCAGGGATTATTAAAGGTGCGATTCCGTTGCCGTAGAGGAGCTTGGACGGTGGCGCTCCGAAGGACTCGTGTCCCTATCGGCAATCCCAGCTCTTTCGAATGAATAGTGGGAGAACTGTGATGCCCTGCACAATATCGGTGTTGCTACTGTGATAGCAGTGCTCGATCTGATACTATGCCCTTCATGGACAACCTTCCACGCTGCCCTCAATGTAACTCTGAGCACACCTATGAGGACGGGGCCTTCCTTGTATGTCCTGAATGCGCATATGAATGGTCAGCAGAGGCGTCAGTTGATACCAAGGATGAATCGATTTGTATAAAGGACGCAGTAGGAAACGTCTTGCAAGATGGAGACACCGTAACGATCATAAAAGATCTCAAGATTAAAGGTACATCCTCGGTAGTAAAGGTGGGCACTAAAGTGCGAAATATCCGCCTCGTAGACGGAGACCACGACATCGACTGCAAAATTGACGGGATAGGGGCGATGAAGCTGAAGTCGCAATTTGTAAAGAAGAGCTGAGCTGGCTTATGGCAGGCTTGCTACATTCGACAACAGCTGCAAAGCTGAAATGCGCCTGCGTAATGCACGAATTGCAGTATTGTCCGAATAACCAGCTGTGTGTTGTCAACTCCTAGCCCACTATACCCTCAGCCCATACGCCCGCTTAGCACTCTCAGCAAATATCTCCTGAGCAACGCCATTGTCTACTAGCCCGCGCGCACTAACCCACTCGGCCACAGCAGCAACCGACGCAGCATGGCTATAGGACACTGGGTGGTCAGATCCGAACAGCAGACGCTCAGCGCCCAAAGCCTCAAGAGCGGCGTCAAAGAATGGCCAGAAGACTTTGTGGTCGCTATCAGGCGCAACCTCACCAGGCAGGCCCGAGAGTTTCATAAAGAAGTTTCCGCAACGAGCAAGCTCAGAGAGCGCCGCTATCCACTCCTGTGTTGGTTTCCCTTCGCTCACACCAGTTGGTTTGAGGAGGTGATCGCCTACAACGATCGTTTTGCTATTGTTGGCGAGCCACTGAACGAGCCGCACACCCTCCACAAGCTGCCCTGGGTTGCCGGAACGAATCAAGAGATCGAGGCGCAGGCCATGTTCCCCAAGCATGCGTGTAGTGCTTTGTGTGCGATTATCTGAAAGAATTCCGACTCCGAGGTTCTCTGGAGCGATCATCCGACAGCTTCGGACGCATGTATGCATCTTGATGCCGGTGATAAAACGCTCGGTCCCCGGTGTATCGAGTAGATCAATTCCGACGACGCATCCTAAAACCTGCGGGTGCTCGCGAGCTGCAGCTACAAAAAACTCAGCCTCAGCCTCGTTGCCCTCATGTGGGTCGCGTGCCTGAACGAAGATAACCCCCGAGCAACCACTCGCAGCAGCTGTATCAATGACCTTAGCTGGTGAGTAATCCTGAGCTAAGTCAGGACGGACCTCGCGAGCACACTGGATCACTGGAGGGAGATCGCTTAGCCGCCACGGGTGGATATGAGTATCAATAGCATCCGTTACTCCCAAAGTTCTCAGTATGCATGCACTCATATAACTCCTAGTGAGAGGCCTTATACCCAACGAGCAGTTGTTGAGATTCCCCGAGATAGTCGATCCCCAATCGAACGACATCGCCATCCTTGAGGTATACAGGTGGTTTGAATCCAAAGCCTACGCCTGCTGGAGTGCCTGTGCTGATCACGTCGCCAGGGAGTAGGGTCATAAACTGGCTAATATAGCTAACGAGAAATGGAACCTTAAACACCATGTCGGCCGAAGTTCCGTTCTGCATCATCTTGCCGTTGACGGTCAGCCACATCTTGAGGTTGTTAAGATCGGGGACCTCGTCCTTAGTCGCCAGTACTGGGCCTAGTGGTGCGAATGTATCGCAGCTCTTGCCCTTGACCCATTGACCAGAACGCTCGATCTGAAATGCACGCTCGCTGTAGTCGTTATGCAGCGCATAGCCAGCTACGTAATCGAGCGCCTTGCTTTCATCGACATACGCAGCGCGCTTGCCGATAACAACCGCCAACTCAACCTCCCAATCGGTCTTCTCAGAGTTCTTGGGGATAACTACATGGTCGTTTGGACCGTTGAGCGCCGTCGTGGCCTTAAAGAAGATTACAGGCTCTTTGGGCAGCTCAAGGCCTGACTCAGCCGCATGGTCACGAAAGTTAAGGCCAACGCAGATGATTTTGCTGGGCCGACATACGCACGATCCGAGCCGTGTTGAGGGTGCGACCGTTGGGCACTCGCTACGGTTGTTCTTAAGCCAGCGCTCAAGGCGGCTTATGCCGTCAGAACCGAAGAACTGTTCGTTGTAATCCTCGCCAAACGCAGAGACGTCAAGGCGTGTGCCATCGGCTAGCTCTACACCAGGTTTCTCTTTATGTAGTTCCCCAAAACGAATAAGCTTCATAGTATCATCCTCCTATATACAAACTCGAAACAATACGGCATTGAGCGCACGTACGCGCTTCAATCGCCAGCAACTCTCGCACTACATCGTCGGACCGATATCCCACGGAGCAAACTCTTCGTCTCCGTAGCCAAACGATTCGCTCTTTGATTGAGCGCCACTTGCAACGGCGATAATCTGCTCGAAGAGCTCTCGTGCTACGACCGAGCGAAGGGTGCCTTCGATTATGCACCCAGCATTGATATCCATATCATCGATCATCCTCTGGTACATCGTTGAATTGGTAGCAACCTTTATCGTCGGTGCGGGCTTCGAACCAAAACAGCTACCCCGTCCGGTCGTAAATACGATAACGTTCGCACCCCCCGCAAGCAGCCCGGTGACCGATGTTGGATCGAGTCCGGGGGTGTCCATAAATACAAAGCCCCGTCCCAGCTCAACCTGCTGCGCGTAGTCGTACACTGCGTTAAGCACTGTCGAGCCGCCCTTCATCGCCGCACCTAGTGATTTCTCAAGGATAGTAGTCAATCCGCCTTCCTTGTTGCCTGATGAAGGGTTGCCATCACATGAAGCACCGAACTTCGCAGTGTATTCCTCCCACCACTGGATCTTCTCAATCAGGCGCTTGCCAACTTCCGGAGTAACTGCGCGGCGCGCGAAGATGTGGTGTGCTCCGAACGTTTCCGGCGTTTCAGCCAGGATCCCGGTTGCCCCCGCCGTGGCTAAGATATCGACAACCTCACCGACCGCTGGATTCGCTGTGAGCCCCGAGTATCCGTCCGAGCCGCCACAGTTTGTGCCAAGCACGAGTTTTGAAATCGGTGTGGCCACACGCTTGAGAGCGTTAACCTCAGGTAGCCACTCTTTGATGATTGCAACTCCGAGGTCGATAGCTTTTCTGGTGCCACCAACATCCTGCATCGTGAATGCCTCAACTCTGCCACGCTTGAGAGCTTCTCCCGGGATACCCTTCCGCAGAGCTGTCTCAGGCACAAAGTCCTTATTGCCGGAGAGGTATGGGATGCCACCAACCTCACACCCAAGGCCGATCATCAAACAACGTGAAACGTTAGGGTGCTTAGCGTATCCCGCTATAACTCGAGCGAACTGATCGTGCTGGGGAGTTCCATACACGATTCCACAACCGGTCTTGTGAGTGATTGCAAGCACTCCGTCCACATTTGGGTATTGAGCGAGCAGGGGCTTAATGGCCGCAGCGATTCCGCGTACGACCGTTGCTGAGCAGTTTACGGTGCTCGCCACCAGGATGAAGTTGCGGGTGCCTACTCGACCGTCTTCGCGTGGGTAACCCATAAACGTGCGATTGAGGGCCCATTCAGGAAGCTCTGGAGTCTGAGGACGCTCGGTCGCATACTCGTAGTCCATCGACAGCTTCTGCAGCTCAACGTTGTGGACGTGTACATGCTCTCCAGGCTCGATCGAGTTCGCTGCCCAGCCGA
>JBIKKR010000092.1:0-12201 GCA_044360225.1 Bdellovibrionota bacterium | reverse complement strand
GATGTATTTACCTGGCACACACGCCCTGGAGCATTTGCGCGGCTCAACCCACCGTGGAGACCTGTACAGATAGTGAGCAGCTCTGAGACGATTGCGACCGGAGCGCACGTGACGATCCGTTTGCCACTTGCTCTTGGCCTCACAATACCGTGGCACCTAACTCACACAGCCTACGAGCCGCCTAGTATGTTCCGTGATGAACAGCTCAGTGGGCTATTCCGGAGTTGGCGACACACGCACTCGTTCATCCCTGAGCACAACAACCAAACGAACATGCTTGACGAGATCGAGTACCAGCTACCAATAGGTGCTGGCGCGGCAGACCTGTTGCTGCGAAGAGAGCTCAAACGACTCTTTGCCTTCAGGCACTCCATCCTCGCTGCAGACCTTACACTGCATTCACGATGGAAAGATAAGCCTCGCCAGACCATCCTCATAGCTGGAGCCTCAGGCTTTATCGGGCAAGCATTACGGGCCTTCCTCACAACTGCTGGCCACACTGTCCGCACCCTTGTGCGGCGCTCACCACGTCACAACGATGAGCATTTCTGGGATCCGGGGGCGGGCATCTTGGATACTTCTGCCTTCACCGGAGTCACTGCCGTCATAAACCTATGTGGCGAGAACATCGCCGCTAAACGTTGGACGCCCAAACGGAAGAAGGCGCTTGAACAGAGCCGCGTACAACCTACGAGGCTTCTGGCGCAAACGATAGCAACGCTCTCTAAGCCGCCGCAGGTCTTTATCTCTGCTTCCGGAGCCGGCTACTACGGCGATACGGGTGAGATTTCGGTTGATGAGACGAGTCCCGTCGGCTCCGACTTTCTGGCCAAGGTGTGCGCACGTTGGGAACAGGAAGCATCAGCACTCCAGACAGGCGCATGCAGAACCGTACAGCTTCGACTCGGCATGGTACTGAATGCTGCAGGCGGAGCACTCGCGAAGATGTTGCCGCCTTTCATAGTGGGCATCGGAGGCCGCTTGGGCAGCGGAGACCAATTCACAAGCTGGATCGGTTTAGAGGACCTTCTTGGGATATTTGAGCACTCGCTATACACCGACACCCTCAACGGACCAGTAAATTGCTGCTCACCAGTATCGTGCACCAATCGCGAACTGACAGCTACTCTCGGTCGGGTTCTAAAGCGCCCAACGATCATTCCGGCTCCATCATGTGCGCTGAAGGCTATTTTTGGAGAGATGTCGACGATCTTGTTATCGAGCAGTCGCTTGATCCCTCACAAGCTTCTGGAGAGTGGCTATACGTTTCTTCACTCGGACATTGAGCAGTGCCTCCGATTTGAATGTGGGCGGCGAGTAACTGTATAACTCTCCGAAGACTTCTTGGGTTTTCGAGTGGTAGGCCCCGCAACACGTGGCGCGGCTGGCCGCTAATCAGCCGCGCCTGCCTCCCTGCGGTAATTTTCGATGATTTCAACACAGCGGACTAGAAGACCACCCTAAAGAATCCTGCTTCGCTAACCCACTACGACGTCACGGTTTTGACAACGACCGATACACTACTGCCACGGCGAGCAATCGTTACCGATCTTGTCCGTGAGAGATCTCCCGCGCCTGCTCCAACATCGCGTTGAGACACAGCATCCACATATTCACGATAGAGCGCCTCAAATTCAACAGCGTCGCGCTCTGTCTCCCAGCGAGTCAGCCACGAAATCACCCGCAACTTATCGCGTACAGGGAAAACGACCAGCTTATCACCAATCCATCCAGCGGCCGCCGCAACACCTCGCTCCTTCGTAGCTGCCGCTCCCCGGAAGATGCTCGAGATACCGAATTCTCCCAAGACATCGGCGTACTCAGGCTGCACACCCGGTGGCGCGGAATCAACTCCGGTATCAAGAGGAATCGACGGTGAAAATGAGCCTTTCAAGTAATCCTCGGGGTGCAGTATCTCACGAGTAGTCGTGGGGATTCGTGTGTAGGCTTTGTGCACATCCGCATACCCTCCCTGTCTGAGCAGCACATGCACAAAACGCAGCCCGCTCGTGTAGGGAAAAATGAGGATCGCCTTCAGGCTCTCCGGCACATCCCCTCCCAATCCGAGGCCCAGGACCTGGAGGAGTAATATCGATTCGATTGACTGGACACTCTGCAGGGTTTTATTTGCTTCTCGTCGCCCTTCGTAATCGTACATAACTGCCGAAGCATCACCCTCAACGAGCGCAGAGGCAGCGAGACCGGCATCGGTCGTGGCGTTCTGGGCGTTTATAATCGCGGTCAGATTGTAGTGTTGATCCTGGAGCGCATGAGTTAGCTCGTGCACTGCTACTCCCTGCTGAACTGAGGCTGGTAGCCAGCCGGCCATTACGAACAACTTCTTCTTTGGATTGTAGTAACCGCCGATCTGCCCAACGAGGAACTCTACCAAGCCATGCTGATAATCAAACGAGTCAGGTATTAAACCGACAGCCCGGTATACGAGCTCCTCCATCGCGAGCTTCTGCGGCGGTAGATCTTCGCGAATGGTATCTTGAAGAAACTGGGTGACAGCAGCTTTATTTTCAACCACACAGGGCACCGGCGAGAGAGGCTTTAGCTCGCGTACCTCACTGGCATGCTTCAGCGCCTTGTCCGTAAGCGCGCACAGGGACACATCCGTGTTGGTCGGCTGCGCCTCAACGTACTGAGCGGCTAATACCATAAGATTTACAGTGACTGCTATTGCGATCAATTGTTCTCGAAGATATCTCATCAAAGCGGGTATAGCACAGTTTTAGTGCCTTACGATGCTCCATCTATTATCCGTAACGCCTGAGCCCCGCAACAAGTGAATCGACTAATTGTCCTGCTGCTAGCTCTGGCGAAAGGGCAAATACCTCCGCAACGTCTTTAGGGAGAGCTGCTGCAGCTTGCACGAATAAATCCACTGGACTGGCTCTAAGCTTCAGCTTTGGCATTCTCGATATATCTCTTCTGAATTTTTCATCGCGTGTGTAAACTTGACGCGGCTGATCGGTTTCCGGAATTAGCCTCAGTAAGTCAATGATTCTGTGCTCACCTAAATCTCTTCCAACGAATAATTTTTTGATTGCAATTCGCCTATCAGTTGCCGGGCGATCGCTATTAGTCTCGATCTCCCGAACCTGTTGCATCAACGTACGATCGGCCTCCGTAAAGACCACCACAAGCTTTGAGCTTCTGGAAAAATCGCTACCGAGAGGCGATAGTTTTCCCTGTTCATTAACCGTACACACGGAAAATCGATTCCGGAGTAAATCTGTCAAGTGACGCCTCTCAGAGGACGGAAATAGAAGATACCCCCCTTGCGGCGACCAGTCTTCAGGCGGAATCCATCCTAACACCTCAAACACAACCGTAGCTGGGACGATTATCTTCTGATGGGGTACCTTTGCTAACACTGACAATATACGAGAGAGACTCCTACCGTTTACTTGCCCCCAAACGAGATCAAAAATGATATTTGCATCGAGTATCAGCACCTGGCTCGAGGGTTTTATTTGCAGACGCTCGTGATATTCATTGAATAACCTTGCTTGTTTCGCTTCACCTTTAAGGGCTGCGTTAGCACTCCGATCAGTACAATCTACTAAAGCTTGTGCAGAACGCCGCGCCCCATCGAGCACCTCAGTTATCTTAGCGTGCGGTATCGGGGGCAGGTCGATCTCGTGTTCCTCGCCGCTCGATTCAAAATGGTATGCGAATTCGTCCCGGTTATCTAAAACCAATATTCGATTAGACTCAATCAGCACTTGGCGTAGTTCGCTCTGTTGGCTTTGATATCCTGAGATAGCCGTTTTGAGTCGGCCCAAGTCTGCTAATTTCTCGCTCAAATTACCGTTTAATACCACCTGCAGACCAGATTCTATATGAATAAGGGTCTTGTCACGCCACGTAAATCCGAACCCTAGTAGGGTATCTATTAGACCTTGCGCCGGTCTGTCCCTTTCTGCCTGAGCTACCTTTTTCCCGAAAGCCCTGATAGCTTTATTGCCCCCAACTAAGTCACTTGGATTGAGCTCTACCTCTAGATTGTCTCGTTCCCTAACAGCTAACACTCCCCCATATCCATCACTTATCAATGCCCAACCCTTTGCAGCATCTCCCAGTTCCTTTCTAAGAGTAGCTATATCAACATCTTGTGCCTCACCTTTTCCCGCAGCAGATTCTCTTGGAGGCCTTTTCTCTTTAATTGTGGCGATGCGTTCGCTGGATTCTTGCGCGCTTGTTAAGGCATATTTAATAGCTTGAGCAAATTCTGCGCCGTCTTTACCCATTAATTCCACGATGCGTGCCTTCGGTAGTAGCAGGGTAGCTACAAATAGATTGAGATCTTGTTCGCCAATTATTGTATCTATCGCCTCGCAAGCAGCAATATCTTGGCCATAGAGAGTCGCTAGTTCTCGAGCCAGCGTTGCTCTCGGGGTTACTTTCGGGATAGTGATCTCGAATTGCTTCTTTATGTCATTATCTGAGATCGCATTTTTAGATTGCGCCTGAAGCACACAACAGAGATTCATCGGATCAAAGAGCAGGTCCACCAGCTTCTTAATACCCTGACTACCAATATCTTGAGCGGTTATTATTCTGGTAAATATCCTGTCTCCTAGCCGGAGCTCTTCAATCATCTTGTTCGCCGCGCTCTCGCCATGGTCAGAGCCTCGATAGTCTAGGATGTCTAGGATTCGCTCAGTGGCTGAGATAAAGTTTCCAAAATGAGCTGCCCAGGATTTTGGAATCTGCGCGCGGTCTTTTTTCAGTATTGCCAAGCTTATCGCGGGTGGAGGAGGCCTCTGGCGTTCTTGAAAGAATTGGTAAATAAATTCTTTGTTCGCCTCAACTTGTGCCTGCCGTTGAAGACTTTCTCTTTCACGTTTCGCCTGGTTTAGCGCTTCTGCTTTTAGGTCACGATCTCGCTGTGCATCCAATAGCCTAACAGCCTCTTCAGCGAAACGATCGATCTGTTCCGCCTGCTCGTTCCACAAAACCCGTAAATTCTTTCGGCATAAATCATTGTAATTAAAAGAGGGCCATTCATGGCCGCAAACTGTGGTGAAATGTTTACTCCCTAACTCCTTTGCCGTTACTGCTGTCATGTGACACATGAGCTCTTCAAGAACCCGGCGCATGGCATCTGCGTGACTTTTGGCGGATTGTAGACCTATTGGGTTAAGACATGCTCTGTTCTGTTCTGATATCCCTTCATTGATTGGTAATCCCAACAAGCCTTTTATTACTTGCGGGGCGGTAAGTGACGAAACATCCACATCGTTAAATATCATCTTAAAAAATAAGGCATGCTGCCACGCCTGTTTGATAATTTTATCCGCTAAGACTGAAAACTCTGGGCCAGGCGCTAACTCAAAAAGCCCTAGAGACGCTCTCCATTGACGATAACCATCCTTGAACTTGTTATAATCGGTTAGTTCGTTGCGGAAATAGTTTTTGAACGCCTCAACCTGAGCTTGATGCTCCGAGGAGGTGTTATCGAGAGAATCCGCATATAGATATTGTTTGGCGAGTATAGAATGCAAGTTCGGAAATTGACTGTCTTGTATGAGCAATTCAGCCTGAAAACCAGGATTTGTAAGGAACTCACGGAGAATTTTCCATACTTCGATCATCGTCAGTCCACCATCACGTGGGCGTGTCTTCTTCCAATCTTCGTAATCACTTCTAGGCTTTTTGGAATGACGCAATAGCCCTGCTAGGTGAACAACTCCAAGACGGGCTTTAAGATCAATGAAAGCAATCTGACCAAGGTCTAAGGCTCGATTTGATTCTGCTGCTGTTGTCGCGTAAAACCCTTGAACCATGTTGTCCAATCCGAGCTGATTCAAAAGCGGGGCGACTACGTCTCCCTTGTCTCTCTGTGAATATCTCACTCTACATCCCCACAAATTACCCTCAAAACGAGGGCTCAAAATCATGCACGTATTCCAAATCACAACGCGCTTAAGCTTTTCGGTTGCTCAAAGCCTGACATAGTGAGGGTTTGCACCGAAAATTAAAGAGCCGAGGCCAACCTTACACAAACCCGATCCCTTCAGGCCCATAACAGCCACTCCTCATATTGTACCCCGACTCTAGATCTTAGTAACGCTTTGAGGGGACAGGGCTTCGCAGTTCTCCCGCTATCTACTCGAAAGAGTTGGCATTTCCGATAGGGATACAAATGCGCGGTCAAGCGTCGTTAAACTCATTAAAAACAATATGCTCCGCGCATTTGTGGCCCCATTCAGGAGGCGAGAACTGCGATGCCCTGTTGAGTAGACAGGGCTTCGCGGTTCTCCCGCTATCTACTCGAAAGAATTAGCTTTTCTGATAAGGATGAAAATGTGCGGCCAGTCGTAGTAAAACTCATTAAATACAATACGATCCGCGCATTTGTGGCCCCATTCAAGAGGCGCGGCTCCATCACTTCCTCGCCCCGTATCGCTCCACCGTCCCATCAGAGGTTATCTCTTTCATCTCTGCAGGCACTGCGAAGAGATTGTCCCCATCCAACGCATACTCTCCAGCGGCTCCGCTTAAGCTCTTTAGTCGGGAGATGTAGCCTTTAATATCCCCGGTCGCGGCAGCCTCTATGAGGAGTGTTGCAGCATCGTATCCGTACATACCCTCAGCTACACTTGGTTCGTGGAAGGTCGCTCGGTAGAGACGAAAGAAGGAATTACTCGGTCCACTCAAAGGGCCGACCAGCAGAGACCCTGCAAGAGCTCCTTGTGCTGCTGCTATCTCCTGGTAGTTGTATGTCGGCGGTCCAACCATCACCTTGCCAGTATACCTTTGATTGCGCAGAAGTTTGGCTAACGTAGCCGACTGCGGCGGCAAAGTAAGGCTAATAATGACATCTGGGTTGCGTCGAAGCATACGGGTTGCCACGCTCGAAAGCTCTACATCACCAGGCACTATCTCTTCATCAAAGACAACGAAGCTCTGCGACTCCTCACTGGTGTACGCTGCGTGCTCCGCAAGTGAGTCACGGATAGCGGAGCGCAATCCGAGCAACGCGTCCTGTGTACTCGTAATGAGTGCGACCCTTACGGGCTGCCGCAGCATTACTTCATCCCCAATCATCCGTGCTAATTCACCTGGGGGAACGAAGATCGTCCGGATCAGGTCTCTCCCCGCACTAACTTTGCTGAGTGCTGTCACAGCTACCATCGGAACCCCTCGTCTCTCTGCAACGAGCGACACCGCGAGCGAGGTTGAACCACTAAAGGTAATGAGCGCATCCACGTGGTCGTGCGCGATGAGCTTGTCTGCTGCACTTACGGCATTTTTGACCTGGAAGCCATCATCTTCGAAGATAAAATCGACCTTATTGGCGCCATCAAAGCTTCGATCTGCCAGCTCGATTCCACGCTTTACGGAGAGCCCACTGGCAGCCGCTAATCCGGTCGTCCCAACTATCACCCCCACCTTTGTGCGTTGCATTGGGGCCGCAAACGCAGGCAGCAAGGTCCAAGCAACCAGAACCATTAACAGATTTGCGACACAACAAGCTTCTCGGCGCATACTCTATCTCCAGGCAAGATACCTACAGCTTTACATCGGCCACCATTCAGAAGGATTGGTCTTGGCTATACTCGCTTGAACCTGTCACAAAGGCGCTGCCTACTCAATGTCGTTGTGGTATATTGTTGTCAATGTTTATTGACAAAAAGAACCAATCATTTGAGTTAAGTGCCCTCGAATCATTTGGGTTTTCCAAGCGTCAAGCGCGAGTCTATCGAGACCTTTTAGCACTTGGACCGAGCACTGCTGGGCCGATCGTTCGCAAGTCTGGGCTCCATCGGCAGTTTGTCTACTCTGCGCTTGCAGAGTTAGAGGATCTTGGATTTGTATCTCACGCCGTGAGCAGAGGACGTAAGGTATTCAGCGCAGCGAGACCTGATACGATCCTACATCGAGAATCAGAGCGCATGCGAGAACTTGAACTCGTAGTGCCGTTACTCCAAGGATTAGCGAAAACCGCCAAAGATGAGCTTCACGTTGATGTCCTCAAGGGTAGAGAGCAATTCCTGAGACGGTTGATGCAGGTTGTCGACTCGGCAGCACGCGGAGACGGAATCATCCGAGCAATAGCCTCTGTGCGCGACTCCGATATCTATGCAGTTCTTGGAGACTCCTATGACGACTACGCGCAGTACTGTCGCGATAAACGGGTGAAAAAACGATTTATTGTGCCCAGTGCAGCAATCTCCGAGGCATACCGACAACGACTATCTCGTGAGCGTGGAGCTACCATTCGAGTAATTGATTCAAACCTCGCAACGCCGACCTCTACGATCATCACCTCTGAGCTGGTGACTATGGACCTCTTCAGCAACGAAATCGTCTCAATTATGATCTGGAATAAGACGATCGCTAAAAGCTTTCTTGATCAGTTCTCGGTGATGTGGAAAGGCTCAGCTCCCTACCGAAGAGTCGGGAGCAAGTGAGCCAGGCTCATGGGGTACGCCGAGACCTCGTTCGGGCCATCAGTAAGAATTGATGGAAATATCCAACGATAGCGTGTGAATCCTGATAACCTGCAAAAAGCCGTGGGGAAGGCCAGTTAGTTCGCCACCCGTAGACCTCGGCATTTCGCTCCGTATTCCTGTCAATCGCTATAAATGCCCCGCTACAGTTGCTCCCTCCTCTCATACCGCGATACACTTCAGTGCGCGATGTCACAGAAAAACTCCCTCAGAATTATAAATGCCCGCGAGAACAACCTTAAAGGGCTTGATCTCACGCTACCTCACGATACCTTTGTTGGCATTACGGGACTGTCGGGCTCAGGAAAGTCATCGCTTGCATTTGATACGATCTACGCTGAAGGTCAGCGACGCTACATCGAGACGTTCTCGCCTTACACACGACAGTTCTTTGACAAGGTTAAGCGTCCCAAGGTTGATTCTATCGAGCATGTGCGACCAGCGATCGCCATCCAACAGCGAACCCGGATCTTAAACTCGCGCTCAACTGTCGGCTCGATGACTGATATCAATGACCTGCTTAAGATCGTCTGGAGCAATATAGCGACGCCTGTTTGTCCGACCTGTGGTCTTAATCTCGTTCGCTGGGACGTGGCTTCACTCTCGATACATCTCGAACGGCTCTGCTCGGCAAAACGAGATGCCACATTTCTTATTGGCGTTCAAACCAAAAACACCAAAGAACAGATCGATCGCCTTCAGATACTCGGGTACTCGCGATACATCCACCCCTCTACGGGAGCCTTAACGCTCTTTGAGGATGCAGCACCTCCAAAGAAGTTTAAAACTCTCACCGTCGTCATCGATCGTTGTCGCTACGGTGCCTTTTCGGGTAACCAGGTACGGGAATCTCTTGAGCAGTGTTTCTCAGTCGGCGAAGGGGATGTCCAGATCGTTGAACAGCGAACTCGTCCGTGCAGGTCTCTCGCTCGGGTGACCACCGCTCACGAACAGAAAACGGTCCACGCTGCGTACGAGACGTATTCGTACTCACGAAACTTTCAGTGCGGCGATGGGGCTGTGTCTGTTGCGCGGCCGCGACCAGCGCTGTTTTCATACAACCACCCAATCGGTGCCTGTGGTGAGTGTAATGGTTTTGGCAAGGTCTTGGTAATTGACCCTCACCGCTGCGTACCCGACCACAGCAAGACTATTAAGGGCTATGCAGTCGAGTGTTGGAAGGGTAATGCCGCTTCAGGCGAACACAAGCAGCTGCTCGCATTCTGCAAGCAACAGGATATCCCGGTTGATGTGCCGTGGTCATCACTTACACCTGAACAGCACGATGCGATCTTCAACCACAAATCCCGAGCCTACGTCGGAATTAACCCCTGGTTTACCTGGCTAGAACGCAAAAAATACAAGATGCACGTTCGGGTATTTTTAGCCCGCTACCGCGGTCAGGTTAATTGTCCTGAGTGTAAGGGTACCAGGTTGAAATCTGACGCCTTGGCCTACCGAGTCCGCGGCGTGTCGATTGCTGAGGTGGCGTCTCTACCTCTTGAGCGACTCCTGCCGTGGTTTCGCTCACTCCATGAAGAGCTTCAAGGTTCAGCTAAACTTCCGCGTCAGCTTGCAGATGTTTTTACGAGCATCCTGAATCGGCTGCACTACTTAGTAGCTCTCGGGTTGCCGTACCTGACTCTCGATCGGCAAGCTCGCACCCTCTCTGGAGGAGAGACGCAACGAGTGAATCTCGTCTCGGCACTCGGAAGCAATCTGATTTCGACCCATTTTGTACTCGATGAACCCTCGGTAGGATTGCACGCTCGTGATACCGAAGCGTTGATCGAGGCACTACGAGACCTCACCAACCGCGGCAACACCCTTACAGTCGTTGAGCACGATCCTGAGTGCCTCAGTCAGTCAGATTACATTCTTGAACTGGGCCCTGAGGCTGGTGAGCGCGGTGGTTCGGTAACCTTCTTTGGTCCTCAGAGCGAATGGCGCGGGGTGGGTGCAGCACCGTACACGCCCCAGGCAACTGCACCGTCATTTGATGCCGTGCTCGCTATCCGCAATGCTTGTAACCGCAACCTACAGTCGCTCAACGTCGATATCCCCCTGAATGCCTTCGTCGCATTAACCGGAGTTTCGGGCAGCGGAAAGAGTTCACTTATCACCGAAGTTATTCAAGCTGCATTCGAAATACACCGTGGTGTTGTCCCTGGTGAATCAACGCTCGATGCCCAGGTCAATGGTTTTGAACACGTTTCGCAGGTGCTCCTGGTCGATCAATCAGCGCTCTCAAAGACCCCTCGGGCAAACATCGCCACCTACACAAAGATGTGGGATCGCATCCGCGATCTGCTCGCCGCGACTGAGGACGCGGCAGACCGTGGCCTGAACCGCTCGTCGTTCTCGTTTAACGTCTCTGCCGGGCGGTGCCCAACGTGCGAAGGCGCTGGCTATATCCGCGAGGACATGCAGTTTCTAAGCGATGTGTTTATCGAGTGCGAGTCGTGTCTGGGCATGCGCTTTCAGGCCCCGGTTCTTGAAGTTCGCTACAAGGGGCTCAATGTTCATCAGATCCTCTCAATGACGATTGATGCTTGTGCGGAAACATTTGCTCAAGAGAAACAGATCGCCGCGGTATGTCAGGTACTTTCACGGCTTGGCCTTGGACACATCACTCTAGGGCATCCGCTGAGCGAACTCTCGGGTGGCGAAGCGCAGCGGCTTAAGCTCGTTCCTCATATCGTTGATGGTGCAAAGGGGCGTTCTCTATTCCTCTTTGATGAGCCAACAACTGGACTACACATGAAAGATGTCGAGCGATTGATTCAGCTGTTCTACTTTCTTCGTGACCAAGGACATTCTATTCTCTGCGTTGAACACAACCTACGACTCATCGCCGCGGCTGACTGGATAATCGACCTTGGACCGGAAGGGGGCGAAAAGGGAGGTCAACTGATTGAACAGGGCACGCCGCACGAGCTAGTCTCACGGGCTTGCTCCAATCCTAAAACTCAGAGCCTCACAGCTAGCTTTCTTGCACGAAGCGTTGGGAAGCTCCCCATCACTCGTACCCGTAGCGCTCAAACTTCCACCGGCCAAACCAAATCAAGTAACAAGCCACAGGGGCCAACACAAAAGAGAGATGCAACGCATATCGCCATCCGTGGCGCTAAAGAGCACAACCTCAAGTCTATATCTCTCGATCTCCCGCTTCAGTCGCTTATAACCCTTACCGGTGTATCCGGATCGGGAAAATCAACGATCGCTAAGGATATCATCTACGCGGAAGGTCAGCGCAGGTATCTCGATTGCCTATCGCCGTATGCGCGACAATTCATTAAGGAGCTTAAGAAACCAGCGATCGATGACATTCAGAATGTGCAGCCAACGATCTGTGTATACCAGCACACCTTTCAACCATCTGCGCTCTCAACCGTTGCTACTATGAGCGAAGTCTACAACTTTCTTCGCCTACTCTACGCAAAGATCGGTACGCAATTCTGCCCTGATCACCCAGAGCAGTCTGTTTCTCCTCTCTCTGCCGAGCAGATTGCCGCCTACATTAAACGCAACTATCAGGGATCGATTCGCCTCCTTGCTCCGGTCATCAATCAGAAAAAGGGTAACCATAAAGCTGTATTCCAACGCGCCCTTGAAACGGAGATCTCTGAAGTGCGTGTCGACGGTATCTTCTCTGCACCGGGCCGATTCGTTGAGGAAGGCTTGGCCAAGGCTAAGGTCCACTCAATTGAGTTTGTGACGGCACGCTGCTCAG
>JBIKKR010000091.1:0-12375 GCA_044360225.1 Bdellovibrionota bacterium | reverse complement strand
CGTGAATCCATAGCTGGCGTCCCTAACGGAGTCTGCGCTCGGCCTAAGTAGCTAACATTTAAGCCGAGTTATATCGCGTTCGAATTTCAGTTGAATAGTGATTCGAAACGCTGTATAAACCGGGCGATGAGTAATAGCCACGCAGGGGAGGCTGGTTTATGATGACTGTAACTCAGAGAAACTCAGAGATTAGTGGGGCTACTGCGGTAGGGGATGATGCAGACGGTGGGTTCTGGAGCAATCTTGCAGCTCCTGTGGTTAAGCGCTTGGTGCTTGGCGGGGCAATTTTTGGAGCGGCAGATCCGTCCTTGCCCACTGCACAAACGGCAAACGCAGCTACCGTTGTGTCGCGCGAGGACGATCCGGTTGCGGTACAACTGGGCAAGCCGTGGGCCGGCTTCTACGAGGGGCCGGAAAGGGGAGGGGTGTTGTCGCTGTTTGTAGAGTACGTTAGCGCCGAAGGTCCCGTCATTAAGTTTGCGGGCACGGCGGGGGCGTACAACAGCATTGGTGCTGTTGCATCGGCGCATCAGTTAATTGACTATAAAGACGAAACAGGGTTCAAAGTATTCGTTTGTGCCGGCTCCAACTATATTAAAGATCTTTACGAGCAGGGAAATCGCTATTATGTCCGACCTGAATTTTTTCCGGGCTATACCAGCCGGGCAGATGGCCGTTATGTTGAGGACATCGTAGCATTGGTTTACGATACTCCCGTTAATCAATCTGCTGAGATGCCGATCGCGGGACGCAGGCCGCGGGAGGGTGAACCGCTAGACTGGGCCGGGTTTGGGCTACCGGGTCTGGTAGGTGTGGGATACTGGGCGGCTACTGGGGACGTTCGTACCGGTGGGTTGTATGTGGGGAGCCAGCGGCCATTAGGGGGAGAAAGAGAGGACCTCTATTTTACGTCGACGTTGTCCCTATCTCCAGGCGAGCTGGGAGGTGCGCCCGGAGACTCTGGATCGTGGTTAAGGGACATGTACGGCCAGTATGTTGCAATGTTCGTAAAAGCTGGCGATGGAGCAGGCACGTATGGGCTGCAATTAGATCTGACCACTCCTGAGGTGGGAAGGTTTTTGGAACGGCACCTTCCCGGCCCAACCCCGAACCCCGCAATTCCAGAACCATCGACCTATGGGTTGGCATTAGCTGGGGCGCTCTTATGGTGTGTTAGTAGAATAATGTATGGGTCACACGGATTTAAGTTGTTAAAATCGTGGTGTCCGAATGAGAACGTGCACGTAGACGTGCGCCTGTAAGGACAAGCAGCCGCTACTGGTGCCAGAAACATAGACTTAACACATTAATAACAAACCTATTCTAAGGCCGGTTCCAGTGAGGCGTGCCTGTAGTGATTTGCAAAAGGTTTAATCTTGATTTCACTTCCAAAATATCGTAAGCTGCTTATGATAGCGTCGTAAGCACGGTGGCTAAAAATGGCTAAAAGTACTAGCGCTGAAATTCCGTCAGCAGTTAGAAGCTACTTCGCTGAGATCGGTAGCAAGGGTGGGCGTCAAAGTAGGCGTACTCTTACATCTGAGCAATCAAAGGCGATGTTGAGGGTTAGGGAAGCTCGTCGCGCGTTTAAGCAGTTCCGTGCCCTCTGTTTTTGGTCTTATGATCCCGATCTGAAGATCACAATTGATGATATAGAGTGGATAGTGCGAACACTGAGAAAGAACGGTAACCGTCGAGCCTGGGAGGTCGCTGATTATCTATGCCGCTAACCACATTTCAGCGAGAGATATCCACACTGCTTGCGGTCAATCGCACCCAAGATAGCTACTTGGCTGGTGGGGCGGCGCTGCATATCTCGCCAAACTCACAGCGATTCAGTAATGACCTGGACTACTTTCATGATTCGACGGAGCGAGTTGCCAGCGCTTTTGAACTCGATAGAACTATCCTTATTGCTCATGATTTCTCTCTTACGATTGAGATGAATCAGCGTGGTTTCATTCGTGCCGTAGTATCAAAGGGTCACGCAGCTACAAAGGTAGAGTGGGCGCACGACTCTGCATGGCGTTTTATGCCGCCGATAGAAAATCCTGATGTGGGCGTACAACTTCATCCCATTGATCTCGCGGTGAATAAGATGCTGGCGCTTGCTGGGAGAGACGAGCCACGCGACTTTCTGGATATCATTTATATCCACAATAATATCCTTCAGGTAGGTGCTCTCGTATGGGCTGCAGTCGGTAAAGACCCAGGATTTACACCGGAATCGTTACTTGAGCTCATTAGGCGAAGAGGCCGGTATCGCCCTGAAGATTTTAACAGGCTGCATCTCACGCAGCCCATCGATCTGAGTGCTACAAAAACCCTCTGGCTTGAAGCTATTGAACAGTGTGACTCTTTCATCAAGAGTCGTCCCGCTGGTGAGTCCGGATGCCTATATTATTCCAGAGAGAAAGCTTCGTTTGTAATGCCTAGTCTTGGCGAGGATGTTTTACCTCATTACGGAAGGCCAGGAGGGATAATACCGTCCTTCCCTAGCGGATTAGCTCTAGATGAACTTGCTGTAGAGCAGTAACCTGCATCCTAAGTTATTTGTGTGATCAACTGTTTCTGCACGTTTCTTCGGTGAAGATAGCTTAGGGGGAGGTATCGTTCTATGAGTCTTGAAGCGCTTCGAGAACTGGGATGCAAGCCGTATATCTGCACTTCGCAGCACATCACCAGTGCATTCGATATGCGACCATTCGGTGTTGCTTTGAGCCCATTCTTTGATGGCGAAGAGCAGACGCAGTTTCACTTAGCATATATTCGGTCGAACTCAATTGCATTTGACTCAGATCTCGGTATGCCGCATTGGGTATACATCGACTACGTGCTCCTGCAGACAGCAGCAATTGGTTTTATGGCGCCGCAGAAGCTCTTGCCGCAGGCGTTGATTGAGAAATTTAAAGCTGATTCACTGCTCGATATCTCGAAGCTCGAATACCTTCCCATATCGGGACAGACAGCTGGTTTAGCGGCTGACGGCAAGACCTGGACCGGAGTCTCGCTCTTTAGTTTGGCAAAGTACATACCTGAGCTTAAGAGCTTGGGACTTGCCACACATACGCGGGCGATAGCTCTAAAGGCCTACCAGGCGAAGAGATTTGTTGGGATTACGCAGTATGATAACCCGTCAGTTGCCATACACGGTAAGACTACGCGCGCGCTCTTTATTAAGCAGCCGATGGTGTGGATTCATCCACGGACGCACATGACATTCATCTATGAGCAAGAGATCGATTTCTCGCTTGATGGATTGCGCGGTAGCGAAGACGGTGAATACACGTTTCTACTGAAGGCGGATGACCGCAGCGCCAAAGAACGAATCGCTGAAGGGCTTAATACCGGCCATCGATATCAGATAGTGCCGCCATTTAGAATAGTCCGCGACGATGGGGTGTATCTGCCGATTCGAGAGTTCGTTGCAGCTCCTCGCTAAAACTTCACCACAACCCCACCGTACGCATTACGTGGCAGTGCTGGATCTATTCCGTTACTTCGAACGCGCGCGTAGTACTTTTCGTCAAAGATGTTATTGATCCCCGCAACGAGTGAGAGATACTTCGGTACAATTTCGGCTTCAGCCGTTAGATCCCACACCTTGTACGAGGGGATGTAGCGATTGGCAGTGTTAGCATCATCAGCGTAATGGTCAGCTACAAATGTGCCGAGAAATGCAAGTTTGTAGCGCTGATCAAACTTGTAGGTTGCACCGGTTCGCATTACGTAATCCGGAGCGTACTGCGGAGTCTTGCCATCAACAGGACCCTCGGTAAACTCAGCATTTAGAAACTGAGCGTTCCAGAATAGGTTAATTTCGCCCACATAATCAGATACCTTCGAGCCCGTCATGGAATCATAGAGGCGCAATGTAGCAAACTCGGTCATCAGGTCTAATCCGTATGCTCGTGAGTCTCCAACGTTCTGAATGTTTGAACCGACGCGACCAAACTGATCAGTAAAACTGGCAAGGAACACGCTTGAATCAAAACGCATCCAACTAAGCGGTGTGCCGCGAACTCCGGTCTCGTACATCGTTGAGTGAGCTGGATCGAGATCGCTACTGATAGTGTCTCCGCTATTAAGAGGAACTACATCGGAGTAGGTGCGTGGCTTATACCCAGTGGTCGCATTAGCGTAGGCCTCGGTATCACCCCCAAGGTCGTATGCTATCCCGAGTCCAGGTAGCAGCACTGTTGAAAAATCATCTTCTTCGCGCAGGCCCAGTTCGGGGGTTGTTGGGATGTTCTCGTTTATACTGATGTCGATCATCTCAAGTCGTGCGCCAGGCACGATCGAGAGACGTCCAAAATTGAAGCGATTCTCGGCGAAGATCGCCGCAGTGCGAGTAGAGCGATCGATATCTTTCTGCTGAATACCACTATCTGCCCACGGAGTGAGGCCTTGTTCCTGAGTAAACGGAGAATCAACACCATACAGAAGGAATCCAGCGGCCAGATTTTGCTCCTCTCCAGCCATCTTCCAACGGTGAGCGACTCGGGCATCGAGTCCAAGGGTCGAGAACTCCTGATCGGCGATCGTATTCGTTGTCCCGTTATAGATTCCTCCGAACGGGTTGGCTGTTCCAGGGCTTTGGCGACGACTGAACCGGTCGTAGTACCAGCCAAAAGCGCGAGCTAGGATCGTTGTGTCAGGATCCGCCTCATATTCAAGGCCAACCGTTGCGGCGTAGCGTTCTATGCGTAGGCGGTCAAACAGCACGGAGGATTGATTCCGGTTCTGATTGTAATTAGCCAGCCCCTCACCGGACTCAAGGGTGAGCCCTCCAGCTTCTCCGTGATCTGCGTCATAGGCATCAAATTCAAGCGTCCATGTGGCGGCTGGAGAGGACTCAACAGAAAACATCATGTTGCCGTTGTTTACCCCATAATCCGAGTTTTCATCGCGAAAACCATCAGATTGTCGGCGATGAAAGGAGCCGAGGTAGCTAACGTTGTCTACCGTGCCGCTGAGCTCATTGTAGGTCGAAAAGAAGTTCTTGCTTCCAAAGACCTGCTTTGAGTAAACCGCGGCAGGCGCATTAGGAGAGGGCTTCCTGGTGATAAAGTTAACTGCTCCGCCGACCTGTGGGCCGTACTGGAGTGATGCGCCACCGCGTACGAACTGAATTGAATCAACCGAATCGAGAGGCGGTTGGTAGTAGTTTGCTGGATATCCGTACATGTCGGCTGCGGTTGGGATTCCATTGCGTAGCACGTTCATGTTGAAAGACTCGTGGGGATCGCCCAGGCCGCGGTAGCTGAAACTTGTGAACGATTCATTACTGACCTCCGATGTAAGCAAACCGGGAAGCTGGGTGAAAGCCTGACGATAGTTGTTGGACGAAATTGGAGGGAGGGCCTCAAGATCGGCAACGGTGGTCTTTTTGCCGGAGTTGATCTGAGAGCCAGATACATCTGGTAGCGGCGCCGATAGGGGCAGGGTACGGTTTCCTTGCCCCTGAACTACTACCTGATCGAGTTTGTATGTATCTACCGTGGCAGGTGTAGAGGCTTGCTCCTGTGCTAGCAGGAGTGCTGGCACACCAAACACGACTACGAATAACGTCTTGAAGATATGAGTTTTAGGATGGGGGTGTCTTAAGTTCATTGGGTATATCCAATAGTGCAATTGTAGGCCATGTCTTGGCATGGGCCTTAACGTAATGTCTGGATATTCCATGCTAGTGTTATATGTGTCAAGCGGGGACTGGTTTTTTATTAGGCGGGGTTCGAAGGATTGCGGTTCTTTATGCGACATCAGGTATAAAACCTCGCATACCTCAGGTAGGGATTAGTTTCGGCCATAGGTCTGGATAGGTTAGACACGTAATTCATGATGTACCGTGGTTATGCTGGGTTGGCGCAGATTCTAGTAGGTTGAGGCCTGACGAATGAGCGTAACTATGGGGGTATAAAAATGCTACGAACTGTCACGTGCGCCGCCGCGGTGTTTGTATTCGGACTTTCAAATCTTCAAGAGTCCCTGGCACAGGGAATCCCTGGAATGCCTCCTGGGCTCGGCCCGCAGCCTGTGAACGCTGGCTACACCGTCCCTGTAGCTCGAAAAGGGGAAATACTCGCGAAGGTAACGCCTCGAGCATTAACGCTAGCTCGAACTAACGCCCGGAAACGCACCGGCGCGAGAAAGCCCAGCGTAGCTGCCGTCCGGGCTGAATTGGCGAAGCTCTTTGGGCTGCGGACAAGCTCTGCGGTTGATGAAAGGACCGTGCTTTTTAAGGGCGTTTCGGCCAGTGGTCCGCGTCTCAACGCAGCCATCTCAAAGGGGCTAGCCGAGCGGGTTGAGCCGAACTACCAAGTGAATGCATTTCAGACGGCTCCGAACGACACTTTCTACAAGCTTGGGCTTATGTGGGGGCTCTCGAACTCTGGTGCATCGGGGGGTACGAACGATGTCGATGTAGATGCTCCTGAGGCGTGGTCAGTGACCGAGGGGAGTGCTGATGTCGTAGTTGCAGTTATGGATACCGGAGTGTCACAGACGCATATCGACATTAAATCGAGGCTCTGGGAGAACCCACGAGAGATTCCCGGCAACAATCTTGATGACGATAATAACGGATACATCGATGACGTTCGAGGATGGGACTTTATCGGTAACGATAATATTCCCGCAGATGCCAACATGCATGGGACTCACGTTGCTGGTACAATCGCGGCTGAGAAGAATAACAGTAAGGGAGTTGTTGGCGTCGCTCCTGGGGTAAAGATCATCTCACTCCGGGTTCTCGATGCGCAGGGGTCTGGCGACTATGCTGGAGTAATCAAGGCGCTGCAGTATGCCATCGCCTTACGTCGCGCCGGAGTAAATCTTAGGGTAGTCAACCTTTCTCTCGGCGGAGGGGACACTCTTGAGGCCTTCAGACAGTTGCTTGTTGAGGCTGATAACGCGGGTATTTTAGTTGTTGCAGCTGCCGGTAACGACAAGAACGATAACGACGCAAAACCGACGTATCCGGCCAACTACGATGTGCCGAACGTAATTTCGGTGGCGGCGATCGACCAGAGAGGGGGATTAGCCAGTTTTTCCAACTTCGGTGCCCGAAGCGTGGATGTGGCTGCGCCCGGAGTTTTTATCTGGAGCACCTTTCCCTTTGGATTTTATTTCTTCCTGGATGGAACATCGATGGCTGCCCCACATGTGAGTGGCGTTGCGGCGCTCGTATATTCGAGAAATCCGAGCTTGCGACCATCGCAGGTGGTCTCAATCCTGCGCAGTTCGGTGAAGCGGATTGCGGGGCTTGAGGGGAAGATGGTCGCTCCAGGAGTCGTAAGCGCGGCCAAAGCGCTTGAAATAGTGGGGTAGAGCCATCTATGGGGACCTCGGGTATGCTTCTGGAGTGGATGAAGTGATACTACATTCAGAGACCGATACCGTGCGACTGGCGCGGGTACTAGCTGCTACGCTGCGATTCGGTGAGGTGGTGGGGCTTCAGGGCGACCTCGGTGCTGGTAAGACAACGCTCGTGAGGCGTCTTGTCGGTGAGTTGCATGGCTCAGAGGTGCACGTTGCATCGCCGTCGTTCGCTTTGCAGCACGAATATCGGCTCGATCTGGGCAAGAGTCTTGCCCGGAAAGTAGAGCACTGGGATCTCTATCGGCTACGCGAAGCCCCTGAGGATCTATATGAACCGCCGGACGGCGATACTCTCAGGGTAATCGAATGGCCGGAGCGTTCATCGCTCGTGATGCAGCAGCTACAGCTGCTGGTACATATCACTGTGGGGGAAGCAGGACAGCGTGTGGTTAGGTTCTCTGGTTCTCGGGGTACAGAGGTAGCAAAAGCGGCACAGGCCGAATTTTCGATAGGATAGTGTGTGATCGAGTGTACTTAGGATCTGTAACCCTAAGTGTGTATGAGAGGAGAGCGCCTCCATTAATGCTCAATCGACAATCGCTTTGCTCAAAAAGTTGGAGCAAAACCTCATTGAACGCTTGTGACGATTCCTGAAAAAATTCTCTTATACAATAGGTGCTATGAGCGGTTTGCTGATTGCAAGGGAGCGATTCTCACGTTTTTTGCAAACATCAAACAGTATCGTTCAGAGCTAAAGTCTCTCATGACCCTTAACTTTCACACACTCGGCACTTAGGAGTTTGTTGTCTTCTAAGGAGCAACTTGGCTCCGCCAAGATTGCGCTCGCCCGGCTATTCTCATTCATTTTTTCAAAAATGAATGAGGCTGGGTTTATCTATACCGTTCTTCGTCTTGCTCGATTCCCTTGCGGACGCTCTGTAAAGTATCGAAGAAATCTTGCGGGAATGGGCCCTCGGTACTAGCACCACCATCTCGGACTACGTCGTCAACTTTTGCCACCATTCGCTGAAGTAAGAGCGTGGTGTTGGTCTGCCAGCCGGAGAGTCGCTGCAGAAGGGTTTCATCGAGAGAATTGTAAAGACGTGGTGGTGTTGCTACGGCTCCGGAGAGGAATCGTGCAAGGAGCAATCCGCTCTCAGACTCTCCGGATCTGAGTAAACGGGTTAGCTCCTTCTCAGCCATCTTGAGCGCTTCATATGTGTCTTGAAGTCTATGCCATGTAGCATCATGAAATGGTTCTGGGATATACTTGGAGAGTCTTACCGTAAGCTTCATGCGATGGTCTAGTGTTGAGACCTGTTTCTGAAATTGCCCAGCTATCTTGAAAGCACTAAGCTGCGCTGCGTCGACCCCTGAGAGCGCGGCTGTTCTAGAGAGTCCAAATAAGACGTAGCGTAACAGTACCGTGACGGCGTATCCCGCCACAATCGCACACACTACTAGACTACAAGCGAATAGTGGTGTTGATGCTAACGTGTGAGGATCCATAGGATGTTACTTCTCATCATTGCCGTGCTTGAGGCGAGTAAGCTTCTTCAGTGATGCCTGTTGCCTCCTGTAGGTTCCAGCCTTAGTTGCTGGCATGCCCAGGTAGTCTCCTGGTTCAAGGATGTCAGATGTGACACCTGCGTGTCCGCCTACTCGTATGCGCGAGCCCACCTGGACGTGATCAGCCACTCCGGTACCACCACCAAGAATTACACCATCTCCAATAACAGCACTTCCTGCTATACCGACTTGGGCGCAGATGAGGCACTGTCTGCCAATACGGACGTTGTGTCCGATCTGCACCTGGTTGTCGATCTTGGTGTGCGATCCGATGGAGGTTGTTCCAACGGTCGCGCGGTCAATGGAGGTGCTCGCGCCGATCTCAACGTGATCGCCGATAACAACGATACCCACCTGCGGGACCTTGCGGATACCGATCGTGGCGTCAGGAATATATCCAAAGCCATCCGCTCCAATAACTGCGTTGTTATGAATCACGCAATCATTACCTATTGAGCACCCCTCGCGTATCACTACACCGCTGTGCAGGTGTGTACGCGACCCGATCGACACATCACGACCGATCGTTACAGAATTATCCAGCACAGCCCCAGATGCAATCTGAGCATGGGGTCCGACAACACAAAACGCACCTATCGATACACCTGCTCCAAGGGTAGCGGTAGGGTCGATACGAGCTGTTGGATCAACGCCGATAGATGCAGCTTCCGGCTCGTAAAAGAACTCAACGGCATCGACAAAGGCGCTGTGTGGGTTGGCCACTACCAGGACCACGCAGCGTAATGACCTCAGTATCTCTGGGTCTGGTACAACTGCGGGTTCGACCAGCACTGCGACCTCTGGCAGTTTGATAAGCGAGCGCCACGCTGCGGTAGGGGACTTTCCCTTGATAAAGGTCAGGTGGCCAACCGTTGGGGAGAGCACCGGGCAGAGACCGGTGATGGCAAGATCGCTATTCCCATAGAGAGACGCCTGTAAACGCATAGCCAGATCTTGCGCGCTAATCGATACAACTCGAGCTTTCATCGGAGCAAAAAATTCCAGTGTGGGTACGGTGGAACATCCACCTATGATTTAAGTGAACCACACTGATTAGGCAAACGCTACCCGCCGAATACTGGGAAGCGCGATTTGTTCGATGAGCGCTCGTAGGTGCGCAGGAATAAAAAAACGGCACCCACCTGTCTCCAGGTAGGTGCCCCATAGTTGAGCATTTGCATTCATTGCAGCAGACAAATGGGGAAGCTAAGTACATGGGGAGGGATTTTGTCTGCTACTACCGAAAGCCACTGCCCATAACTACTAGGGTAAGCCCTGCTGGTGTTTTGGTCAATAAAACATCGTATACGCAAATTCGGTATTTTGGATCGTTGATAAGTAGCTACGGGTTGCCAGGAGCGTGCTGCTCTGACGTGATAGGCAATTCAACGAGGTGCCACGTCCAGGAAGAGTGGTGAGTCAGGACGGCGTCGACCGATGTGTAGAGAGCCTCCAGGTGGAGTGGGATCGTTGATTGCGTTTGGCTATCAAAGACCAGGTCCGGGTACTGCAGGGCGGAGCTGCGCCGGCGGGGTATGCGCTGCCCGTGGCCGAGAGCATTAATCCACTCACTGGCCGCCCACCATGCCTTTACTCGTGGGTCGTCAGCAGCAACTTCCCGAGAGAAGTTACCGAGAGGCATCGCAGCAGCGGATGCCGTGGTGGGACCGAATCCAAGCCGCTGTAGAGCAAGCGAGGCAACTTGGTATGGCTCGCAGCCAAACTGCTTAAGGGAGGCAGCAGGCGTGGTGGTTCCCTCAAAAATTACTTTGGCTTCCGTCAATGTTGCGGTGCTATTTGTCAGCAAGAGGGCTGCACCGATCGCCTGTCCAAATCCGAGTAGGATCCCGGTTTCAGGGCCGATATCTTCGGCGAGTACTCCGAAGTGGTAGCCCACCTCAACGTGGTCGATCAGCTGCTGTAGAATAAAGCGTTGCAACCGAGGTGATGCGCACTGCCGAGCGATCGATGACGATGTAAAGTTTATAGCAGCAACAGCAGCAGCTCCTTTAAAGCTGAGCGTCGATATCGCCGCTTCCATAGTTGATACGGATCCCTCGAGGAGCTGGGCCGCGCCTATCACCGCTGTGGGCGGAACGGTCGCAAGTTGAAGTCCGTGGATAAAGTCCTTCAGCGACGTGGTCCCGGTCCACGCATTGCGGACAAGTCGTACAAGTTCTGCATTCGGAGACAGAGCTGCACGTGCTCGCTGAAGAGCTGTATCCCAGCTAGAATCTCCTAGCACATCTGCGTTCATCGAGAGCCTCCGCCGCGCTTCACAACCTCGGCTGTAGAGCGGCAGGGGCGCGGTAAAACTTGAGATATTGGGTCTCTTGAGAGGTATCGTGCCACTCGCGGCAGTTGCGGGCCTGACAGTAGCGTATCTGCCCAAAATCACTCCGAAGTTGGAGCAGGAACACCGAAATTTCGCGATGCACAGGGAAGGAAATCCGGATAGCTGCCCGGCTCCAGCAAATCATAAGACTCCAGATCATACTTTTCTTGTTTTAGCTTCGCCAAATCGGCTACTGAGGCCAAAGCCGCTGCATTGTTAGCCTGCATATTTTTTGGAAGTATCAGCTCGCGCCTACCAAGGCCTGCGGCCAAGAGGTTAAGTACTATGCCCACGTAGCGCTCATCGCCATTTTGAGAGAAGGTAATATGAGTACCCGACGTATTTTTGGTATCGTCAGTGCCTGGAATATAGAGCAGGTATGGATTAATAGCGTCTCTCTTTTCTCGCTCGTTCTCTATGGCAGGAGCCCCGTAGCAGGCTAGTAAACGCCCTCCGGTGGCGTTAATTGCGTCGAATCCCTTAAATGTATACGGCAGATGTTTGCCGTATACAACATTATTGATGGTTGATCCCGATGTAAAAGTTAAACAACCCGATGTGTCATCACAACTTTCGAAGTGGTTGGTGTTGATCCGCGCGCGAGCGTATTGGGCTTGCAATTGACGGGTTGAGCATTCACCTTGCAGACTCGAGCTGTTGTCGGAAATGCAACGAATCGCATCGTGCAACAGGTATGCCTGATAAAGGCCGTGGACGCCAAGATCGTTTGCCATCCCGACAGTGAGATCATATCCATTCCACTGTTGTTCGCGGTCTGTGTTCCGCACCAGCAGCCCATATCCGCCGCTCGGGCCATTCCTGTCTGGATCAACAGGCGCCGACTCCAAAACAAGATGATTTATGACAGTAGGCTGACCAAAAGACCGAAGGATTTCCCTTCCATGCTCACAGCCCAGAATATACTGGATGGGGAATGTCCCCAGGACCCAATCAACGTGGAAGAGTCTGCCGTTAGCAGTGATGTCTAGCTGCCGCATGCGCTCAATTTCGTGCGGCTGGCATGCAGGCTTCTCGTTAAATATAGTAGGTAACATAATTTAGTTGATACGCTAGTCAAAAAAAGAGGCTAGCGTTTTAATATCTTTTTTGAGCGCGGACAACGCAGTCTTGGCTTTTTGCCGAAGCTCGAT
>JBIKKR010000252.1:0-2694 GCA_044360225.1 Bdellovibrionota bacterium | reverse complement strand
TGTGTTCGCAATAAGCAGCAACGACTCGCACGAAGTCATATTTTGAAGGTAGTGTTAAGTCGTTGATTTAAAATTCAAATTGGACTTTTGGGCGCTAGTTAGAGTTAGTCGAAAAGAGTTATCAAACGGGTTTCGTAACGATTCCTAAACTTGGGGTCGGGAGTTCGATCCTCTCCGGGCGCACCAGAATGATTCCCAAGGGGAATCAAGTCGAGCAAAGCTCGTGTATTCAGGCACTTGAGACTCAATCTCGCAGCAGTAGCCGCTTTTGCCTATCACGTTCCAGGTGGTATACTCGTGTTTTGGCCTGGTTGCGGTACTCGTTCCGGTACTAGCCAGTAGGAATTGCCGAAGTATATGGTGTCTGCAAGTAAACAACGTGAGTCTATTTATGATGAAAGAGCAGCCACTAGTATCGACACTGCTAACTCTACCCCGGCGATCAATATAGGCTACGCCAACAGGCTCATCGCAGATTTGAAGCGCCTCAGCTGGTCTGAGGGGATTGGGGATGGTCCAATTAGGGGTATGCACGCTTACGGATACACCAAGGCGGAGCAGAAGGCCATCGACCTGTATGTACAAGAGGCAACAAAGCTGGGGATGACGCCTTTCACGGACCTTGCCGGGAACGTGTATCTGCTACGTCAAGGTAACCCAGCGACAAGAGAGTTGCACAAGGCGATAATGGTTACTTCGCATCTCGATACGGTCGAAGGTGGAGGCGCGCATGATGGTCGTGACGGGTTGGTCGCGGCGCTCGCATCTGTTAAGGCTCTCAAAGACTCGAAAACGACTCTACCTCACGACCTCGTCATCATGGTCTGCCGCTCCGAGGAGAGCGACATAAATGGGGTATTCTCTCTTGGTGCGCGGCTAGCTTGTGGGGATGTCACCTGGAGCGAGCTTGAACGGTGTACGAATAGAAAGTCTGGACGGCCGGTAATTAGGCACATGGCGGAAATCGGGCTCGATATTGAGGCCCTTAAAGCGAAGCTCTCAAATTCCAATCAGGAAGATCGAGCGCTCATTCCAATCGGTGAGCGAGCTGCTTCTCTGGTGGGTGCATTGGTAGAGCTGCATATAGAGCAGGGAAGATACGTAAGTGGCGATCCATCAAAGCCGGATGTGGGCTTGGTTCAGCATATTCGGGGAAATGCTAGAGCTCGCGAGTGCAGTATTGTGCCCAAGAGTGTTGAGTCCCCACGTCCCGTGGAATCATCGCCCAAGGTTCCGCCTGTTTCGCGAGGCCGCAGCTACACAATCTCGATACCGATTCAGGGTGAGGCCGCGCACTCGGGCGCGACCCACCCAAGAGATAGAGCTGATGCAGTGAGCACCGCCTTAAGTATCGGGGCTTCGATGCTGTCGAGGTTCGGCTGCACTAGTAGTATCGATCACCCATCGCTACAGATTGTAGAGCTTAAGACTAGCAACACGTCACAAACTACAATAGCAGGTGATGCCACTATTACCTTCCGTGTGGACAACGCGACTGAAGGTGAGATTGGAAAGATTGTGAGGAGCATCAAGAGGCTCTGCCGAAAGCTTAGCGGCGATTCTCGTAACATGCAGCTTAGAATCGGACACGGTGGCAAAGTCAGCTCTATTAGTCCGGTTTTAGAGTTAAGCTCGGAGAGGTCACAGTTACATGCAGCGGTGGAGACCTACGTGAAATTTATGAATAAAGTGCGTCAGTGGTTCGGTGCATACTATCAGACTCAAGGGAAGGATATCGTGTTTACTCCGGCTGTGGTTAATCTGAAAGACTCTTCGACGGGACAGCCCACCCTCGGCTTTAATTTTGAGATTCGTTCGGTTGATCCGGATGTGCTTGAGAACTTTCGCAGTTTTGTAACTGGCCTAGTTAAGACGATTAACGAGTCTCGGGAAAGTCGTGCTTCAATCAGTGTCCCAGAGGTTCGAATCAGCCAGCCGGTGCGGTCAGACCCGGGAGTGGTCAAAGAGCTTGAGAAAACCGCCAAGCAAATCGGTGTTAGCTTCAATCTGGTCAATAGCGGAGCCGGCCATGATACATCGACTCTCACTCGCTGCGGCTATCCAGGAGCGATGGTGTTCATCAGGCAATCCGAACCGATAAGCCATAATCCAGATGAGGAGCGTGATGAATTTAGTTTTCTGAAGGCTACCGAACTTTTGACCGCATTTCTGAATCAGGCAAATACATAGAGTAAAAGCGGTAATTTCATAGCTGAGCTGACAAGACTAGGAGCTCGTACAATAGCGCCCAAGTAATTATTTAGCGCCACATCGACATCGTCTTGACTCGCGTCACTGAGTGGAACCCCAGAACGCCACCGGTCTTTCCGAGGCCACTCTTCTTATAGCCGCCAAAGGGATTAAAAGGGCCGGAAAAATCACACCCGTTGTGCGATAGGGAGCCAGTTTCAATGCGCTGCGCGAACCACCTAAAGCGCTCGGGAGATACTGTGTAGACGTATCCGCTAAGGCCGTAGTCGGTAGCATTCGCGATCGCAAGCGCCTCCGCATCGTTACGAAAAGGTATAATCGTCAAGACGGGTCCGAACAGCTCTTCGCTCCAGGCTCGCATGCTCGAATTCACTCCGACAAGTAAGGTAGGAGGGTAGTAGGCACCGCGGAGGCTATCGGCAACCTCGCCGCAGCGTATAACATGGGCTCCCTTTGCAGCGGCATCCGCCACCTGCTCTTCAA
>JBIKKR010000113.1:0-9790 GCA_044360225.1 Bdellovibrionota bacterium | reverse complement strand
TTCCGCAACGAGTGGGCCGAATACCGAACTCTCATCCAGCGGATCCCCTACGGGCAGGCTGGAGATATAATCCGCGAGTAGTTTGACCGTACGGTCGTAGATCTTTTCATGAACTATAAGCCGTTTGAGGCCGCAACAGATCTGTCCGTTGTTAATAAATTTAGACCAGAATATCGATTCTAGATTGGCTTCGAGGTCCACATCTTCGCAGACGATTCCAGCATCCGATCCGCCGAGCTCCAAAACGCATGGGATAAATCGGTCTGCGCAGATGCGGTAAAGCTTGCGGCCGACCTGTGAGCTGCCCGTAAAAAAGAGAAGGTCGATATCGGCTGTGGCCAGCGCCTCACCGACACGTCCATCTCCGTACACCTGGTTAAATACCCCTATAGGTAGCTTCGCAGAGGCGATGAGTTGATTAAGCAAGCTTCCAAACAGCGGTACCTCCTCAGAGACTTTGTACACAACGGTATTTCCGGCTAGGAGGGATTGCACGGCGCCCATGACGAAGTTAGAGATCGGAAAGTTCCACGGCGATATTACTGCATTTACCCCGTACGGCTCACGGATCTGCGTGTGGATCTCCTTATCGTTCTCGAAGGTAACAGTTGGTTGCAGCGCTGTTGCAGCGTTCTCCAGGTACCACTGAAAGTGATTCAAGGCCCAATCGATCGATGAGCGGACTTGGTATATCGGCGATCCCATCTCGCGGGAGATCATAACCTCAAGGTCAGTGCGTCGATCCTGTAGGATTGAGAAGATGTGTCTCAGATGCTCGACTCGTGCGCCTACCTCAAGATCACGCCAACCCGGATATGCTGCCTTAGCTGCGGAGACAGCGCTCTGAATATCGTCATGGGTGGAGGCGGGGACCTCTCCAAGTTTGGCGAAGTCCTTGCTGGGGTCCGTTGAGATAATAAGCTGTCGCGATGAGTCTTGCATCTCAAGAATGTAGCCGGCCGCACCTCTAATGACAAGCCTTTGTGGCAGTGGCACAGGGCGTCGCAGTTCTCCTGCTGTTTACTTGAAACAGCAGGATGTTCCGATAAGGATAAAAATGCGCGGGCCATCGCACATAAACAAAACGGCCTCCCGCGCATTTTTGGCCTATTTAACGAGTCTGAGGCAAGTCGTGCCTCGAGCAACGTACCAGAGGTTCAAATTTGCCAGCCGATAAGCTCAGACCCGGGCGTGCTCAAGGCACTACGCAAAACCGCCGAGCAGATGGCGGTGCGGTTCAATCTGGTCAATACTGGTGCTGGCTGCGACACCTCGGCACTCGCCAGATGTTGTTACCTAGGGGCGATAGTGTTTATCAGGCAACCGGAACCGATAAGCCATAATCCGGAGGAGGCTCCTGTTCATGCTAGTTTCCGCAATGCCACCGCGCTTTTGGCTGCTTTTTGTGTGAAGCCATTCGCTGTGGGCGATAGTAGCCCACCTACAAGGAGTACGTGCTTCGTTACCGAACTAAACTAACGAGGCTTGGAGTGCGACAAGTTATATCCCGCTGCGGCGGCGCAGTTATAGACGCGATCTTTGGTATCGCAAAATAGAAAAATAGGTACGTCCCGAGTTGACAGGTGTAGTGCATTTTTACCGAGACAGCCGCCTTATTTTGCAGTATCCTAAGAGCCGTCGGTGTGGGCAAGATTGGAAGTCCGCAGCCTAACACAAAGGTGGGATATGCAACAAAGACATGTCTTTCAACAGCTGGTTCTTGGTATTTGCAGATCGTTTCTAGTGCTTTCATGGACGGTTTGTCTTTTAGGTCTTCGCCCAGCCGTTGCTGATTTTGATAGCCGACGCAGCGATAGCAGCGATGAAGCAATTGCGTTGCCTGTAGTCGCTATAGTGTCTGATGAGCAGACGGCGGTGCAGAGTTTGCGATTGCCAAAGCAGGCTTTCGTGATGCAGGCCATGAGGATTGACGTATCGCTAATCGAAAATCTGCGTGGCGTCGTTGGGTTAATAGATTTGGCTCTACCGAGAGTTGGTGGTCGTGCTAATCAGTGTGATGTGGTGCAGCTGGATCTTAGTTCTGGGATCTTGAAGGTAGAAAAACCTGATATATGTAGTCGATCGCCCTCAAAGCTAGTTGAAGAGGAGAGGAGTGATCGGGGCCTGATTGTCGGAAATGTGGCGTATTTCTTTGGCGCTACTAAGCAGACGCTCGTAGTTCGGCCACTTGAGCCAGTCGAGAGTCAAGCTCGGGCATCAATCCATAGTGGTAGTAAGGATGCGCCTGGTGATCATCTAGTAGCCTTTCGGGATTCTGAAGGAGAACTCGTAGCTGTCGTGTTCAGCTTCTCAAATTCAACAAGTGCAACAGTTCTCAGCAATCCGGTAGGCCAGTCAGCTTCAGACTTAGCTTTTGCTAAAAAAACGCGGTTGGGTGCTGATGGCCGACAGCCGGAGTTCCACACATGCTATTTAGGTAAGTGCATTAAAAGAGTTGGGCTGGGCTTCAGCAGCTGCATTGATGATAGAAATTGTAGAGGTACTCGCTGCTCTAGAGATGATAAAGGTTTTTTTTGTGAGCGCTCGGCATTTCCCCTCAAAGAGTGCTCGAGTAATGCCGAATGCGGGCCTCAACATAAGGAGTGTGTGCAGGACGAGGTGGGCTTTAAATGCAGATATGTAAGTGGTTCGGGGATCGACGATTGTACTGATGATGGATCATGCAACCGTGTCGGCAAGAAGTGTGGCACGCGAATTGGTTTCGCAGTGTGCGAGAGCGACCCTAACAACCCGAGAGTGTCGTGCCAAGACCGGAGTGACTGCGCAACTGGAAAGACATGCAATAAAAATGGCGAATGCGTGTTGGGCGGAGGGGGCGACAATTGCAATGATGCCAAAAAGGACTGCCTCGGCGGCACGTCGGCCAAGCACATGAAGTGTGACTGCGCAAATGGGGGTATCTGCGTATCATCGCCAGGTTCGGGTGCAAATGAGTGCCTATCTCATTATGACTGTATACAGAGTTGTAGGCTTGGGCTGGAAAAGCGCCGTGCCTGTGTAGCAGTCAGAAATGGACAAAATTCCTCGATTTACTGTAGTTTTGTTGACGGGCGAGGGAAAGATAAATGTCAAGATAAAGGCGATTGTCTTGGAGAGGGGGACTCTTCGACATGTGTGATACAAGATGGCAATTACCGGTGTCGCGTGAGTAGGCCGGGCGATGGCAAGCAAGTTTGCAAATCAGATGTGGATTGCCTGCCCGAAGCCGTTGGTACGCTATGCGGCGTTGATGATTATGGCGCGCCAATATGTGTCCAGACACTCGGAATAAAAGGTCGAGCGTGTAGAAGTGATTCAGATTGCCATTCTAGAGTTGTTAAGGATGGTCAGAGAGCTAGCGGCGTTTTATACGGTTCCACTCAAGATCCGCACGTGGAGAGTAGCTTGGCGTTTCAGGAGGTTTCTATCGGTAACGCTTCAGCTCCCCTGCAGATCGAGATATTCCAGGACACAGATTGCGGTATGTGTCGATTCGCTTTTAAGGAGATGGTGCCACAGATCGTCGAGGGCTATGTCAAGGCCGGTAAAGCGCGAATTACCTTTAAGGAATACCCATTGGTGGTAAATACTGATGCGGTGAATAGAGTAAAAGCTCTGTGGTGTTCGGCGAATCAGAATAAGTACGGGCCTCTCCTAGCGGAATTATACGGTTGGGACGAGAAGGCAGGTGGCCATTTGATCTTGGAACAGGTGGCAGCCTCAACGGGGATTGATATGGTCGAATTTCGACGCTGCGTAGCATCAAGTCGGGCTAATGACTTCGTCAATCAATCCATACGTGAGGGGCAGTCTCGAGGCGTAGATGGGACGCCGTCCATATATGTTAATGGGAATTTGGTTGGCGGCGCCAGAAGTTTTGATGAGATGAAGTCGTTATTGGACGATATATTGGCTAATCGAAGCGTGTCTCACGATTAGAAGGTAGGAGATAGCTCTCTCATTGATATTTTGCTGCGAGTCAGGGTCCATTGAACTGGTATTTGTGACTTGTTAGATATGCTTTTTTCGTGAACCAACCCGCGATTTGAGCTAATCTTATTGTATCCGGCTAACACAGCAATCTTTATGGTGCGACCTATGAGCGAACATTCAATTAAAGAACAGATCGTCGCAGCGCTTAGCCATCCAGAGGCAGAAGATGGGCTCTACTTCAATAACCTCATCGTTGTTCACGAAGAGGAGGAGAGGCCAATCGTTGAGGGTGATGAGACCGTTATACTTCAGGTGCTCGACGATATGGTCATCGATGGCATGGTATCCGTCTCAGGTGAAGGATCGCAGCGGATCTACATGCTGGTTCAACAGTAATCCGATGTGCGGCTCCGCACCGAATCACGGGGATCAGGGGGATCACGCATCAGGAAAGGTGATCTTTAAGTGCTCGCTGTAGCTGCGGTAGATGTCGGTGTTAGTCACGATCCCGACGAGCTTGCCATTCCGCGTTACGAGAGCCGAGCTCATCCGTTGCTCTGCGAGGTAGACCAAAACCTGGTCGAGCGGAGTGTTGTGCTCCACGACGTATGCTTCGAGATTGCACACGTCTCCTACGTGCAGACCATCGGCGGGTTCGGTCGTTGCAGCGATAGCAAATGCAAGCTTGAGATCCCTCTCGGATAACATCCCCACTAAACGGCCCTCGGAGGTAACCGGTAAGTGTCGTATCCTCTCTGCATCCATGACCGCCTTGGCCTGGTGAATACTGCTGGAGGCCTCAATGGTGTGAGGAAGTGGGGTCATAATGGAAACAACATGCGGTGGCGGCTTCATGGTTGGAGAAATCTACCTTTTTTTTTCTTAACGTTCACTGCGCAACATTAGGCGTCATGCTGGATACAATTAACGCCCAAGGGGGTTATCGTCAGAGAGCGACTAAAGGAAGAGAGAAAAAACACGCACGGACTACGCAAACGGCGTTTCTGTTGTTGGGGGCTGCGAAATGGAGTTTATAACCGAGTGAAATTGAGTTGGGGTAAATGGCTTTGGGATAAAGCCGCTAGCGCCGAGGCGGCGTAGTTCGGTCTCTTCATGTGGGGTAGCGTGTCCCGACATTACTATTACCGGAAGCTCCGGGCTGTGCTTCCGTACCTCTGTAAGCACCACTTCGCCAGTAATCTCGGGCATCCGGAGATCGGTTACGACCAGGTCGACCTCGGATTTCTGAATTATGAATGCGATCGCCTCGGCTGGCGAGCTAAAAGGATTAACCTGGAATCGCATCGTCTGGAGCAGGAGCCCCAAGGCGCGTAGAACTCCGGGGTCATCATCGATAAGTACCAAGCGTTTCATCTGCTCCATTGCACAACACCCTCTAGCAGTGTTTTGGCTGTTTAGTATTTGATGCCGCAAGAGGCTAAAAAATTCAGGCCATTGCTCGCGGATTGATTTGCCTTCTCACAAGCAGCGTGTTTTTATAACGGCGGTCTGTTTGGCCAGGCTGTATAGCTGGTGTCTCGATACATTTCTGGAGGTCGACGTGGGGTATCCCGCCACAAAGCAAAATCTTCCGCCGATGATGGTGCGCTATCTGGAGTTCAAGGAGCAGTACCCAGATGCGCTGCTGTTCTTCCAGGTTGGGGACTTCTACGAGCTCTTCTATGACGACGCCGTGACCGTTGCAAAGTCACTGAATCTCACCCTGACCTCGCGAGATAAGAACAGCCCGGAGCCGGTGCCCATGTGCGGTGTACCGCTTTCGGTTTTGGATGGGTACGTCGATCGGCTCCTGCCACTCGGGTACTCGGTTGCTGTTGTCAGCCAGACGGGTTCAGGACAAGGCGTTGATCGGGCTCTTGAGCGCTTTGTCACCCCGGGAATGCGCCTCTTTACCAGCGTTTCAACCGATTCAACTGAGAGTCTGATCGCCGCGGTGATGATCGACCACCAAGCACGATCCGCGGCGGTCGCCTGCACCGATCCACAGACCGGTGTTGTGCGTGTTAAAGACGCTCTTGAATTGGCTGCGATACCGCGTGAATTGGCGACGCTAATGGTGCGTGAGGTTGTGCTGCCGCGATTGCTGGCAGGCGAGAAGATAGATCGCCGCACCTCGTGGGTGCGTGGAATTGAAGGGGTAGTTCGGCATACAGCGCTCAGATTTCGCGCCGAGTCAGTCGGAGCTACTGATGGGGAGAGTAACCTCTCGGAAGCTGCTCGCGGCGAGCTGCATTCGTTGAGCCCAGTAGCCAAACGCGCAGTTCGGCTACTTATCGGATATGTCGATGAGATATCGCTCGGCAATGCACTGCCGGTTCGTGAGGTGTCTCTCGCGCGCGGTGTAGGGGTAGTTACGATCGATGCGGCGACCAGGCGCAATCTTGAGCTTGTTGCAAACACCAAAGACGGCTCAACGGCGGGGACCTTGTTTGGGTATCTGAACTCAACTGAAACTCCGGGCGGAGCGCGACTCCTGAAATCGTGGATCGTTGCACCACTTGCAGTACTCTCAGAGATACAAGCTAGGCAGGATAGTGTTACTGAGCTGCGGGAATACCATCAGTCAATCGCCCGGATGCTTTCTGGGCTGAGCGATATGGAGCGTCTCGCAGCACGGCTGGAGCTTCGCGTGGCCTCACCACGCGACCTCGGTGCTATTCGTGATACCGTCGAGCGAGTTCCAGAGCTGCAGGACCTGCTCGCGCACTGCCGAGCCGCACCGCTACGGAGCGCGGTTGATGGGCTGCAGCCACCGGTAGACCTGCGCGTGTTGCTCCGACGGGCACTCGTTGATCAGCCTCCACACGTAACGAACGAAGGCGGGATATTCCAAACAGGATATGACTCTGAGTTAGACGAGATCTGCAGATTACGAAGCCATGCCGATGAATGGCGAGCACAGTTTGAGGCGACAGAAAAAGCGGCGACGGGGATCGCTAGCCTGAAGGTGCGTTCAAATAACGTCATTGGCTATTTTATCGAGGTCCCTACAGCGCATGGAGCCAAGGTGCCCGCGCATTATCAGCGCAGACAAAGCACAGCGAATGCTGAGCGCTTTACCACACCGGAGCTGAAGAAATACGAAGATCAGGTTGTCACTGCTGTAGACCGACAGGTGCGGCGGGAGCAGCAGCTCTTCAATGACTTGCGCGACACTGCGCGAGAAAAGGTTGAAACGTTGAGGAAGATAGCAGCAGCGCTGGCAGAGCTCGATGCGTTGTCGGCGCTGGCGCGGACTGCTGAGCGTAATCAATGGATTGCGCCCCGCGTATCTGCATCTCCTGAGTTAGTGATAGAGCAGGGGCGTCATCCGATTATTGAGCAGTTGCTCGGCGGTAGCTTTATCCCGAATTCAGTATCATTCGGAGATGATAGCTCACGGTGCTTTATCGTTACCGGGCCCAATATGGGGGGTAAGTCGACCTACCTGCGCCAGATCGCTCTGATTACGATCCTTGCGCAGATCGGTTCGTACGTTCCAGCGCAGAGTGCTGACGTCGGTATAGTTGATCGGATTTTTGCCAGGCTTGGCGCAGCAGACGATCTACACGAAGGCGAGTCAACCTTTATGGTTGAGATGCGAGAGGCTGCGCATATCTTGGCCCATGCCACACGACAGTCACTTGTGCTGATTGACGAGCTTGGCCGTGGCACGGCGACAACAGATGGGCAGTCGCTTGCGCAGTCAATCCTAGAGCGACTCGCCTTTGAGGTTGGATGTCGCACACTGTTTGCGACACACTACCACGAGATTACCACACTTGAGCGTGTCACCCCTCGTATACGCAACCTCTCGGTTGGTTCGATCGAGGAGGAGGACCGAGTGGTGTTTACTCATGCGATTCAGGAAGGCCCAGCGCCCCGGTCGTATGGGCTTGAGGTAGCTAAGCTCTCGGGGCTTCCTGCTGAAGTGTTGTCGCGGGCTGCTGAAATTCTTTTGCAGATGCCTAATAGAGATTCTCAGCGAGTAGTGTCGCAGAGCCTTCAGCAACCGCTCTTTGCTCCACAGCCCCAAACCCCTCCGAGGGATCTTCGAGCTGAGCGACTCAAGGAAGCGATCGCAAAGCTCGATCCCGACGCGCTCTCGCCGCGAGAGGCGCATGCGTTGTTGTATGAGTTAAAGAAGATGTAGGTGGACTTTTGGGCAACCGGATGGCGTTTACCTCCGTTCTTTCTTGCAGGTAGAGGGGCATTCTGGTTAATCTTCTCGCGGATTATCCTAAAAACGTATATGGACCCGCATGTCAACAGCCCTGGTTCGGCGAGCCCCCCTTTTTTAAGGGGGGCGCTGCAACAGGGGTTGTATTCAAGCAATATCCTTATATCTGAACCCGCCACATATAAACCTCTTATAATGATCGGCCTGGCTCCTTTACTAGCAAAGGAGTGACCTTAAAGCTAAAACCATAAAAAGCAATCATGGGAGCACGCTCTTGCTGTGTCTAGACAAAACGAATGATGGACTGCAAACGTATATCCGACCTCTTTATGTCGAGTACTTATCTCTCGACGGGCCATGGTGAAATTCGCTCTCTTTAGTCTTATCGGCAGTTCGACCTCTACGGGCCTACGAATTTATCAGACTTCTAAAGAGCTGGTCCTACCTCTTTTTGTCACCAACTCAACTTAAGCTCGCTCCATTGATTTACTTCTCATACAATTAACAACTACATACTTAAACTGTTACATGTGTGCCCTTGCTTAAAGAAACCGCTCTATAATCATGTTTATAGATCTCTCCGGACATCATCAGTTTCCACATTACGCGAGCATTTCTATTAGCAACGGCCATAACCGCTTTACATCTACCTCGCCTAGCTATGAGAGCCCGCAGCCAATCTCCTCTACTTCCCTTGGCTTTCGAGGCAGCCAAAACTACCGATTGCCCCCCCTGCGTAAGCAGTTTGCGAATGTATTGATCTCCTCTCTTGCTCACTCCTTGCAGTCTCTCGGTTTTGCCACTGGAGTGTTGTCGAGGTACTACTCCTAATGAAGCAGCAAAATCCCGACAACTACTAAAATGAGATGCATTACCCACAGCAGCAACCACTGCTGTAGCAGTGAGAACTCCGACTCCCGGAATAGTTGCTAGACGAAGGCTAACCTCACTTTGCTCGTGTAACCCTTCAATTTCCTTGTCATGTTTTGATATGGCAGCTTCTACCTCTCGTAATTGTTCAAAAAGCTGGGACATTAAGCGTTTGAATACTTCCCCAAGTCGGTGCCCGTGAACCTCGAGCTTTTCCAAATACTCTCCGTACAACTTCTCCCGGCGGCTGGTGAGTAAAATTCCGTGCTCATGCATGAAACCTTTAATCTCGTTAATCAAGGCAGTGCGATGCTTAACCATAAGCTCCCTGGCTTTATGTAGCTGTGCTAACTCCTGCTGGAATGCTGACTTTACAGGGATCGTTCTCATAGTGGGGCGAGATGCTGCCTCAGCTATCGCTTCGGCATCAGCAGCATCGTTCTTGTTGCGCTTCACAAATGGCTTCACATATTGGGGTGGTATGAGCATTACCTCGTGCCCCATCTTTCGAAACTCTCTACCCCAATAGTGACTACCTGAGCACGCTTCCATCGCAATCACGCATGGCGGAACATCTTGTATTGTTGAGATAAACTCACTCCGGTATACCCGCTTGCGCCAGACCACACTCCCATCGCTCCTAACCGCGTGAAGCTGAAAAACAGTTCTGGAAATATCGATACCTATTCTGCTAATCTCTCCCATAGACCCTCCATTTTTCTTAATTAATTAAGATTGAAACTACAACTGCTTTCTTAATTTGGCTCATTGAAGCCGTTTTAGAAAGGTGGCGGGTCCATTTCATCA
>JBIKKR010000224.1:0-3484 GCA_044360225.1 Bdellovibrionota bacterium | reverse complement strand
AATAGACGATACCATCCGGTAGCAACAGGCGCGGCTGTTGAGCTGTGCGTGTTGGACCTTGCCAGGCTCCCATTCAACTTCGCTCAAATCGGATGATGTGGGTCGCCGTTGCGGTTCTATAAAGTCAGGGTATCGCAATTCTCCCGCTGTCTACTCGAAACAGCTGGAAGTTTCGATCAGGATACACATGCGCGGGCCTGTGCTGCGAAACTCAATAAAAACAGCTGTTGCCGCGCATTTGTCGCCCTTTACAGTGGACGAGAATTGCGACGCCCTACTACAAAGTCCGTATTCGGCAGTGAGAGTGAGGTCACAGGAGTTTTTTTGCGGGATGGCTCTGGCGAGAGGTTGTGGCTCCTAGAAGTTAAAAATACCTTGTGCTTTCAGGGATCTACACCATTTTTATCCTCGCGTGCTGCCCTTTTTAGTGTGATCAGCGGCATGTCACCCGACCCCATAAGCCAATTAGAGTCCGTTTGTTAAGGTAGCACAGGGTTGTGTCGAGCTTTCCAAGTGAGGAGGTTTAGCGCACGCATCCTATGAGCCTTCTCCGAGGCGGGTGGCAATCCCTTTGGGGGCCCTCGCGCATCCTAAGAGATGAGAGAAGGTTTTTTACCCCCATTTTTTAAAAGGATGTAGCCATGGCAAAGGATATCGGCAAGAACGGAGGCAACCTAATCTGTTCATTCTGCGGAAAAAACCAGGAGGAAGTCCGCAAACTCGTAGCTGGTCCCTCGGTGTACATCTGTGATGAGTGTGTAGACCTCTGTAATGATATCCTTACCGAAGAGCTTGAGGATACCACAACGCCCGCGCTTCGATCGGCTGTTCCCACCCCAAAAGATATCAAAGAGGCTCTTGATGATTACATCATCGGTCAAGATCACGCCAAGAAGGTCCTCTCGGTTGCAGTCCATAACCACTATAAGCGTATTCAGAATAATCGTGTCACGAAGAGTGCCGTTGAGTTGCAGAAGTCGAACATTCTTTTGATCGGCCCTACGGGTTCCGGTAAAACGTTGCTCGCTCAAACTCTTGCGCGTGTGCTTGATGTGCCATTTACCATCGCTGATGCTACCAGCCTCACCGAAGCGGGTTACGTTGGTGAAGATGTAGAAAATATCATCGTGAACTTGCTGCAAGCTGCTGACTATGACGTTGAGAAGACGCAGCGTGGGATCGTCTATATCGACGAGATCGATAAGATAGCGCGAAAGAGCGACACACCCTCAGTCACACGCGATGTATCTGGTGAGGGAGTTCAGCAAGCGTTACTCAAGATCATCGAGGGTACCAAAGCAAATGTGCCGCCTAAGGGTGGTCGTAAGCATCCGCAGCAGGATTTTATTCAGGTTGATACGTCCAACATCCTCTTTATCGTCGGAGGGGCGTTTGATGGAGTTGAGCGTATTATCGGACAGCGTGTCGGTAAGAAGAGTCTAGGATTCGGCAGTGCTGTGGTAGCGTCAACAGAGAAGCGTGACAATCCGCTGAGCGTCCTTGAGACCGAAGATCTGCTCAAGTTTGGCATGATCCCTGAGTTTATCGGCCGTCTGCCGGTTGTCTCGTGTCTAGACCCGCTCGATAAGATCGCGCTTATCGAGATCCTTTCACGTCCGAAAAACGCCTTGATTAAGCAGTACCAGACGCTTTTAGCGATGGAGGGGGTAGAGTTGTCCTTCACCAAGGAGGCGCTTGAGGCCATAGCCAACAAGGCTCTTGAGAAACGTACAGGGGCGCGTGGATTACGATCAATCATCGAAAGCTGTATGCTCGATGTAATGTATGACGTCCCGAGCAACGCAGGGATCAAAGAGATCGTTATCACCCCTGAGGTGGTAGGCGGCACTCAGCCGCCTGTTAAGGTATTCCATAAGGAAGCGATAGCAGGCTAGGTGATTCCGGGACGGCGCGCATTAGTTCCGAATGCCGAGTACGCAAATCTCGTAGTATGTGCCAGAAAAGAGGGCAATGTAGAAGCACTTTGTGCTTGGCAGCTGATCGTACAATATGCGATCGCTGCTTGCACAAGGTGTTGTGGCTCTCTTGATTGTTTGTGGTGCATTCCCTCAGTATGCACTAGGGGATACGCCTTTCTCGACCACCGTATCGGGTAATCATCAACAGCTAGCCGCGCTCGTTAAAACTCCGGCTAAAGTAGGTGCGGCATTTCAGACCATCCGTTTGAAGGCAGACTATGTTCACGGCATCGGCCGAGCGCGCTTTGTCTTTAATGCACGCAAGCTCCCAGCCGCAGAGGCCGTTTTTGTTCACGCCACCGGCTCCACGAAGGATCTAAACGTTCCGCTGCTGCTGAAGGGGCATGCGCTTCTCAATAGGGGTACTAGTAGGGGTGCTGGGGTGGCCAGGCAGGTACCTGCAGTTCTTTCAGTGATTAAGCGAAGAGTTCGCGTTCAGTTCCTGTCGGCTACCGCCGATGCACAAGCGAAAGCTGCGCGACTCTATTCGGTCACATGGAAGCTATCCCAAGACTCCTCAGCGCAGGCTAAAGTTGCAACGAAGTCTCATAGCTCATTCCTTAACAAACTTTGTGATTCTCACGCGGCTGCAAAAGCTCACTCGTACACGACCTTGTCTACAGCCGCTGCTTCCCAGCCAGCCAAGGCGACGTTTCTGGCGAGAGTTGTTACTCTCAGCACCGATGCTGATGCGGAGTGGTTTGCTAAGTACGGTGATGCAAGTAATGCTGAGATAGCAGCCACAGTCAATGCCGCTGAGGCGATCTTCGATACGCAGCTTGGAGTTCGATTCGCGCTGGTCAGGCAGCACGTATACGTTGGAGCTTCGCCGTATGCTTCAACCGACCCGAGTGTTTTGCTCGCATCGTTTGCGAAAAACCCGGAGAATCCGGCGAATCTGGGGTTCTCTCCTGAAACCTTTGATCAAGATGTCGACGTTAAGCACCTCTTTACTGGAAAAGAGCTCAATGGAAATGTGATTGGGCTTTCGTACGTGGGAGCGATCTGTTGGTCACCGAAGAATGCGTACGGACTAAGCCAGAATATCAACCGCGACATGAATATCACCACATTCCTCCATGAGGTTGGGCACACCCTCGGAGCCTCGCACGATACGACAGATGTTGGCAGCATTATGTATCCAAATCTCGGAATTAAGCGCTACTTCTCAGCTCTGAGCGTTGAGCAGATGAATCGGGCTCTGGCGATCAATGGTAAGTGTGTTTCGGAGGAGATGTTAGGGGCTAATCTGGCAAATGCAACGATTACTCTCCGGCAGAAGAAGAATAAAGACAATAGAACGGTTACGCTGACAGGAACCCTTACTTCAAGTCGCGGCGCGCTCTTACCAGGGGAGGCTGTAAAACTTACGTTTAACAAGAAGACGGTTGTGCTAATCACTGATGCCGCTGGGGTCTTTAAATACCGAATAAACCTCTCCAAGCTCAAGGTAGAAAACCTCAAGGTGTTTGCACAAACGATTAACAACGAGACCTCAATTCTCA
>JBIKKR010000223.1:0-3510 GCA_044360225.1 Bdellovibrionota bacterium | reverse complement strand
TGACGCTGGCAGAGTCTGAATTAATTGTTTGATTCGCAGCGCTAAGAACTATATCGGCCGATATAGTATTTGATCCATTATTTGCACCGATGTAGTTATAGATAGCTGAGCTGGTACCAGTTCCCGTACCGTTTAGGGTAATCTTACTACCGCCCGAGGCCGAGATTGTGCATCCTCCAGAGCCACCAGTGTTTAGGTGTATCCGTTGAATCGAAACATTTGAAGATACGTTAGGCTGCGTAGTGCAGGCGCTCGTAAACGATGCCACATCCGTGGTGGTTGAGGGGTAGCCTGTATTCGGGCTCCAGTTGGCAGCGGTGTTAAAATCGGTCCCGACGTTAGCCCAAACGTAAGCGGTCGGGGTTGCCGTAGGGGTCGCAGTTGGAGTCGCCGTTTGAGCATAGGCTGAGGAACCCGTCCCGATGAATGGCTCAAAAATTAAAGCGATGAACAGGCATGTGATAAGCCCCAGCAGGTGTAACGACTTGGGAGTTTGGGCTTGGAGGCAAACTTCTCGTGAGGTACATGAGATCCGCCGGGCACGATCGTCCTGAATTTGTACGTTGCTACCAGGGGGATTCACTACACAGGTCCTATCCTTAAAAGCCAAATGATCATTCCGAGAGGCACGGCCAAGAAACGCGTTTGTAGAGCCTATCAACCTCTCATAACTACAGCAAAAATTCCGCCACATCTATCATATCGGTAAAGTGACTCCTGACATAAGGGGAACTTTGGGCTCATACCGTAGGCGAGAGCCTAAGAGCTCTTAAAAAGGCAGGCAGTTGTCCCCCATTTTTGCCTTGTTGGCATCTGTTTTGATCTTTATATCACGCATTGGCTCCTTACTACATTGGAATCGCTATGTTTTTTCTAACAGCACGAGAGCTGAGATGCCCTGTAGTCCATGGATGCTTGGGTGCCTACGGATCTAACCTAGATTAAGCAAAAGTGGCGTGCCCTTATACTGACCTAAGTTCAAAGCCAAGCAAGGATCTTCTCCTTTATCAGATCGCGTATGTGGCAAGTAAACACAAGTTTTTCTTGATCGCTTCCTTGCGCAGAGGAGGGATCGGGAAAGGTCCAGTGCAGCTTTTTACCCCCGCCAGGAACTAGTGGGCATCGTTCTGCCGCTTCTCGGTCACAAACAGCAATTACGTAGTCGAAGGATCGCCCTGATGCTGCTAACTCGTCAACGCTTTTCGGATAGTGCAATGACATATCGATGTTGCACTCTTGCATGGCACGTATTGCAAATGGATTGAGCCTCCCAGGCTCTAAGCCAGCACTTACAACATCGAAGCGCTCCGGAGCGAGGTGCCGCAGCCATGCTTCCGCCATCTGACTACGAGCGCTATTGTGAATACAAACGAATAATACGCGTTGCTTAACCATAGTGTTAGCGCCGACGAGAAAGAGACACGGTAGTTTCAGCTGGAGGTGTTGGGCAGCATATCTCAGGAGCCAGGCAAGCGGTTTGCTTACCAGCAAGTTGCACAACAACCTCTCCATTCTGAACGGTAGCCGCTGTCACAGAGAACTGTGTTGCGTGTTCGAGTTGGTGCTCCAGTTCTACCGAGAGGTCTTGAGTCCCGAGCAGAGGGCTAGCCTTCTCTATGATCGACAGAAGTTTTCCAGCGTGAAGGCGGTGGTCGACATCATCGGCGACCCATGACTGAAGCAAGCAGTACGAGGTGCTACGAATCGTTCCACCGCAGTCGATAAAGGACTTGGTCACGAGTCCGACTTCTGTGATATGCGCGTGCGGGGCGCTTAGGCTTCCATCTGGGAGACGGAACCGGATGAGAAATGTTGGGTTCTGGTCTAGAATATTTTTTAGTTCGGTTAGGTGCATAATGTTTTGTGTGTAATTAAGCTCGCCCTTGTATCCTGATTCGGCGCAAAACTCAATAAAAACTCCTATCGCCGCGCATTCGTGCCCTTTTAAAATCGACGAGAAATATGATGCCCTGATGTTTCAATTACCTCCTCGTAGAGTCGACCAATCTAAAAGCTCCGTCCTTGACCTGTTTTCGATAGAGGGCGCGCTCAGGGATACGCCGAGAATTCATAGAGAAGCTGCCACTGGCACCGTCAAAATCTTTAACTCCGGCGATGTGCGAGCGCGTGCACGTAACATCTTTTTTGCAGGCGTGTAAGGCGCGTACCACGATAATCAGCTCGTCGTGTGCGTGTCTGCTCAGTGGGTCTGGGGCACGGTTGAAACGCTTTTCGTAAGCGGCTCGAAACAGCGCGCGACCGGGAGTGTCTGATGGGCCCTCGGTAGAAAAGAGAGAGACCCCTTCAGCAGCGCGACCTGCGGCGTTTACGATCGCCTGATCGTCGTTGTCGCTCGGCACGAATAGTGAGTTTCCAGGGATGTTCATCGCCACAGCCTGCTTGAGAAAGCTGGCCATAACCGAACCCGTGTGAGCGATAAGAGCGCTAGAGCTCTTGGCGGCCTGGATCTTGGTCACCTCGGAGCGAAAATCATGAACATCAAAACCTTGCGAGAGATCAACATTGAGTTTGATTCCCCTCTGCGATAGCAGATTGCGAAACGCTTGAGCGTATCCTTCCCCCCACGGAGACTCTAAGTAGATCAGTGCAGGGCGCTGGATAGCGGAATCTCCTATGGCTTGAGCGATCGCAGCGACCTCCTGCTCGATCGAGGGCCACGTTGTGTAGATGTATGGCGAGGTCTGAACGAGCTGCTCGGCGACGCTTGAATTCTGGAAGGTGATTAGGTTGAGCCTCTCAAGTAAGGGTTGAATAGCGTTAAGAGTTATAACGCAATAGTTTGATGCGACTGCATCGATTGAGTCGTTATCGACCATCTTGCGCAAGGCCGCCACACCTTGTGCTGGAAGACACGCGTTTTCAAAGGTCACCTTTACCTTGATGCCTTCCGATGCAAGTTGCTCTGAGGCGAGGCTAATACCCCGCTGAATCTCTTCCCCAGCAGAGGCGTAATCACCGGTTAAGGGCGCCATGACACCGATACGGATCTCATCTGTCGGAAGGGAGGGGAGAGTGTATGCCGGGAACGAAGCAAGCGCCGCAGAGGCGACAACGGGCACGGTAACGAAATAGGTAATCATGGTCCGCAGATTCATAGAGTGTCTCCTCAAGCTCGCACTATAGCAGAGGTGATGTGAGGGCGTACTGCTTAATTAGTACGAATGTTTGATAAGGATAAAAATTCTCGGGTACGTGAGGTAGCCCCGTGATGTTTGGAGGGCGGGGGACCAATCGGAGCGCGGAGCTTCTGCTCCGCCATGCTGAAACAGCATAATGAGGTCGGAGTGTGCAGAGGCTATACGCAATAAGTGCTGGCCCCTCGACGTATGGAGGGCGGACTGGAAGTCCGGCGAGTTGGAATCGCGTCGTAGGGCCGGAGTTTGCGGAGCCTGAGACCTTCGCCACGCTTATATCCTTAGTTGTCTCATATGGGCAGGTGCAGCGAACTCAAAAGTTCGCGGTCCGATGGAGGGCGGGGGACCAATCGGA
>JBIKKR010000222.1:0-3591 GCA_044360225.1 Bdellovibrionota bacterium | reverse complement strand
AGGGGCGGAAAGCTAAGACCGTGCTACCGAACTTTCGCTGCTGAATCCTTCTGATTTCCGATCTCCGCCTACCCCCAAACGCCCAACAACCTCCTGCCTACCCTGCTACTTAATTGATCTTCTTATAATTTACTTAAAAAGAGCAGGCGCCGGAGCTGCCAACCTTTCTTTTTAGTCATTTTATCAATAAATTATCCTTGTTATTCGGCAACTAAAGAGTGTATTTATCCTTGATAAAGGCACATAATACATTATTTATATCTCAGATGCGGCTTGAGCGTAGCATAAGTAAAGATCTTCAATCCTGGACGAAACAAAAGGGGCGCAAGGTGCTCTTGCTCCGGGGAGCTAGACAGGTAGGAAAGACCTTTGTGTGTAGGCAGCTAGGGAAGAGCTTTAAGACCTTTGTCGAGATTAACCTTGTCGAGCAACCTCTTGTAACAAAGCTATTTGAAGACCCAGGGCTATCGATTGATCAGTTAATTGCAAGTATCGCAGCACTCACGGGTCAGGGCATCGTTGATGGCGAGACGCTGCTATTCATAGACGAGATCCAAGCTTCAGCAGAAGCGATCTCAAAGCTACGCTTTTTTCATGAAAGACGTCCGCACCTGCACGTCATCGCAACCGGCTCTCTCTTAGAATTTGCTATCGAAGACGTCGCATCATTCGGTGTAGGGCGTATCGAATATCTCTTTATGTATCCGCTAACATTTGAAGAGATGTTGTTAGCCTCTAAAGAGGATCAACTGATAACACTTATCAGCTCAATGACTCCAGCTGAGCCGCTCCCCCTGCCGCTGCACCAAAAGGCTCTTAGTCTATTAAAAAGCTACCTAATCGTAGGCGGACTTCCCGAGGTGCAGGCGCAATTTATTGAGACTAAGGATCTGCTGATGCTCAATCGTATACACACGAACCTACTACTAGCTTATGAAGATGATTTCTCTAAATACAGAAAGCGTGTTCCGCAGAGTCGATTGCGGGACACCATGCGGGCAGTAGCATTTCAAGCAGGAAGAAAATTTATTTATTCACACGCGTATAGAGACGCAGCCTCAAAGGATGTCCATGGGGCACTTGACCTCTTAGTAAGGGCTGGATTGGTTCACAAGATTCATCACTCATCAGCTAGGGGGGTTCCGCTCGGAGCGGAGATAGACCCGAAGAAGTTTAAGGTGATCGCGCATGATGTAGGAATTTTTAACCGGCTATCTGGGTTACAAGTATCAGAAGTGATTTTGGAGGATCTCTCAAGTTTGATGCACAAGGGCTCGTTAGTTGAGGTGTTCTGTGGACTTGAGTTGCTGGCGCACGGAGTAGGAGAAAATACGGGGCGCCACCTCAAGAAAGAGCTATTTTATTGGCACAGGGAGGCAAAGAGTAGCAACGCGGAGGTTGATTATTTACTTGAGATTGGCTCTGAAATCGTCCCGTTGGAGGTTAAATCATCTGGTAGTGGTTCGATGCACAGTATGAGGATGTTTTTAAAGGAGAAGAATATCAAGAGGGGGATCCGCGTGAGTGCTGAGCCGCTTGCGCAGTTACACGACACGTTGGTTATTCCCCTTTATGCGCTAAGCGAGGTTACCAGGTTGTGGGAGCAGTGATGCTGCTTGTGATTAATGTGGGCATAAAACCGAATCCCCTGACAGAATTAGGATTTTTAGGGGGCGCCAAGGAGCTACGACGGTGAGCGCCGCACAGGAAGAGCTACGCAGGGGCAAAAAACCAGTAAGGTGACAGGGTACTTATGTTTCCGGATGGAGGCAAAGACAGAGCTACAAAAAAGCAAGGCTGCTCGTTGATGCAAAGCGTACGATATGGGCGATAGTGGGAATATGGCGAGTGCTAGACATCATAGGAGCGGCAAATGATGCAGCACAATAAAAATTCACCGAGACAAGACAGCACCGCTGTGACATCGAGTCCTCAAGTCAGCACCGGCGTTCAGCCGGCCCGTATTAGCTCGCGCGGCCCAACACTACCCGAGACGATTGCCACACCAGTAACGTTAACCCCCTCAACTCCGAGCTTCAAGCTCTTCTCCAACGCGCTTCGGGAGAGCTTCGACGAGACCCTTACACAGATCAAAAGCTTATCCAATGTGGGGAGATTCCTTTGCGTCGCGGTCTCTTTGCCGCTGATGGGAGGGCTATGTTACCTCAGCGTATCGCAGGCCCTTGGAGCCCTGGCTGGTGTGTTCGTTGTCCAGGCACTGGGATTTCGCGATAATCATCATATCCGCGCCCAACAAGCGGTTGGCCAGACATTGTTCGCAATACATCTCGCTCTGCTCGGTGCCTGGCCGGCTGTCTTACAGTCTAGCCTTACAGCGATGCGATGCACTTTTCTCGGAATGCTTCCCGATGAGACACGACAAGCACGCGTTGCAGCGGCTATCGTGGGATTCGGGGTCGCTACCGCTATCTTTTCTAGTTGCTTTGAGGTATTCCCTCTTGTCAAGTTAAGTAATATGCCGATCGCTGTAATGGCGTTAGCATCAGCGGCTGAAGCCTTTCCAAAAAAATATAGTTGGGCGACGCGATTGTGTTACTTAACTACAGCTGGCGCTCTCATCCCATATCATTTACTCGCCAGTGGATCTTGGATGGGGATAGGGATCAATACATTTGCGGTCGCAACTCTTGTTCGTTCGATTTATAAAAATGACCTGGTCCATCGATAGCTGATCTAAGAACGATAGAATGCTCTTAAAACAGGCATTTGTGCAGGACTTTCTTTCTTGTCATCCCCCAATTTGGGATGCGAGTTGCATTCTCTTGCAAACGCCGCAGGGTATGTCCCTCCTGTGGCGCACGGCGAGCGGTAAAGTACGCTTAAACATATCCATAGCGAAGTCATCGAAGATGTCCCCTATCATGGCAAGGTCCTTGTCATCCCAAAACGGCTTAGGGGCTTCTTTAAAAATGCAATGTATTTGCATTGCAAACATAAAACTGCACTGCGACCAGCATAGCTAGATATCCGATTTCATGCACTTATCCGTCTCCCTCACGCCAGCATCTCCACCCCAGCCAAAGCCACGACACAATAAAGCCAACTCCACCGATCGGAGTGATAGCCCCAAGCCAGCGCTGGTTTGTTAATACTAAAAGATAGAGGCTTCCTGAGAAGATCACGATTGAGCCTAATAGTAGCCACGCGATCCTCACTCTGGTCCTCTGATTCAGTCCCTCAATACTTGATACCAAAAGTATCCATGCCCCTAATGCGTGAATCAGTTGATAGAATACGCCCTTCTCCCAGATTAGTAGGTCAGAGGCGGGCACTACGTTCCTTAAGCTGTGAGCGCCAAAGGCTCCGCAGGCGACACCGATGGCCAGGGCTACGCTTGCTAACGTTTGAAGTTTTTTCATGAACCTTAAGGTACTTCACGATTTCAAGAAAGCGCAATCATATCGCGTGAGCCCAGAACTGGATTGCACGTCCCGCTGGTTCGTCCCGCTGGTACACAGTAGAAGTAGGTCTCAAACCAAAACTTACCCCTCCAGTCCCGCCCGAGACCCGTTACACTCCGAATAAATCGATGCTTTGGTAGAGGATAGACCGCCAGTGCGCGTATCTGCC
>JBIKKR010000089.1:0-12904 GCA_044360225.1 Bdellovibrionota bacterium | reverse complement strand
AAACGCCCGGAGAATGCGCGCCCATTCCTGTTCAGTTCCGAGATATGTGGTAACGCCAAACGTACCAGCCATGACGACGAGCAACATAGTGGCAACCCACCACACCTTTGTCCCTTTACCAGGCGCATCGTACCCATGACCTGCATTTTCTACGGCCACAGGCGGCTCTGAAATCGAGGCCGTGGACATGCCACCAGATAAATCGTTCTGAACCTCTGATTCCGCACCATCAGTGCTATACACTGGCTCTCCCATTTTGCTTTACCTCCAAGCGGCTCGTTTAGCCCTGCCGTTTCACTCGACTGGGCTTTGCCTACGAGGTGCTGAGGATAGCACACTCAAGGCCAGGAGCCCACGAGATCTCTCAGAGACCCGAGCACATGATCACCTGTCAGCAGTGCCCGAAAAAAAGCGACTGCTGGGTGTATACTCCGGGGGCTTATATCCATATTAAAAAATAGACAATCCTCGTCTAATTAAACCTAACCCGGAGAAGCCGGAACCAAGATAGGGAAGATAATTACACATTTGGAGCTACTAATGTCCCGCTATCTTCTTGACGACCTAATCCAACCAACTGAATTACTAATCAAAAACAACGGTTTCTGTTCTTAACGATTTCAATTTATTCCACCAAATCTCTTATCCTAAAAAGAGCAGTTAAGGCGGATGAAAATGGTGCAGGTGCACAAAAGCACAAAGTATTTTGAACTTGTCAGAAGCGCAACCCTGGCATCGTCAGGGTGAGCACCGACAATTCAAAAGACGAAGTGATTTTGTGCAAATGCGCCATTTCCAGACCCGCAACTGCTCTTTTTAGGTCGAATCTTCAGGAGGTAACCCAGCCTATGATGGCACTGCTCTGGGGTAGTATCGAGAAAAAGACGGAACAAAGAGCGCTAGACGCCGATCATCGAACACGAGGGCGAAGAGATCTGGCCGACTTGCGAACTTCTCATACCGACTCCGAGCAGTTGAGCTCGATGCCCCATCTGCAGATGGGGTTACAAAAAGCTCTAAACGGAGTGCCATCATCCGCTGAAACACCTGATCTGGATCGCCCAGGGCACAGAGCGGGCCGCCTTCTCCGGGCGCAGACTCCGTGAAGCTCGGCAGTCCAACAGCGATCGCCACACGCACTGGTTCTTCCGGGTCACAAGCCTGGACTAGCTTGGGTGTTGCAGAAACCTTCTGGCGAACCCACTGAACTAGATCCTCACCACCGCCACTACTTTGATTAGCTCTGGCTGCTACCGGTTTATTTGTGGCATCACGAGCGATATGCAATGCATACACAACGGGTATTATCAATATCAACACACCGACAACTGCAGGACGGGATCGCCCAATCATCATCACCAGCGCCGAGTACAGCGCCCCTGCAAGCATTCCACCGAGCAATACGAAGGAGGCATTGAGCGCAACTCCCACAGGAGTGCCGGCAGTCTTCAGCAGCCAACCGAGAGCAAAACGGTCTGCAAATACCATCGGCAACTTTTGATCCGGCTGAAACAGGTCAACCGGAAGGCTATCTTCGTTACGAATGAGATAGTTAAGATATGCAGCTTCCACGTTCTCCGTCGGGCCCAGAAGCGAAGCATCTGAGCTCCGCATGACCAGCACCACAATCGCCCCGATACAAACGGCCACAAGCGCCCCGAGGGCGTGAGACCTGAACACCGGGATCACACGGCGCTGGGTCGACTCGCGCAAAATAAGCTTGAGCACAGCTAGCACCACCGCCAGCAACACCACAAAACCACCTCCTGCACGCGTCAGTGGTACCACCCGTACAAGACTACATCCCCACGCCATAGCAGCCGCACCGGATACTCCCAAAAGTATGCAGAGCCCCAGCCCACCGTCAGGCAACCACTTGAACCCCCTTCCAACTACTATCCACGCAGAGAGGCCAAGCACCACTGCAACTCCCAGCGCCATCAGGTACGCGCTCCACTCCGGACGCCACCACCGTGTTGCAGGTGTCCATCCTCCCCTGTCCATCAGCAACATCTCGTCCATCGTCGGCAGTGGTTCATAGCGAGCTACGTTCAAAATGCGCTCGATAATCTGCTCTGGCGACAAACGCTCCTCATTCTTAAAAATGACAACCTTTGGATGGTCATATACGGAGAAGCTCTCATCCGCTAAATCGTCATTAAAGGTAAAGCCGAGGAATGATGGACGATTTTTGGTAGCGTGCGCCAGGCTAAACCCCAGCTTCTCACCCCACAAAAGCCTTAATAGCGCCGCGGTATTTGGATATTCATCAGGTATTCGCGGAATCGAATCCGCCGCACGTGGGGTTGCGAACGTGAGGTAATCAGACGCGGCCACACGCCTGACGATCGTCTCAATCATCTGCGGAGTGTCTCGCTCATACACCGGGAGCTCAAAGTCGCGACCGTTCATCTGGTAAATCGCCGTATCTTTACCTGGTATGCCTACAGGCACCTTATCATCCCAGTGAGGACTGGAGATCCGAGATCCCCGCGGCACATTAGCGAAGATCCACTCAGAGGCAACCTTGTAGGGATGCTCCATACTGTAGAGCTGTATGAAGGCCATCGCGTACACAAAACAGTAGGCAAGGACCCCAAGGAGTAATACTGCCCCACATCGACGCTTTATAAAATGAACCAAATTCATGGCCCTATGATTCAACGTTCTGAGTCGTTTGGCGAGCCTCGATCTTTAGCGGCAGCGAAGTTGGTTTAAGGCTGCTCATAGCGCTATGACAATTGCTTCAGGCGCACCCCCCAACTGCTGCCCCATAGCGAAGGGACTATTTTCAGGGATTCTTCGGTAAAACATGCCACGCTCATAGGCCAAGAGCGCCCCTATGAGGTAGCATTCAGTGTCATCGCCCCCCAGATCCTGACAAGCCCCGACCGACATTGTCGCACCCTATTTCACCTCAGCTCCCGCACAAAAAACCGGTTGTCGCACCTCCTCTAACCGGGTACCGTTGGCCCATGTCGACAGCGTTATCCTCGAACCATAAACCAAACATTCGTTGGGTCTTCTCAGTAAAGTGGGACATCATCATTCTCTTGGGCATCATCGCTCTCGGTCTGGGTCTCAGATTAACCGGTTTACACCACGCTCTGGGAACCCACCCAGATGAACGCCACATGGTGCAAGTAACAACGCAGCTCCAAGCCAATAGAATGAACCCCAAATCATTCGCCTACGGCAGCTTCTCGTTCTATGCCGCGTGGGGTTTTGCACAGATGCTCAAACCGTTCTGGTCCCAGGCAGCAACCTATGATGGCCTTTTTGTAGCCGGTCGAGTGTTCTGCATTCTCATGGGAACATTAGCCATTGGGCTCTCGTACTACCTTGCAGTTCTACTGTATCGCAGGTCCGCTGTAGGGCTCATCGCGGCTGCATTCCTAGCGCTTAATGTGTTTCACCTTCAGCTATCACGATTCTTCACCAGCGATATTACACTGGCTACACTGTCCCTCATCTCCCTTATCGCCCTTGTGCGGGCGCACGAGCACGGAGGTCTCCGTGCTCATCTGCTGTTTGGGGCCTGCGCAGGCTTGGCAACTGCTACCAAGATAAGTTCAGCGTTTCTCTTTGTTCCGCTGGGATTTGTTGTAGCGATCTCGGTTACTCGTGACTGGATGGCCTTCAACAACTGGGAGCGCCCGCTCAAAGCTCTCGGAATTATCGTGGTCTCTATGCTCCTCATGGTTGTGGTACTGAAACTTACCTACTGGAAGGGCTATCCACGGGTACTCGGCTACCGAGTAGTTGAGGCTGCCTGCATCGTTCCCCTTTCAGTTCCCTTCCTGGCACTCTCGAGCTACCTCCTTAAAACGGTCTCGCAACCGCTTTCGCACCTGCTGGCAGCACTCAGTCTGGGAGTATTAGTCTTTGTGGTCGCAGAACCCTATGCCGTTCTGGACTTCCAAACATTTCAGCAACACACCCGAGAACAAACAAACATGGTACGAGGCGCCTGGCGTCCACCGTATACGATCCAGTACGAGCACACACTGCCCTACCTCTACCACCTAAAACAGATGCTACTGTACACCATGGGGTGGCCACTCTTTATCGTATCTGCGGTGGGAATTGCGGTGGCACTCGTTCGGGTCATTCTGGAATCGCTCGACAAGGTGCTGAGACGGGAGTTTCTCAGCCATCCTATCTCATCGGAGGTCATCCCTTTGCTATTTTTAATGGTATTCTTCGCAGCAACGGGATACTTTCAGGTGAAATTTCCGCGCTACTTAATTCCGCTCTATCCGCTAGCCTTTATTTTTGGAGCAGCGTTGTTTTGTAATACCTTTACGAGTAAGAAAACCGAATGAACGTCGTACCCTGGTCCCCTCGCCCCGTTTCGATCGCCCTGCATCAATTCGCCATGACTCCTGACCCTCAGGAGAACTTGGAACGTGCTCTGTCAGGCATCAGGGAGGCGGCAGAGCAGAAGGCGGACATCGTATGCCTCCCTGAACTTTTTCGATCCCCGTACTTCTGTGTACATGAAAAGGGCGCGCGTGATTACTCGGAACCTTTTGATGGGCCAGTTTTGAAAGCTCTCTCATCGGCGGCAAAAGAGTGTGGCATCGCCATCGTCGGGGGCTCAATCTACGAACGCACCCCTGAGAATAGGCTCTATAATACTGCAATGATTATAAGGAAGGATGGAGAGCTTTGTGGGAGTTACAGAAAGGCTCACATTCCTCACGATCCGGCCTTCTATGAACAAAACTACTTCGCTCCTGGAGATCTCGGATTCAAGGTATTTGATCTGGGCTTTGCGCGCGTTGGGGTGCTCATATGTTACGACCAATGGTTTCCTGAGGCGGCACGGTCCCTAGCGATTTCAGGTGCTGAGATCATCTTTTACCCAACAGCTATCGCCAGAGTCAGAGACATCAGCCCAATCGAGGGTAGCTGGCAGGATGCGTGGGAAACCGTTCAGCGAGGTCACGCCATCGCTAACAACGTTGTTGTCTGTGCTGTTAATAGGGTTGGCTCTGAGGGCAACTCGGATTTCTGGGGAGGTTCGTTTATCGCGAATGCTTTCGGCCAGGTCCTTGCTCGTGGTGCAGAAACCAGCTGCATAGTTCGTGCTGATGTCGATTTGGGGCATTCAAAGTACACCAGAGATAGCTGGCGCTTCTTCGAGAGTCGTCGACCATCTCAGTACGGCAAGGTCACGCAGGAGGATCGCTAATGGCCGGCTGGGATATCAGCAAGAGTGCGGAGCAATATCGAATTGACGGCTGGGGAGCTGGTTATTTTAAGATTAACGAGCGCGGAAATGTCGAGGTCTACCCCGATCAATCCAGGCCACCCGTTGATCTTTGTAAGATCGTTGAAGATCTCGTGAGGCGCGGCGTAAAGCCCCCGCACCTGATTCGCTTTGATGGAATCCTCAAACAGCGCGCCCAGTCGATATACGGCGCGTTTCAGCAAGCGATCGCCGAATTCGATTACCAAGGTAGCTACACCCTTACCTATCCCGTTAAGGTCAACCAGCAACGCCAGGTCGTTGAGAGCGTGAAGCGAGCTGCCAACGGACAAGCTATCGGATTGGAAGTAGGTAGTAAGCCCGAGCTGTTGGCCGTTCTATCAGTTCATGATCTGCCAAAGGGCCTCCTGTTGTGTAATGGCTACAAGGACTATCAATTTATCGAACTAGCGCTGATGGCTAGCAAGCTGGGGATACGCCCGATCATTACTGTAGAGCAGTTCTATGAGCTCGAGACCATTCTTCGTGCGAGCGAGGCTGTCGGGGTTGTTCCTGAAATCGGGCTTAGAATGAACCCTTCTAATCGCGGGGCTGGACGATGGGCCGGTTCCGCGGGTGAGAACGCCAAGTTTGGACTAGCGTTGTACGAGATCCTGGAGGCCGTTAAACAGCTGCAGGCACGAGGAATGGAGCGGTGCATCAAACTCCTCCATTTTCACATGGGGAGCCAAATAACCTCTATCACCGCTATCAAAAAAATTATGAAAGAGGCGTCTCGGGTCTATACTGAGCTAGCGAAGATGTGCCCTGCAATCGAATTTCTCGATGTCGGTGGTGGTCTCGGAGTCGACTACGATGGCAGCCGAACGAATTTTGAATCCTCAATGAACTACACGACCGAACAGTATGCGCGTGACGTCGTATGGGAGATCGCGTCTGCCTGCGCTGAAGCCGAGGTACGGCATCCGAATATAATCAGCGAATCAGGGAGAGCTCTGGTAGCACACCATGCAGTGCTCGTTACGGAGGTGATGGATGTTTCAGAGGTCCCCACTCCCCCGGCACAGCTTGAACCTCCGCCCTCGGACGATGAAAAACTGCAGGAACTTGAGGTGCTCTACCGGGATTTGAACCTCAAAAACTGCCATGAGATTTTTAGCGATGCGGTTGGGCTGCGAGACGAGTTTCTACAGCTCTTCATCCAAGGGAACATCACCTTACAGGAGCGAGCATACGCAGAGCGGGCACTTCGTTTTCTATTCACGCGCATCAGCGCGCTTAAAAATCAGATGAAGCACGTGCCAGAGGATTTTCAGCTACTTGAAGGCATGCTCAAGGATACTTACTTCTGCAACTTCTCGGTATTTCAGTCGATCCTCGACCACTGGGCGATCGAACAACTCTTTCCTATCATGCCGATTCATCGCCTCAACACCGAGCCAACTCGAAAAGCGGTGATTGCTGATTTGACCTGTGACAGCGATGGCAAGATCGATAAGTTTATTGACCTTCAGGGGGTGCAACGTCACATCGATGTACACCCCTATCGTAGCGAACACCCCTATTACCTGGGAATATTTCTCGTTGGTGCCTACCAGGAGTGTCTGGGGAATCTGCACAATCTGTTCGGGGACACGAATGCGGTTCACGTTGATGTCGATGAAACAGGACAACCCCGAATCACCTCAATCGTCGAAGGCGACACGATTAAGGAGGTTCTGGGCTACGTGCAGTATAGTGGTGATGACTTGGTCTCAGGATTAAACAAACTGATTGATAAAGCCGTGCGATCCGGAACAATGCGCGCTGAAGACTCTGCAAAGCTCATGCAACGGTACAAGGAAAGCCTGGGTGGGTATACCTACTTGCTCTGGGAGAGCCCCGGGGCAACTCTGTAAACAAAAAACACATCATCCTGAATAGTGGCGCGGAAGCGCAACCCTTGCACCGTCAGGGGGGCACCGCAAATTCAAAAGCTCAAGTGATTTTGCATAGATGCCCCATTTCTAGACCCCCAAGTACCGAATTTAGGTTTAGTCCCCCGACCTGCGCGCCGATACTACCACTGGTCGGCGGAGCACATGGGATGTCCTACAAGTGGGTCTTGGTCATCGGCAATCCGTGTCGTTTGTGTAAGGTACCGGCTAGCTGCGGGTGATCCGAGCCATGGTGAAACTAAAACAAAGAATCGCTTCGATACTCGTTGCCACAACGATTGCGCTCGGTATCCTGGTCGGCGGCGTGGTCACTATCCTACTTAAGACCGTAGGTTTGGCCCATACGACAGAACCGGGGAATCTAATTCTGACGGTTATAATCGTCGTTGCAACGTTCGGAGTGTCATCATTAGCGATTACTCTGGCTCTCATCAATCGAATGCTCCTCAAACCGTTACAGCATCTCTCGAATGCGATGCGCACTATTGCGGCAACCAACAACCTCAGCCTGCGCGTCCCCCTCACCGAGGCGAACGAGGTCACGACAGTAATCGATTCTATTAATCAGATGCTCGACACCGCTGAGAGCTATCACCTTGATATGCTCAAAGCACGTTACGAAGTCGAAAGCGCTAACAAGGGTAAATCTCTCTTCATCGCCAAGGTGTCTCACGAGCTTCGCACTCCGATTCACTGCATTACTGGGATGCTACGCATTCTACTCAAACAGGAGACAGCTTCAGGCAAGCGACAGTACATCCAGATGGCCCAGGATTCGGCTTTAGCACTGCTTGAGACGATCAATGAGATACTGGATTTTTCCAAGATGCAGAATGGCGATCTCTCCTTAGAGCATGAGCCTTTCAATATGACCGAGGTGATTCGATCAACCGTTGAACACCTCATTCCACGATTCGAAGAGAAGCCTGGACTGGCTTTTTGCTGGGACATAGCCCCGAATGTGCCGCATGTTGTGATGGGCGATGCCGCTCGGATTCGAAACATTCTGGTTAATCTTCTCGGAAATGCCCTAAAATTCGCCGATAAAGGTCATGGTACATTGCACGTAAGCGCAGACGCGTGCGCTGAGCATGGTAAGCACGTGGTGCGATTTTCCGTGGCAGATACAGGAATTGGCATATCCTCGAGCAAGCTACAAAGTATCTTTGATCCCTTCACAACGGCCGATGAAAGGACTGCCCGACTGTACGCGGGAACGGGCCTAGGCCTGGCTATCGTAAAGCAGATAACTGAGAAGCTTGGGGGCACCATTTCCGTGGAGTCGGTTCCGGGCGAGGGGTCAACATTTTCGGTGGAACTGCCGCTACAAATCGCCGCTGACGCAGCCGCAACTCTGCCAAACTACTCCCCCTACTCCATCGCAGTGCTTGCCACGCCCGATATACGACAACTCACGGTTGCTCAGGGGCTGCGCGCTTTTGGCTGCGATGTCTCCCTCTTTTCCCTAGACGACCCTGCACAACTCGACGTTCTGACATCAACCTGTGCAACGTTCGACATTATCCATGTAATCAAAGGGCAAGATATCCTCATGGACGAGTTAAACCCGCTATTACATGCCGCAGCTCTCAACGGCGTACGGGTTGTATTCTCCGTGTCTTCGGTAGAGATATCATCCACTGACCTGCTGGCGCGCAGCGAGACATTTTTCTTTACCCTACAACCTACCAGTGCCCTCGATATCCTCTTAATATGTGAGGCGAAATTAGCACCCAAGACCTCCGTCCGTGAATCAGATGATATGGCCGAGAAAGCAACCCGCAAACTCAAGATTCTTATAGCCGATGATGCCAAAACAAACAGAATAATCCTTAAAACTCTCTTAGAAGAGGCAGGGCATGACGTCGAGGTCGTCGAAAACGGCAAACAACTGCTCGATAGAATAGCATTTGCACCCCAGCTTCCAGAACAACACCCGCCGCCATTTGATCTCGTACTTACCGACATCCAGATGCCGGTCATGGACGGTATGACTGCTACGCAGAATTTTAGAGAGCTTGAACGACAAGCAAATACGAGCAGAAAGCTTCCGATAGTGGCTGTCACATCGTATGCATTTCCGGAAGAATGCTCAAAAATGCTCGCATCCGGCATCGATCACATCCTGACAAAACCTATCAACCCAAAACGACTAAACCGACTCATATCACAAATTACGTACAGCTCGGGTCCTCTGGGTCCATCAGAATCAGAGGAGCGGAGTGACCGCGATGTCATGGAGGAGCTCTACCAGCTCACTGAGAATCTCGTAGAGCGTGTGGAAGAGCTTCGTGCCGCGATGCAACCCTCTCTACCAAGCGACGCTGCGGTAGCGCTTGACATCCAAGGCGTCTTTGAGCGGTCGGGAGACTCTCTCAAACGAACACGTTTGATCCTCTCTTGCTTCTTAGAATCATACGAAGAACAACTTGCAGCTATCGAGACAACAGAGTTACCGGTAGAGGACCCAGTAACCGTGCGCCGAACAGTTCACTCCCTCAAAGGGCTGCTGCTGGACGCGGGGGCACAAGCTGCAGCCATCCTTGCGGCTGCTCTTGAAGATAAAATAGTCCGCGATCCTCAAGCGGTGCGCCGCGAAGAGATCTTCAAACTCGCTGAAGCCACCCGTGAGGCGGCTGGCATCATCAAAGAAGTTGCAGACGCCCTCCCCTCGCTTGAGGTCTATTCCGCACTACCAGCCCTCGAACAAGGGCATTCACCCCTTCCATCTTTGGGTGACGACGTACCGTTTCATTAGGCGGCGCAGGATGTGGGCTTATGGGGGCGGGTCAAACTATCGCGATAGCGAGATTGTGCAGCTATGCCATTACGCCATGCAGGTCGATGAACGACGTCGAAAGACATCTTCTATTTTTCGCCGTAAAAGCCCGATGCTTATAGGCTTGGCGATGTAATCATCAACTCCAAGATTGAGCGCCTCATCTATCACCGGAGCATCGCGCAACGAACTCACCATGATAAAGGCCACATTCGAGTGCCGTTCGTTTCGCCGCAACTCCTCCAATAATTCAATCCCGGACATACCGTCCATCAGGTGATCACTTATGATAAGATCAAATCCCTCCGTTGCTAGCTTCTGTAGTGCGTCGGCTCCGTTGCGAGCTAGCGATACCTTTGCAAAACCGAGGCTCATAAGCATGTCTCGAAGCAGCGCGCGCGTTGAGGACATATCATCAATTATCAGAACTTTACTTGCGTGCACATTACCCTCCGGTTGCATATCTGTACCTCCTCCACGGGCCTAGCTATCCCCAGCGCCCCTCTGGCCCTGGGAAGGGGCATCATCCTCACTAGAGGTAGAAACGGCAAAGATGGGAGAAAACTTGAGCTCTAACTTAATGCACAAGATCCAGAGCGAGAGCCCGGCCAAGGAAGCGGGCAAATGGCGCCCCACCCCGTCATCTTTTCAGCTAGTTAGCCAATTTACCAGCTTACACGCGGTAAACTGGTACAAACTTTTTACAGCTTTGATGGTTGTCCGTGACAACTCGCCCCGTCACCTGTGAGAAAACGCTCACCATCGACGATGCAAACGACTCGTTGATGGATTGAATGTTTTAGAGGGTACAATCATGAAGGATCAAAAAATTTCTGATGTGGCTTTAGTTGAGCAGTTCAAGGCTGGCAAGTTGTTGGCCTTCGAGGAGATCATTTCGCGCTACGACTCTAAGGTAATGAACCTAGCCCTTCGCTTCACCCGCAACCAAGAGGACGCTGAGGAGGTTATGCAGGATGTCTTCACCACCGTATACCGCAAGATCGATAGCTTCCGGGGACAATCAGCCTTTTCAAGTTGGCTCTACCGAATCGTTGTGAACGCTGCCTTCATGAAGCTACGCAAAAAGAAGCAGAACCAAACGATCTCGATGGAAGATCTAGCCCCCGCAGTTAAGCAGTACTGTATCGAGCGCGAGAATGCAACGACCAGCCACTCGTACGGCGTAGCAGTTACTCGAGAACTACAAGAGGTACTGCAGCGGGCAATCGACCGCCTACCAGACCAATATCGAGCTGTATTTGTTCTACGAGATGTCGACGGACTCTCTAACCAGGAGACGGGCCAGATCCTGGATCTGTCGATTCCTGCTGTCAAGTCTCGTCTCCACAGGTCACGAATCATGTTACGAAAGAAGCTGCAGCGCTACTACGAGGACTACACGGGTAACAAGGCCGTTATTGAAGAATTTGGGGCCGACGACGACATGGCAGCTGCATAACCTCTAGTGATTGACATTTGATAACCGGCAAATCCCTTAGTTCCTTTTGTCTGAAACGCTGTCCAAATCCGGCAGAATGGGACTGGTAGCCCTTTCGCGCGCAACAGATTCAAGGTACCGTTTAGAAATAATGCATCTACAACATGCGTCTGCGGTGACGCATCCGGTGGAATCACCAGATGTAGATTGAACTCATGGAGGCTCTGGCCTATGAACGCTCCGCAATCATCCGTTTACTCGCCTACCGCAAGCTTTTTTATGAAGCTTGCGGTGTGGTTGGGTCTATTCGGTGTTCTCTGGACGCTCAGGGCGTTTTCACTTCTCATATTCCTCACATTCGTATTCGCTTGGGTCCAGGCAAACGCCGTTCATCGCCTTGAGCGATTTATCGCTTGGCGAACCGCTCGTGTCGTGCTTGTGGGACTTATGTTCTTAGGAATCGTGGTCGGCGTTATCAGCTTTCTTGCGCCACATGTCCGTGATCAATCAGCGGCGCTGGTGCGGTCGTTACCTCAAGCCCTCCGTGAATTCGATGCTAAGTTGTACGAACTCCGGGAACGGTCTCCTTTCTGGGGTGAAATGATCCCGGCGCCAATTCTGAATGCAGATGGATCTGCCTCTGGGTGGGATCTCAAGCGTAGCACCTCTGCGCAGGTTCTTGAGGGGTTTTTCGGAATTGCCGGAGACGATGAGGGCAAAGCAACTACCAAGGAGCTTGTAGAAAAGCTCAGGGCGGTTACTGAGCGTGGATTAACCCTCGGATCAAGCTTCTTGCTTTCGATCCTCTTCTCGTTCCTTATCGTTCTTGATCTGCCGGATCTCTCTCGGGGAGTCCGCCGGCTCAAAGAGTCCCGCGTTGCATTCATCTACAATCTCGTTGGCCGAAGCATTTCGGACTTTGCGAAGGTACTCGGAAGCGCTCTCGAAGCACAGCTATATATTGCTATTCTGAACACTATACTCACAGCGATAGGCATTCAGGTTCTCGGAATATCGGGCAGCGTTGCCTTTCTCTCCGTAGTCGTATTTTTCTGCAGCTTCATCCCTGTGGCTGGTGTCTTTCTAAGTTCGGTCCCAATCTGTCTGTTAGCTTTTCAAAAGGGCGGGATAGGCCTGATGCTCGGTGCCGCGCTACTTATTTGGATTATCCACCTCATCGAAGCATATATCTTAAATCCCAAGATCTATGGCCACGCACTGCGAGTCAATCCTGTCTTAGTGCTCATCATCCTCACTGTTGGCGGTAAATTATTCGGCGTTTGGGGTCTTGTCCTCGGACTCCCTGTTTGTACATACGTATTTGGCCGAGCGATCTGGACTGAGGCATGAGGTATCACGCCATTTCCTACTCAAGGGCAGCCAAGGATTTTGATAAGTGATATACACCAGATAATAAACCCAGCCTCATTCATTTTTGAAAAAAATGAATGAGAATAGCTGGGCGAGCGCAATCTTGGCGGAGCCAAGTTGCGCCGTAGAAGACAACAAACTCCTAAGTGCCGAGTGTGTGAAAG
>JBIKKR010000088.1:0-13005 GCA_044360225.1 Bdellovibrionota bacterium | reverse complement strand
TAAGGAACTTATTGCGAGGTTCATCCATTCGGCTAGTCATCGGGCACAGCAGCCGTTTGTTGCTGTAAACTGCGCAGCACTACCTGAGAGTCTTCTTGAAAGCGAGCTGTTCGGTCATGAAAAAGGAGCATTTACCGGGGCGCAGAATCGGAAAATAGGTAAGTTCGAGCTTGCGCATGGAGGTACAATACTTCTTGATGAAGTCTCAGAGATGGACCTTGCTCTCCAAGCGAAGCTCCTGCGAGTTTTACAGGAACGAGAGGTTGATAGAGTAGGGGGTAAGGACCCGGTACATATCGACGTTAGGGTGCTTGCAACCACGAATCGGAACCTTGAGGACACTGTCAGAGAAGGGAAGTTTCGGGCAGATCTGTACTACCGACTGAATGTGATACCGGTGACGCTGCCCCCGCTTCGAGAGCGAAGGGCTGACATTAAGCTTCTCACTGAACACTTTATGCGTCAGTATCTCGGCGAAAAGGCGCCAATGCTCCCACCAGAGGTGCTGGAGTCGCTGATGAGCCATCCGTGGCCCGGGAATATCAGAGAGCTGCAGAATGCTGTTCAAAGGGCAGCAATACTGTCCCAGGGCCAGACGCCGCGCGAGGGCGACTTTCTCCTCTCGATGAATCCCCAGGTGCAGATGGACTCACTGCGAGAGAACCTCTCTTCGGTATCCAAACTCGAGGCGAGTATTGAGAAGGAGCTGAGCCCAGCTGGCTCTGTGGAGCCAGCATTGCTAGGAATTCGTTCCGGCATGACCGTTCAGGAGATGGAGAAGGCCCTGATTTTCGAGACCCTGCGCTCGACTGGCAATAATCGCACAGAGGCGGCCAGACTGCTCGGCATAAGCATCCGAACTCTGAGAAATAAGCTCCACGAGTATAAGGGCGAGGAACTGCCCCCTGAGTAGCGACCATCGGCAACTCGACCGATGGTCGCACACTAGCTACTCGTTTGCAGCTGCCTTGCGACGGCTCTTTGACGGCTTCTCTGAAGGGATTGCATCATCGAGCAAATCACTTTCCGAGGAACCTGTCTCTGCTTGTGCATCAGCGTCTGCGACCGCGTAGGAATCCATGACTAGAGACCGTATGTGCGCGGCAATCTCAGGATTATCGCGAAGGAATTGCTTTGCCCCCTCACGTCCTTGGCCCATGCGTTCACCGCGGAAGCTAAACCACGCTCCAGCTTTGTCGATGATGCCTTTATCTGTGCCGAGATCTACTATCTCGCCGTTGAGACTAACTCCCTCGTTGAAGATGATATCGAACTCAGCCTCACGGAATGGCGCCGCCACTTTGTTCTTTACCACCTTGACCCGCACCCGGTTCCCGGTTACATCGTTCTGATCCTTAATTGATCCGATACGGCGCACATCAAGGCGCACAGAGGCGTAAAACTTGAGCGCATTACCGCCGGTAGTTGTCTCTGGACTGCCGAACATCACACCGATCTTCATGCGGATCTGATTAATGAAAATGATCGTCGTGTTTGACTTGGCGGTAATAGCTGTGAGTTTGCGGAGTGCCTTACTCATCAAGCGAGCTTGAAGGCCAGGCTGTTGGTCCTCCATTTCGCCATCAATTTCAGCTCTTGGCACCAACGCAGCAACGGAATCAATCACAACGAGGTCAACCGAATTGGATGATACGAGTGCCTCACAGATCTCTAGGGCTTGTTCTCCGCAATCAGGCTGGCTGACGAGAAGCTTTGACGTATCTACCCCAAGTCGCTTGGCATAATTCACGTCAAGCGCATGCTCTGCATCGATGTATACAACGGTTCCTCCAGCTCGCTGAACTTCAGCCGTAGCGCTCAGGGCAAGAGTCGTTTTTCCGGATGACTCAGGTCCATAGATCTCGCAGATTCGTCCCCTCGGAAAACCGCCGATTCCCAGGGCAATATCGAGCGAAAGACTGCCCGATGAGAACGCCTCCACGCGGTCAGCAACCGAGGTTCCGAGGCTCATAATGGCGCCTTTACCGTACTTTTTCTCAAGCTGTGATATCGCACTTGAAAGCGCCTTGCCCTTCTCGCCTGAGTTCTCATCTCCGCTATCATTCTTCTCGTATAGATCCATGTTTGTCTCCCTTAGTTAGTTTGCTTATAAATTCAATTAATTTAGTGAAGCTCTCGTATCACTCCGATTAAACGTCCCTGAATAGAGACTCGATCGACAGTGATAGGCTGCATAGTGGGGTTAGCTGGTATCAGCATAACCTGACCATTCTTTAATCGGCGATATCTTTTTAAAGTTGCGTTGCCATCCTCTAAAAGAGCCACAACTATCTGACCGTCTTCTGCACTATCCTGCTTTTTAATAACGACGATGTCCCTATCGCAGATATGTTCATCGATCATTGAGTTTCCGCTTACTTCAAGACAGTACACCTCGCCCCGGCCATCTATCATGGTAGGGGGGATCTCAATTGTTGTAGATTGTTCAATTGCTTCGATTGGGCGACCAGCTGCAATTACACCGACTAAGGGCACGGCGGTGGGGCCTAATTCAGGCGTGGCCCTATCTAGGATCTCTAGCATTCCATCATCCCCGCGTCGAATAAACCCCTTATTTTCCAAGCGCTCCAGGTGGAAGTGAGCAGTTGACGGGCTTTTGACTCCTATAAAATCGGCGATATCCTTGAGCGAGGGGGCATAGCCCTTATCAGCTAGGAAATTACGCAGAAATTCAAGGGTTTGTCGCTGCACTGGAGCTAAGGTGTTGGTTTGAAAGGCGGGGGGATCTATCGGTTTTCTCTTGGTAGCCATACGGAAAAGGTTTGTAAATCGATTTGTTAGCCAGGATATATACTGCTGGATTTCCTTGTCGCTATGAACCTACGATATGAAAAAAGACTAGAAATGACAAGGCGTTTTTTTGTTTTTTTCTTGGGGGTCTTATATTTGTGATCGTTTGTGTGATTTTCGTTTAAGCGGAGGGACGACCTGCCGATAAGAACTTCAAGGGAGATGATTCCCTATATTCGGTCATGTCGCAGGCTCATGAGTTACGTTCCGCCAGACAGTAGGGGTGATTTCGGTCTTCGAAAGGAGGTTAAACTTCTTGTCGTCGACGATCACAGTGAGCACTTCTCTCAGCTGCAGGCAGCGGCTGAGGAGTATAATGCGGAGTTCCAAATCGAATGTAAATTGGTGTCGAATGTAGAGGATGCTCTACAAATGACCGGCACGTGGCATCCATCCGTTGTGCTCATCGATCTCCATGTTGTTGCAACGGCGCTTGACCTTTTGACGCAGATTGCTGAGATCGGGCCGTCGGTGGTGGCTACTAGTGAGAGCAGAATAGCCGAGATGCCCGAAAAGGTGGCGCGTTACGGGGCGGTGGGCTACTTCACGAAAGCGGACAGTACTGAAGATGTCGAATCAGTGCTGAATTACATCGCGAGCTTGGCCGCTCCAGCGCCGACTACCCATTAGCGGAGTCCCCAGGCAGCTTAGCTACGTATGCTCGAAAGGCAGCGCCACGCTCTTCAAAGTTTTTAAACAATGGAAAGCTTGGAGATGCCGGTGACATCAGGCATATCGATGATGGCGGTGTGCAACGAGCTGCGTGCAGCACGGCTGCCTCCATAGTCCTTACCTCAATAACCTCGTGTTTTGAATCCGAGAATAGAGGGTGTTCGCGCAGTCCGGCCGCAATTCGAGTACCACTGGGGGGGAATACAATAAACGTCTGTACGTTCGTGTGCATAACGTGGTCGATCAGCTTGGTGAAGGACACTCCGCGATCATACCCCCCGAGCAGCATCGTTTTGACATTCGAGCCAAAGGTTTCGAGCGCATTGATCGCGGCTTCTGGCACGGTTGATATAGAGTCGTTAATGTAGGTCACGCCGTTAACTACACCGACTTCTTCAAGGCGGTGTGGAAGAGGACGAAATGTTGCTATGGTGTTTACGAGCGCTTCGTTGGGTATTGATAGGTGAGAAACTGCAGCGAGGGCTGCAAGTATGTTGCGTTGATTGCCGGGGCCTCTGAGAAGTGACGTATCGACGTTACATATTTTGTGCGAGCGCCCCTGGGGACACCGATAGAAGAAGTGGCCGTGCTCAATCCAGGAGCGATCTGAGGGAGTGCCCCACAGCACCCGTTGAGCAGAGCTGTTCGCCGTGAGTTCCTGGAGTAGCTGTGTTTCTGCGGGGAGTACCAGGAGATCCCCCGGCCGTTGAAAGCGAGCTATGTTCGCTTTTGCCTCGCCGTATCGTTGAAAATCTCCGTGGTGGTCGAGATGCTCAGGATAGAGATTGAGCAGCACGGCAACATGCGGCGACTCGTGCACATCAGCGAGCTGGTAGCTTGATAGCTCTAGCACGTAGAATTCCGCTGGTTCTGTCAGAAGGCCTAATGCAGGCAGGCCGATATTACCTCCTAGTTTGGCATCTCGAGAGGCGTTCTTGAGGAAGCTGTGAATAAGGCTTGAGGTGGTTGACTTGCCTTTGGTGCCCGTGATGCCAATGGTGGCGTCTCGACGGTGTTCAAGGAATATCTGGGTGCTGGAGGTAATCAGAGTGTGGGACGCCACTCGGTGAGGGTATTGAAGATGGCGCAGCGGAACGCCAGGACTTCGAATGATGATATCGTACTCAGATATGTTTGCGAGCCAATTCGCACCGAAAAAGGAGTGGCTCACGAGCGATGCTTCAGTTGCAGACAAGGACAAACCCTCTGCTTGGTCAGCTATCGCTATTTCTCGGGCGCGGCATTTAGCGGCGTACTGCAAGCTTGCGCGCCCCTCCGCACCAAACCCCAGCAGCAAAACCCGCTTTGCGCTCCAGTCGGGAAGTGTCTTCACCGGCGAAACCTCCTCTGAGTTGAAGATAGAGCATCGCGCAGGGCAGATTCAAGCGATGAATTGAGGAAGTGTTCTTTATTCCACCGGTGTAGCAATTCGGGTATTGGTGTGGCCGCAACGGTCGCCGGGTCATCTCTAATAATTTTGAATCTATGATCTGTGGCGAGTGCAGCATGAGGCTCTTTGCTAAGGTACGAGAGGCATGACCGTACCTCCTCAAAAGTTCCGACGCACTCAAAAGGCTTGTGTTCAGAGAATCCAGCAAGCGCACCAACTAGTGGAGCGAATTCAGGCAGCGAGCTCGGATCAACACCGAATATCCTCTCGATCTCTTCCTGAGTAAGGAAACAGCGCAAACACAAAAATGTGAAGACACACTTCGGACAGCGAGCGCACCAGCCAGAGCGTGGTGGTTGCGGGCTTACCTGTTCGACTTGACAGATACGATTTCGAGCGGCCAGCGTCTGCTCGCGATTACAGCTACGAAAGATGGAGTGTTGATGCTTCATTTCGCTGAACAGCGCACAGATCTGGAGCTCATTCAGGGGGCGCAGAAAACTTAGATACTCAACGGGCAGATCGAGTTGAGATACGTATTCTCGGAACCCTTGCTCAAATTCAAAGCTCTTGGAGTACTGATGATTAATCACGAAACCAGCAAACTCGGTATTTCCCTCGCTCGCGCTTACTTCATTCGACGCCAGCACTCGGTGGTAGCCATTTACGTAGGCTGTCAGGGTTGAAACAAACGCTAGGAGCGCTGAGAACGGAGTGTGGCCGTTCAGGTAGCCTTGGGTGTTCAGTTCGCGAAGGTGCGGATCGATAGTGCGCTGGCCGACCAAGGGGGAAGGATACTGAGCAGCACGAACAGCATCCATCGACGCTGGTATCGGATTGAGTGCGAATGCAGCGATATCACCACCTGTTTCTCGCAGCACTCTCTTGAGTATCTCGAGGGTGACTACTGAATCTTTTCCTCCTCCCACGAGAATCAGATACGAATTATCTCGATACGAAGGGAAGGATGCAGCTTTTCCGGCCCTTGTCTCTCTGGGGCTCGAGCAAACTAAAGAGAATTCGATAGCTGGCGATATCCGATTTAGGAAGAAGAACTCGCCCAAGCCATAACGTATCAGGTGTTCCCAATACGCCAGCTCTGTCGCATTGAGATAGCCAGCTTCAATCTCGATACGCGGTGAGCAAGTCAGTTTCCAGTACGATAGCAGTTCAACCATGCCGATAAGAAACGTTAGTCGGCGGACGGAATCGTCGTGCACGAGCGCTGCGGCAGTCGTTGTATCGACCAGGGGCACCACGATGTGGGGGGTGAATGTGATGTTAGGGGCGATTGAAAAGACGTACTCAAGTCGCAACCCTCGAGGGTCCTGGGAAATGGAACATCGCCTATAGTGAAATGCTGGATGCCGCTCTCTAAGGCGCAGGGCGTGTTCAGTAAGGGGAGATGCCATCGGTATCTGCTAGAGAATCTTGATTTATCGGTGAAATCTATCAGAAGCGCTCGTGGGAGGCAAAGCAGAGGGGTAAGCCCAGGGCATTCAAGTTAAAAGGCCAAAGCGGGAGAACAGCGATGCCCAGGGGGTAAGCAAACCTCTTTTTAAAAATGTGTGTACGGGGTAGGTTAAGGGGGCGCTGAGTAAAGGTGCTGATTAGTTTCGGGGTGCGATATGCATGTTCGGTCAGGTTTGGATAGGTTTGCTACTGCAGTATTGGTGGTGTCTCTAGGCATTATTGTGAGTGGAACCAAGGCCTGCCAAACCGATTATGAGTTGGGGGCGCAGGCCAAAGTTCCTACAGGTACTGTGACCCCTACGCCAACTTCTACGGGTGATGGGACTGCGCTGCCCACTGGAACTGTAACTCCAACTCCAACGATTACCGGGGAAGGTGACGCGTCTGACACGGCGATTCCGACTGCGACGGTAGGTGCGACCAGTACGGCTGCGGCGAGTCGTGGCGAGGGCGATCTATTCAATGAACTCTCGAAGCTCGGTGCATCGACAGATGGAGCCAGCAAGGCTGGTGGGGCCGTGGGGGAATCAGGTGGTGCGGCCAACTCCGAAAACTGGCTCGGAGATGCGTTTTCAAAGGATCAGGATGGCTCTTGGCAGGACAGTGATGGTGACGGGTTTAGTGATGCACTTGAGGAGCAGCACGGTACAGACCCGAATGGGGCCAGCTCAGCGCCTCGGTCTGTGTTAGTGACGCGGCTGGCAACGCGGGTAGGTAGTGAGGCGCTCACGGAGGAGTCCATACCTGAGGCCGACGCAGCGGCAGATGCAGATGGTGATGGTGTCAGTGACGAGATAGAGCAGAAGCGGGGAATGAATCCGCACTCTGCTGATTCCGACAACGATGGTCTCTCTGATAACAGAGAGCTTGCATTTGGTTGCAACCCATTGCAGATAGACTCGGATGGCGATGGTATTGCAGATGGCCGAGAGTATGAGTTTGGGGCCGATCCAACAGTACCTGAGCCTGGTCGTTAATCTAAGAGATGAAGGCTTGGGCCTCGTTCTCTGTTTCAGTGTGGTTTGGAGTTGTGTTCTCGGACAGGCACTCGCCACTCGTAGCCGGTAAGCCGACAGTCGCTGAGAGGGTTCACTTGGGACGTGCTAGGTAATGAGCAAAAAACTTAATAGTTCGAACTGAGGTCCCTGGATACACAAAGTCAGCGATCGTCGAGCTGATTACAAATGAACCTAGAAGCACCATCACGGCGAGACAAGCTGATATGAAGCCCACGTACAGGGAAGAGCGGCAAATAGTGCGAAGGCCGTGTGTCAGAATGATAGCCGCAACGGCTAAAGCGGCTCTAAAAAAGTATGGAAAGATTTGAGTAATGAGGTCGTGCGGTTGAGTTATTCCCGAGGCCAGAAATGTTATGATTGAGAATCTGCCCATACAGAGACGGCTCGTCACAAAGATTATGCCCATAACAACAGTAACTGGCGCAGTGCAGTAGGCTAAGACAGCAATCGAGCGAAGGTAGACATCCTTTCCGCCGAAAGCATGAACAATAAATGGCACCAGCGTCGTCCACAGTATCACCGATAAGATCGTCGTCATCGCTGCGCTGGCGAGGAACTCATAATCGAGGGTCGCACCTTCGCCATATCCTGCTTGAAATAAAGGCACTGCTATACACACTGAGAGGAACAAGAGGGCGATAGCCGGCACATGCGGGGGCGCTTCATCGAGTGTAAGAAGTCGATGCATAACTCCGCGAGGCTCGATAATACTGGCAAGCAAGGCTTCAGTAAGTGAGGGTCTCTTCGTTTTGCGTGTTGGCATGGCTGCGTAAATTTTTTCGTTGATGGTGAGCGAGCACCCCCGTGGCCAGCTTGCGGGCAGGCCGGGCTCGATAAGCCTGGACCTACCCGGGCCAGTATAAAGTGAGGATCCAAATGCGGGTACCCCCTTTTGCGAACTATGACCTCTGTTTGCTGCCGTTTAGTCGGGAGCAGACAGTAGGTTGCTTTTTACCGTATTTTGTTGTTCAATCTCGGTGCTGTCGGTAAGGAAGTTGATTCCTGCCAACAGCATGAGCGGGAGTAGCTCAGTTGGCTAGAGCATCAGCCTTCCAAGCTGAGGGTCGCGGGTTCGAGTCTCGTCTCCCGCTCCATTTTTTGCCTATTTCAACTTGGCTTCGCCAAGATTGAAATGACGAGCAAGGGGAGCGCCGCTTCGCTTGCTCCCCCTGCACCCCGGGCCGCTGCTGGTGTGCTCTATTCTCTTTGTTTATCACCAACAGTTCAGGGAGCGCCGCTTCGCTTGCTCCCTTTGTATGCCGGGCCGCTGCTGGTGTGCTGTATCCTCTTTGTTTATCACCAACAGTCCAGGGAGCGCCGCTGCGCTTGCTCCCTTTGTATGCCGGGCTGCTGCTGGTGTGCTGTATCCTCTTTGTTTATCACCAACAGTTCAGGTAGCGCCGCTTCGCTTGCTCCCTTTGTATGCCGGGCTGCTGCTGGTGTGCTGTATTCTCTGTGTTAATCACCAAGAGCTCAGGGAGCGCCGCTTTGCTTGCTCCGAACTACGACTCTTAGTTCGTCTTGTTGGTTTAGCCATTCGGACGAACATAGGTTGTGATTTGCCTTGGCCACACCGGGATGCCTCTTAGTGTCGCCTATAGGCGACCCAATGTCTTTCTGCTTCGTATGGATTTTCGCTATCGGTCTGACGATGCTATAGATGGCTGGACTACGTGTGAATGGCTTGTAAAGGAAGGGGAACGATATAACCAAATGGGGGAACGGAGCGCTGATGTGCCCGCTCCCTAAAAGGTGTGAGACGAGCATGGCTGCTGTGTTGACGAGCCACAAATGATACGACAACCCACACATGATAAGTTTGTCATAATTCACGGTACCGCGGGCTCACCAGAGGGCAATTGGTTCCCTTGGCTCGCGGATTCCCTCCGACATCAACACGCGGAGGTCGTGATTCCAAAAATGCCAACTCCAGACGGCCAGAGCCTCACGAATTGGCTCAAGGAATTTCGGCGACAAGTGGGCGTGCTCGACGAGACTACAACTCTCATCGGACACAGCTTAGGTGCCACATTTCTGTTGCGTGTTCTTGAGCGCCAAAAGACGGCTGTAGCACGTTCAGTCTTTGTCGCTGGAGTTCTGGGTCCAATCGGGATTGCCGAATACGACCGCCTTAATTCGACTTTTATCGAAACTTCTTACGATTGGGGTACGATACAAAGGAATGCAGGATCTGTGGTTTGCGTCTCTGGTGAGGGTGACCCATACGTTCCCACAGACCAAGGGGAAGAACTCGCTGCAAAACTCGGGGTAAAGAACCATATTATCCCCCAGGGTGGGCACCTAAATGCGGAGTTTGGCTATACTTCTTTCCAGGCACTCTTGGTTCTGCTCAATAAGACAGCGGCTTGAGATGCCCGAAGTTGCGCGTCTTATCGCGACTTACCAATTTTCCTAGCGGGGCAGGCGTAGCGCTTGTATACTCTAGGGGTTGAATCTGCTCGTCTATCCCCCTAGGTACTCAATTTGCTTATGAACAATTCGCTCCCATCTTTCTGTAGTCGGGGATTAGGCTTTGGCGCTTTCGGTGCGGACGCACATACCGTCGCTGATGCCCGTCAGCTTAAGGTTTTGTCCCCGATAGATCGCTCTCTTATTGCCGAGGTTTCATGTGCTGATGTCGCCACCTATGACAAGGTTGTTGATGAGGCGCTTGAGGTGTTTAAGGAATGGCGTAAGGTGCCAGCCCCTGAGCGTGGAGAGATGGTTCGTCAGATCGGCAACGCGCTCCGCGATAACAAAAGGGAGCTTGGTAGATTGGTTTCTCTGGAGATGGGCAAGATCCTGGCAGAGGGTGAGGGTGAGGTTCAAGAGGCGATCGATATTGCCGATTTTGCGGTGGGGCTCTCACGGCAGTTGTACGGCAAGATAATTCAATCGGAGAGGCGTGAGCATCGCATGGTGGAGCAGTGGCATCCGCTCGGAGTAGTTGGAGTGATCACTGCATTCAATTTTCCCGTGGCTGTGTGGGGCTGGAATGCGATGATTGCGGCCGTATGCGGTGATGTCGTTGTCTGGAAGCCGTCGGAGTTGGCGCCGTTATCGGCGTTAGCAGTCAATTCGTTGTGTCGCGAAGTAGCCAAGAAATTCGGCTTTGAGGGGGTCTTTTCGTTGGTGATTGGCGATGGCCCACAGCTTGGGGAACAGATTGCGGCAGACAGGCGCATTCCCCTCGTGTCCGCAACTGGTTCGTGTGCGATGGGGCGCTCGGTTGGAGCAACCGTAGCAGCTCGGTTGGGGCGCTCGATATTGGAGTTGGGCGGCAACAATGCGGTGATTGTGCTACCAGATGCGGATCTTAAATTAGCGACGGCAGGAATCTTGTTCGGTGCTGTTGGCACAGCTGGACAGCGGTGCACGAGTATCCGTCGTATCTTGGCGCATGAGAGCGTGTGCGAATCCTTGATCGCGCGCCTTAAAGATGCTTATGCGCAGGTGTGCATCGGCAACCCACTGGAAGCTGGGACGCTCATGGGACCGCTGATCAATGAGAAGGCGGTTGAAGTGTATCGTTCGGTTTTGGCCAGAGTTGCCCAGGAGGGTGGAGAGGTAGTGTGTGGCGGTCGGGTGTTAGAGGGGATGCCATCGCGGCTCTACGTCGCGCCGACAATAGTCAAAGCCAAGCCAGGTATGCCGCTCCTTCAAGAGGAACATTTCGTTCCTATCGTGTTTGTGGTTCCAGTTCAAGATCTCTCCCATGCTATTGATTTGAATAACGGAGTTAGCCAGGGGCTTAGTTCGGCGATATTCTCGCGTGATATGCAATCGGTTGAGCGGTTTCTGGCTGCTACTGGAAGTGACTGTGGTATTGCGAACGTGAATATGGGTACTTCAGGTGCTGAGATCGGAGGGGCATTTGGTGGCGAAAAGGACACCGGTGGAGGACGAGAGTCCGGCTCGGATTCTTGGAAGCAATACATGAGACGCCAGACCTGTAATATCAATTATGGAGATTCCATGCCCCTGGCACAGGGCCTAGTCTTCTCCTAATGATACTAATAGGATACTCGCCTGGCTGTTTCAATCTTACTAAACCTGTGCTATTGGTGGGATCTGGGCCCTTTTCCCATCTGCCCTGGTGCTGGAATTGGTAGACAGGCATGATTCAGGGTCATGTGTCCGCAAGGGTGTGGAGGTTCAAGTCCTCTCCAGGGCATTTTTAGGTGCGATAGGCAACTTGAGCGATGGGATGTGACCGGGGAGGAAATCGCAAATGCCCTCTGGCTCACGGCGTCGGCGAGGCGTTAACATGGGCAGACTTGAATGGAAGGTCATGCAGGAAGTGACCGTCTGCCGGAACGAGGTAGCGTATGAAGAGAAGTTCAGAAGTGCTCCGAATGGTCTTGTGTGTGTTGGTCTGTCTTGCATGTGTGACAGGGTGTAAGCGACGGCCGCAAAACTACGCAGGTTTGCCCGATCCTCAGAAGGGCGAGATGATTGATCCCCACAAGGCGCAGTAGGATCACAGCGCGAATTTTCTTTATTGTGTTGCTGTTTCATTTCCCACTTAGCAGGGGTTTACAGAGGCTATCGTATGTCCGATCCCGTACTTACGCAGTGTGATGCTCGTGGTCACGAACAGGTGACGTTCTTCAGCTACCCAGAGGTTGGACTCAAGCTCATTGTAGCGATCCATGATACCACGCTCGGCCCTGGACTTGGTGGTTGTCGGATGCGTTCATACCAGAACGAGACCCAGGCGTTGGATGACGTGATGCGTCTTTCAGAGGGGATGACATACAAGAGCGCATTGGCAGATCTCCCTCTCGGTGGAGGTAAGTCGTGTGTTTTAGCCGATCCGAAGATGTCACAGGGACGAGAGGCATTGTTTGCTAAGATCGGAGAGTGTCTCAACCATTTAGCGGGTCGGTACGTCACCGCAGAGGATATGGGCACATCAGTTTCCGATATGAACGTGATTCGGCAGGTCTCACGCTTCGTGGTCGGTACCGATCCGAAAACTGGAGGTGCGGGCGACCCTTCGCCATGGACTGCTCTCGGAGTGTTTCATGCAATTCGGGCTGCCGTAGAGCGGGTTTTTCCGAGTTCAGACGAGGTCAAAGGTAAACGTGTCGTCGTGCAAGGAGTGGGGCACGTAGGAATGTATCTAACTGAGCACCTTGTGAAGGCAGGTGCGGAGGTAACTGTTTGCGATCCGAATTCTGCGCTGACCGAGTCAGCAGCTAAGAACTTCGGGGTGAAAGTAGTGAGCATTGATGAGATATATGATGTGCCATGCGATGTGTTTGTCCCGTGTGCAATCGGCCAGACGATCAACCCGAATACGATTAAGAGGCTGTCATGCAAGGTGATCGCTGGTGCTGCGAATAATCAGCTTTCCGATCCGAGTGTTTATACGCTGCTTCGGGAACGAGGGGTGCTGTACTGCCCGGATTTTGCGATCAATTCCGGAGGTGTCATCTGTGTGGGAGCAGAGCTTGCCGAGGGGGGGCCGTCGACTCCGTGGATCCAGAAAAAGGTTGATGGCATCTATGCTACCACCGCTCAGGTGCTCGATGAGGCTGCGCGCTCTGGTCGTGATACAGAGGTTGTTGCTATAGAGCTAGCAAAGGAGCGTATCGCCAAAGCCAAGAGGCAGAAGGCCCAGTGAGCACGAGACGG
>JBIKKR010000006.1:0-41159 GCA_044360225.1 Bdellovibrionota bacterium | reverse complement strand
CCGTCAACGAGCATTTTCAGACATCGCAACCACACATCTATGCTGCGGGAGACGTGATTGGATTTCCCGCTTTAGCATCGACATCTGCGCGGCAGGGACGCCTCGCTACATGTCATGCATTTGGCGTTCAGGAGGCAATAACAGAGGTGCCGCTGCCGTATGGAATTTACGCGATCCCTGAAATATCCCTTGTGGGTTTCAATGAGGATGAACTAACCGAGAAGGGGGTCCCGTACGAGACCGGTGTTGCGCGGTATCGTGAAATTGCGCGCGGACAACTGCTGGGTGATGAAGATGGCATGTTGAAGGTGCTGTTTCATCGCGCGACCTTTGAAGTGCTCGGAGTGCATATCATAGGCGAGTATGCGACTGAGCTCATACATATCGGCCAAGCGGTGATCGCGCTCAAAGGGGGCTTAGGGTACCTACGCGATGCCGTCTTTAACTATCCAACCTTGGCAGAGTGCTACAAAGTCGCTGCGCTCGATGGATTTAACAAAGTACGGGCGTAGACCACGATGACAAGCGCAGGAGATCGAGAGAGTGAGCTGCAGGTGTGCGCGCGAATGTTGCGAGCTCTCGCGCACCGTATCCGTGGACACCTATCGGTGATTACAAACGATCTGGCCTACATCGCAACGATGATAGATCCCGCTGAAGTCGAGCGGTCGCGTGCCCGGTGCAATGCGATCTCTGGAGGGTTGGCTCACCTAGGGGCGCTCGGTAGCTGCTGCGATACTAAGGAGGCGCTTGCGCTTGACCAGTTGCTCAGCATATTTAACGTATCAGCGCCGCTTGATGCGGCCGCAGCTCGGATCTCAGTGGTAGTATCCGAGGGGCTTGTTGAGCTTGCGGCACGGTTGCTTCGCGAGCTGATCGGCGCTGCAGACGGATCCTTTGTAGATCTCGGAGGGGCGAATCGAATGGCCATAGTCCTCCAAGCCCGCGCGGCGAGTGAGTTTTCGGAATGCTATGGGTCTCTGGGTGCGTTTGCTGCCGCACAGAGAGGAGAGCGTTTTATCGTTGAAGCAGGGATTATCGATCTCATTCTCCGTGATCACGGGTGGATGGTTGCAGTAGCATGCGAGGATCGTCGAATGGTGGTGAGGCTGGAATTTGCTCCGATGTAGTTTTGCCTCCTCAGGGCATCGCAATTCTTCTGCTATCTACTAGAAACTGCTGGAAGTTTCGATAAGGATACACATGCGCGGGTCAGCGCTGCAAAACTCAATAAAAAAACCCGTTCCCGCGCATTTGTGGCCCTTTAAAATGGACGAAAATTGCGACACCCTGGAGCCCCCTCCGTGTACTTCCCATGCACAATTGTGGCATGGTACCCTCCAACGCCTTGGGAATATGTGCCCTAGGATTATCTGCCTTAGGAATATCTACAGTCCCTTAGGAATAGAAAAAGGGCTCAGATCTAAACACGTAGGAGTATCGTACACAAGTGAACTCGGCTGAGCACATACAGGTAACGATAAACGGAGCATCGGTTGTTGCTCCAAAGAATAGCACGATCCTGTGGGCTGTTAATCAATCTGGTCTCAAGTCGTCCCCTAACGTGGTTTCAGATGATATTCCGGGTATCGCTGTCGCTGCCAATGGAGAGGTTGTTCCCCGAGAGCGGTGGGGCCTTCAGCAGTTAGTACCCAACGACTCAATTTTAATTATTCGCGCAACACAAGGAGGCTAGCTTGAAAAAGAAAGATAAGATTCCAGAGGCTCATTCGATCACTCGCGAACCATTTCCAAGCTCAAAGAAAGTCTACGTCGATGGATTAGTGCACCCGATTCGTGTTGCCATGCGCGAAATCGAGACGGCTCATCAATCGATCCCTGTCTATGACACCAGTGGCCCTTACACCGACCCGGATGTAGAGATTGATATCCACAAAGGACTTCCGAGGCTCCGCTCTCCATGGGCGCAATCGAACGCTGATACTGAGCTCGTGGACTCTCTTGGTTCAAAGTACGCAGCTAGCAGGAACTCGGATCCTAAGATCGATAGCATCAGATTTAAAGCGACCCACTCACCGCGCAGAGCTCGGCCAGGTTGCAACGTTACTCAGATGCACTATGCACGCAAAGGGATTATCACCCCAGAGATGGAGTACGTAGCGATCCGAGAGAATCAAAAGATAGATCAATTGAGAAACTCAGCTCCTCAGTTCGCCTGGCATCATCCTGGAGATCCTCGTGGCGCCCGCATGCCCGAAAAGGTTATCACCCCGGAATTCGTTCGGGCGGAAGTGGCGGCTGGTCGGGCCATCATTCCGAGCAACATCAACCATCCAGAGGCTGAGCCGATGGCTATCGGCAGAAACTTCTTGGTAAAGATAAACGCCAATATCGGCAATTCCGCCGTTACTTCAGGAATTGAGGAAGAGGTCGAGAAGGCGGTCTGGGCGTGTCGCTGGGGAGCCGATACGATTATGGATCTCTCTACTGGCGATAATATCCATGAGACTCGGGAATGGGTGATTCGCAACTCACCAGTTCCAGTTGGCACTGTGCCGATATACCAAGCCCTTGAGAAGGTCCACGGCAAGCCGGAGGATCTTAGCTGGGAGGTTTTTCGCGACACACTCATAGAACAAGCTGAGCAAGGTGTTGACTACTTCACCATACACGCCGGAGTTCTCTTACGTTACGTTCCACTGACAGCTAAACGCGTTACTGGAATAGTATCTCGCGGTGGATCGATCATGGCTAAATGGTGTCTAGCCCATCAGCAAGAGAACTTCCTGTACACCCGTTTCGAGGAGATCTGCGAGATTATGAAGGCTTACGATGTTGCCTTCTCACTTGGGGATGGACTGCGTCCTGGTTCGATTGCGGACGCGAACGACAAGGCGCAATTCGCCGAACTAGAAACCCTCGGGGAGCTAACGCAGGTCGCCTGGAAACACGATGTGCAGGTGATGATCGAGGGACCGGGACACGTTCCGATGCAGATGATACAAGAGAATATGGACAAGCAGCTCTCCATCTGCAAAGAAGCACCGTTCTACACCTTAGGACCCTTAACAACTGATTTCGCTCCGGGTTACGACCACATTACGTCAGCTATTGGCGCCGCGATGATAGGTTGGTTCGGTTGTGCGATGCTGTGCTATGTCACACCTAAAGAGCATCTAGGCTTACCCAATAAGAAAGACGTAAAAGATGGAGTGATCGCGTACAAGATCGCGGCGCACGCAGCGGATCTGGCAAAGGGCCACCCAGCGGCGCAAGTGCGCGATAATGCCTTGAGCGCGGCGCGTTTTGAGTTCCGGTGGAATGACCAGTTCAATCTATCGGTCGATCCGGATACAGCTCGCGCGTTTCACGACGAAACCTTGCCTTCAGAACACGCCAAGAGCACACACTTTTGCTCGATGTGCGGACCGAAGTTTTGCTCGATGCGCATAACGCAGGATATTCGAGAATTTGTGGACAAAGAAAAAGATGATACTGGTCATATCGTCTCCATCGCCTCAAGAGCATGAGGGGCGGACTCTGTCGCATCTGATGGAATGCGGCGTCGAGCGGATACACATCCGCAAGCCAGGAGCAGCCACTGACGTGGTGGCGCAACTCTTACGTGAGGTTCCCGACTGTTTTCACGCTCGATTGGTAGTGCACGGGCATCCGCAATTGGTCGATAGCTTCAAGCTAGCCGGAGTGCATGGAAGAGATATCCCTGGGGCTGTTTCTTGCTCTATTCATGAACTTGGGGAGCTTGCTATGGGTGACCGTTACAACTATCTACTATTTGGTCCGATTTTTCCGAGTATATCAAAGCCTGGTTACCGCCCGCGCATACCATTTGAAGAATGTTCTGCCGCTGTAAAAGCGGCGACGGGGTGTGTGGTAGCCATTGGGGGCATAACCGCCCAGACAGCGCCGCAGGCTAGACGAGCTGGATTTTCAGGAGTCGCTGTACTAGGCGCGGTTTGGAACTCGCCGGATCCTCGCTCTGCCTACCGAGAGATCCGGAGGTCATGGGAGGAGCTGTGATGAGGCCTTTTATTCTCACTATCGCTGGATTCGATCCGAGCTCAGGGGCCGGGCTTTCCGCCGATCTAAAGACCTTTGAGAACTTAGGTGTTTATGGATTAGCTGTTTGTACCGCCAACACCATTCAGAGCCACACTCGCTTTGTTTCAACCAACTGGATTCCCCACCAGACGATCCTTAACCAATTGGACCTATTGCTAGATTCGTATCGAATATGCGCGGCAAAGATCGGAATTATCGAGGATGAATCGATTTTGCGCGAAGTGCTGGAGCGCTTATCAGCCTCAAATATTGGAGATATAGTCTGGGATCCCGTTATTCGCCCCTCAGCTGGAGGCATGTTCCATCCGGACTCATTCGCAACCAAGGTGACCAATGACATTCTTCGCAAAGTTGCTATTATAACGCCGAACCTCGAAGAGGCGCGTTTTTTTGCCGATGGTGTATCTCCTCTTGAGTTGGCCGCTCAATGGAGTTACCACTGCTCTATTTTGTGCAAAAGTGCTGTGGTAAGCGAAGACGCTGTCACAGATCTTTTGTTCGAGGGGGGCAGGGCGCGGGAGATCAACAGCGTTGGAATCGCCCGCGGATCCAAGCACGGCTCTGGCTGTGTGTTGTCCGCGGCGGTAGCGGCAGCTTTGGCGTTTGGTGCTAGCCGCAGAGAGGCTTGCGAGCGCGGCAAGAGATACGTTGAGGCGTATCTGAATAGCGCAGATGGCTTGATTGGGTATCACAGATGAGATCACCGTTCCTATATTACATAACACGCGAGGACTCGGAGTTTTCACATGCTGAACAGGCTCAAGCGCTGTGTAAAGCCGGTGTTCGCTGGATTCAGCTGCGTCTTAAAGGTCGTCCGCTGGATGAATGGATGGATATCGCCAAGCAGGTTGTGTCAACGTGCCGAGCGTATGGGGCTCGTTGTATCATTAACGATAGCTTTGAAGTAGCCAGAATCTCAGGGGCTGATGGAGTGCATCTTGGAGCAAAGGATCCAGACCCCGCTGTCGCGAGAGCTGAACTCGGCTCGGGAGCGATTATCGGAGCAACAGTACACAACGCCCAGGAGGCTCAGATCGCTCTTGGTATGCCGGTTGATTATATCGGTATAGGGCCTTGCCGCTTTACGACAACAAAGAGCGATTTAAGTCCGCTCCTTGGGCTCGACGGCGCGGTCGAGATCTGCCGACAGATTAAGTCGCATAGGCCTGAGTTGCTGACCGTCGCGGTTGGGGGGCTCGAAGTTGCCGACGCGCGACATCTAGGCGAGGGTGGATTCGACGGCATAGCGATGTCAGGTGCGCTGTTTACGAGAGTACAGATGGCGCCACTTGACGACCCATTTTTTTAAGGTGAGATAACGTACATGAAAGACGGCACAGCAGATACCCTTTTCATCGGTAGACATGAATTTAGATCGAGGCTGTTTCTTGGAACTGGTAAATTCGGTTCTCTGGAGCAGATGCGACAAGCGCTCATCGCGTCCGGAACTGAACTCGTTACCGTTGCCTTAAAAAGGGTACAGATAGCAGACCAAGAAGACGATCTCCTTTCGCACTTAAAAGTTGATGGGGTCAGATTGATGCCAAATACATCTGGGGCGAGGACAGCTCGTGAGGCGGTGTTGGTTTCGCGGTTAGCGCGCGAGGCCTTGCGTACAGATCTGATTAAATTAGAGATCCATCCCGATCCTAAGTATCTACTACCCGATCCTATAGAGACACTGCGCGCCGCTGAGGATCTCGTTCGAGATGGATTCACAGTGTTGCCCTACGTCAACGCCGACCCGGTTCTTTGCAAACGCCTTGAGGAGGTTGGTGTTGCGGCGGTCATGCCCTTAGGGGCCCCGATCGGCACAAATAACGGACTACAAACTCGCGCGATGCTTGAGATAATTATCGAACAATCACGGGTGCCAGTAATAGTGGACGCTGGAATCGGAGCGCCTTCTCACGCTGTTGATGCCCTTGAGTTGGGCGCCGATGGAGTGTTGGTCAATACAGCGATCGCCACCGCAGCTAATCCGGTTGATATGGCGCGAGCGTTTAAGGGCTCCGTTGAAGCGGGCCGCGTCGGATTTTTAGCAGGACTCCCATCAAGAGAAGGTGGTTCACGTCCAAGCAGCCCATTGACCAGTTTTTTGGCGCACGGGGAATAGGGGCTAATGTTGAAAGGAGAAGTTGGTAGATGAATCGCGGATCGTTTGTTGATCTCTTTAACTCAATTGAGTCTCCTGCTGTTTACGAGATGATCTATGGCTCATCCGGCATGGATGTTGAGCGTGCTCTGGCGACACGCAGAAGGACCTTACGGGATTTTGCGGCTCTTATTTCACCCGCTGCCAGACCGTATCTTGAGCGGATGGCGGCCATGAGCCAAACGATCACCCGAAGACGCTTTGGCAAGACTATCAGCATGTATGCGCCACTGTACTTATCCAACGAGTGCCAGAATATCTGCACATACTGCGGCTTTAGCTTCACCAACAAGATACCACGGCTAACTCTATCCTCCGGCGAGATAGAAACGGAGGCGCGGGCTGTCAAGGAACTTGGATTTGACCATGTTTTGCTCGTCACTGGAGAGGCAAGTCAGAGAGTCGGCATGCCTTATTTCAGAGATGCGCTTAAGGTTATTCGCCCATTGTTCTCGACGATTTCGATGGAGGTTCAGCCTTTAGAAGAGAATGAATACTTAGAGCTAGCCTCTTTGGGGGTCTATGCAGTGTTGGTGTATCAAGAGACCTATAACCGGGAGCGCTATAAAAGCTACCACCCCAAAGGGCGCAAGTCGGTCTTTGATTATAGACTTCAGACGCCCGACCGATTGGGACGTGCCGGTATTCATAAGATAGGACTGGGTGTTCTGTTCGGTCTTCACGACTGGAGACTTGATTCGTGGCACCTTGCTCAGCACCTGAGCTACCTTGAGCAACGCTATTGGAAAACGAAGTACTCGATCTCATTTCCACGGTTGCGACCTGCGGCGGGAGTTGAGCCATCTCGCGAGATGATCAACGACGCTGAGCTAGTACAGCTCATCTGCGCCTACAGGATTTTCAATGAAGATGTTGAGCTCTCTCTCTCCACAAGGGAGAGCAGCTCTTTTCGAGATAAACTCATACCGCTCGGTATAACCTCAATGAGCGCGGGTTCGAAAACAGATCCCGGAGGGTACGCGCTTAGGCGTGGCTCCCTCGAACAGTTTAGTACTGACGACAAACGCTCACCGATCGAAGTCGCGCGGGCGATACAGGCAGCTGGATACGATCCAGTGTGGAAGGACTGGGATCCGTCTTTTGGGTTGAGCGATCGAGCTTACAGCGTGTCGGCTTAAGATGAGTATTTTCGAGGATGAGAAAAATAGGTTTTCGCGTCAGATAGCCGTTCCTGAGTTAGGTGTAGCTGGTCAAGAGCGGCTAAGCGCGGCGAAGGTGTTAATGGTCGGCGCTGGCGGGCTCGGCAATCCGGCTTTGGTCTATCTAGCGGCCGCTGGTGTGGGCCAGATAGGCATCGTTGACGGCGATCGGGTCGAGTATTCGAATCTTCACAGACAGATTCTTTTTCCCGAGAGCTCATGCGGTAGAGCAAAGGTAGATGTTGCTGCGGAAACACTTCAGGCACGTAATCAGCGACTCAAGCTGGAGCGATACGAAACGCGACTTACGTTCGATAACGTCTTAGATATTGCGAGAGGGTATGACCTAGTTCTTGACGGATCGGATAATTTCGCAACCCGTTATCTCGTAAATGACGCGTGTGTAGCTCTCAGTAAGACATTTGTCGCCAGTTCAATCTACCAGTTTGAGGGACAGCTATCGGTCTTTAATCACGACCTTGGAGGAAAGCGCGGACCGACGTACCGTTGCCTCTTTCCCGAACCCCCTCCCGCAGATACCGTCCCCAACTGCTCAGAGCTAGGCGTTATAGGAACGGTACCAGGCATTTTAGGTATCCTTCAGGCGCATGAAGCGGTTAAGCTGTTAGCTGGGTTCGGCGAGCCCCTCGTTGGCCGCCTACTCATCTTCAATTTGTTAGACCTCACGACTCGCGAGATCAGATTTGCAAGGAGTTCTCATCAAGAGAGCTTGGCGGGCATGCGGACACGGGAGTACTACGACGGACTAGCCGGTATTTGCCAAACTAAAGAACCGCATGAACTTAGCGCAAGCGAACTACATACATGGCGTAATTCTGGACGGCCGTTGTACCTTCTCGATGTGCGAGAGTCTTCTGAACGTGATGCATTTTCACTGGGAGGGATTCACATACCACTTGGGCAGTTATCTGGCCGCTTACGCGAGATTCCGAGTGATGTACCAGTTGTAGTGTATTGCCACAGCGGCGTGAGGAGCAAACATGCGGCCAAAATGATCATGGATTCGCAGTCTCGCAGGGATGTTTCGAATTTGACCGGAGGGGTGGTTGCTTGGAGGCGTTGGCAGATTAGTTAGTTTCTGTCCGCCAGGACAGAAACCGGCTACCATTCAGGTTGTCGCTTCACGAAGCGGTTCTATTTTCTTCGGTACTATGCTCGCTCAGTCTCAGGGCATCGCAATTCTCCTGCTATCTACTGTACACTGCTGGAAGTATCGACAGGATACAAATGCGCGGGCCAGCGTTGCAAAACTCAATCAAAATAGCTACTCCCGCGCATTTGTGGCCTTTTAAAATGGACGAGAATTGCGACGCCCTGGCTCAGTCTAAGAATGCTGGAAAATCCCCGCTTTTTGGGATTACAATATAAACCGCCGATAAAGATCTCTCTGCTTCATAGGAACAACAGACGCGTCTCGACGGGGAAAACGGTCTTTCCAGATAGGAACTAGTGAAAGCTCTGTCGATCTGATTTTTCGTGATCACGGATGGGTGGTTGCGGTAGTATGTACGGATCCTCGAACGACGGTGCGCCTGGATATGGCTTCGATGGAGAGGTAGTTACCATGGCAGATATCTTACTAGTCGATGACGATGCTGAGTTGGTACAAAGCCTGGTGCGAGTGCTATCGCGGCTCGTTGCCCCGAGAACTATCTGCGCCGCTGGAAATGCGACCAAGGCGTTGGAGTTTGTAGACTCTGAACGTCCGCTGGTGGCAGTTGTTGATCTCTGTCTGAATGAGCGCGTAGGTATCGATAGCGGATTTGAGGTGCTAGCACAGATGCGAGCTACTCTTCCTGAGATACGGGTGTTGGTACTCACGGGCCACGGCTCGCGCGCGAACGGGGTGAGAGCCATGCAGCTTGGAGCGGCGAGCTTCCTCGAAAAGCCTGCTGATCCAGAGCACCTTGCAGCATTAATTCGAGATGCGATCGCTCAAGCGGAATTGCGACGCGAGCTTGAAAGGCTTGTGCGCGAGGGGAGTGCTGCGAGCGCACGAGAGCTGTACGGAGAGAGTGCAGCAATATCAAAACTACGACATGATGTGGCCTTTGCGGCTGCGACATCGCAGCCAGTGTTGCTGTTAGGCGAAACCGGTACCGGTAAAAGCTTGTGTGCTCGATTAATCCACGAACAGAGTGCGCGCTGTGCTAAGAAATTCGTACACTATCATCCTAACTTTGGCGGCGGAGATATCGTGCAGAGCGAGCTCTTCGGTCATACCAAGGGAGCGTTTACGGGTGCAGTCGATAATCGTCGTGGACTGGTGCTTGAGGCGGATGGGGGCACTCTGTTTCTTGATGAACTTGATGCGGTTCCCAAGGAAACGCAGGTGTTGCTCCTGGACCTCGTGCAGGAGCAGCGGGTCAGGCCTGTTGGCTCTGATAGCTATCACCGCGTGAATTGTCGATTTATAACCGCAACCAACAAACCGATCGACATGGTGCTTGCAGAGGGAGTGGTGCGCAAGGATCTGCACCATCGTCTCGCGCACAATGTGATCATGATACCTTCACTTCGCGAGCGCAGGGAGGATATCCCCTTGCTCGTATCTGCTGTCCTGCAAACGATCCGTCAGCGTGAGCGGCTGAACGTATTTGATGTCGAATCGCGCCTCCTCGTGGCGATGCAGCAGTATTCCTGGCCCGGAAATATACGTGAGCTGCAGGGAGCGGTGGAAACCGGAGCGTATCGAGCACACTTTCATGGTCGCAGCACCATTCAGCAGCAGGATGTACATTTGGCGGGCGTTGCCCATCATGAGCTGTCCTTGCAATCGCTTGCGGCTGTCGAAGGGGTCGGTCAGGTCGCTGGGGCCTCGTTTCATGAGCAGGTTGAGTCGTTTAAACGCGATCTCGTCCGGAAAGCACTAACTGAGTGCGCAGGTAATCAGGTGCAGGCAGCGCTGTTGCTTGGTGTGGATCGGGGGACTATTAGGAGACTTAGCTGATGCAGCAAGTTGTATCTGAGAGGATGACGGCAGTCCTTGGGGCGAGTGTTAAGCGGGAGCGCTACTCAAATAAAGCGTTGCGTATGCTGCGGGAGCATGGATATCGTGTCATAGCGGTTCATCCCGCTCATCCAGAGATCGAGGGGGAGCAGACCGTCCCTGCGGTAGAAGATCTTCCGCAAGGCATTGATACGATTACGGTCTACGTTGGTCCCGATGTTAGTGAAAAGTTGACAGAGGCGGTCATCGCCAAAGCCCCGCGTCGAGTTATTATCAACCCAGGAGCGGAGAGTCCTCGCTTTGAGGCTGCGCTGTTGCAGGCGGGAATCGCAGTGGAACGTGCCTGCACCTTAGTGCTGCTACAGACAGGTCAGTATTAGAGAGCAGCCAATAGGCGATGGGCTTGGTGCGGTGAGGAGAGTTTTTGCAGTGACGCGGGTGTGTAAGGAGCTAAGATGTCAGGAGTATTACTTTTCGGTGGAAGTGGTGGAATTGGAAGTTCGATAGCGCGAGATCTGGTCCGACGCCAAATTCCGGTGTGCCTTGCTGGTCGCAATGAGGAGCGACTTGCGTTGCGAGCCAGTGAAGTGGGAGCAACTGGCTACGTAGTTGCCGACGTTACGAGCATGGAGCAGGTAGAGGCGGCTTTTGCATCTGCCGGTGAGATGCTTGGTGGAGTGCGAGGAGTGGCTCACTGTGTTGGATCGATACTGCTGAAGCCAGCTCACCTGACGAGTGAATCTGAGTTTGTTGATGTTGTTAGCGTAAACCTTACATCTGCATTTCGCGTTGTGAGAACGGCGGCTCGTGTGATGACAAGCGGTGGCTCCGTAGTGCTATTCTCATCGGCAGCCGCTCGTATAGGTTTGGCCAATCATGAGGCGATCGCCGCAGCGAAGGCCGGTATTATCGGCTTAACGCTCTCCGCAGCCGCAACCTACGCGGCACGGGGACTCCGTATTAACTGTGTTGCTCCAGGACTCGTTGCGACTCAGTTAAGTGAGAAGATCACTTCAAACCCAGCATCAGCGGCGTTCTCTACTACCCTTCATCCCCTCGGCAGATTGGGGCAGCCGGATGATGTTGGGGCTATTGCAGGGCTCCTCTTGGGCGATGATGCATCGTGGATAACCGGGCAGGTGTTTGGTGTTGATGGCGGGCTCGGGACTCTGAAGGTGGTGTCACAAAAATAAACTCTTCCAACTAGGCTCTCCCCCTAAGGAATAACCTTACCGTGAGGGTCTTTTTTGCTCTCAACATCCTCGGCTATCTCGCGGGCGAGTGCCCGGCCGATAAAGTGTTCAGCCCGTTCCGATGGGGCATGGAGGTGATCTGCAGGTAGTGAGAGGTGCTTCGCTAGGTACGCCTCCCAAAGTCGGTGTGAGCGGATCACAGCTCGGGCTTCAACGAGTCCACGCTCCGAGAGCCGTAGTCCTCCATCGGGGGAAGAGATTATTTCGCCGCGCGTCCTTAGAGAGCGTAACGCATAGAGTGTAGCCCACCAGGGGCCAATTGCTTGGCGGATCTGTCGGGTAGTGAGCGGTTGCGCCGTATGCTCTCTTGTTGGAGCTTTGTCGGCCGAAAGCTGAGCCGCTACTTCATGCCAGCGAAAGAGGAGTCCTAATATATCATCGCGAACAATTTGACACCTCAACCCTGTACGGATAGCGAAGGTTGGTATGATGCCGCGCTTTGGCGCCAGCAGAGCTGCAAGAATAAACAGAATGCCAGCCACGACGCTCATGACCCCTGCAATCGATGAGTTAAGCGCTAGCGCTCCTGCGTAGCCGCTGATAGCTGAAAACACAGCGAGGAGAACAGCCATGAGCATTACAGTGGTCAGGCGGTCGCTCCAGAGATAGGCAGCCGCAGCGGGCGCAACGAGCATTGTGACCACGAGGATCGACCCTAACGCCTCAAACGAGAGCACGACAGTGATCGTTACAACGACGAGAATTCCGTAGTGGATGCGAGTCGGGTAAAATCCAAGCGATTGAGCGAGCAGGGGGTCAAAGATCGCCAGTCGTAGCTCCTTCCAGAATGCGTAGCACAACAACACATTAACTATGAGGAGGGCTAAGAGCCGCACAAACGCACGCGGAACCTCAAGGCCTGTACTATTGATAGTATCAAAAGCAAGAAACTCAGGGATGCCATACAAGATGCATCCTGGATCGAGGTCTACCTCCCGGGCAGCTACGGTTACAATGATGACACCGATCGAAAAAAGCGTCGTAAACACCATTCCGAGAGCTGCGTCTGATTTTATAATGCTTGCCCGAGATACAGCAGACGAAAGCCAGGCCGTTACAATACCTGCGGCAAGTGCTCCGATGATCATCTCCCATGGAGACCGTGACTGAGTGAGTAGAAAGGCGACACCTACGCCTGCCAGCGCAGAGTGTGAGATCCCGTCAGCAAGGAGGCTCGACCGTGATAGCACGAGAAATACCCCCGGTATGGCGCACGCAGCAGCACATACGGCACAGGTCGCTATTACCCATAACTCGTCGATTCCGAGGGTATCAAGCATGAGGTTGGACTCGCTTGTTTCGATATGTAATGAACACGCCGTGTCGAGGCGCAATAAGGAACGATACGATGAAGAGCAGGGCCGCGCAGAGAACGATCAGCGGCCCTGTTGGTAGCCCCGTAGGCGCAACTGAGGCTGGGACCGCAGCGCTTGCCACAACACCTCCAACGCAGCTTATGACCCCAAAGGTTCCCGCAAAAAAAAGCAGCCGCGAGAGCGAATCTGTCCAGAGTCTCGCCGTTGCCGCAGGGAAGACGAGGAGGGCAACGATCATTACCGAACCAACAGCAGGGAGCCCAGCTGCGGTGCAGAGGCACACCAAGGTCGTTAGGGCGATATCGAGTAGCTGCACTGGATAGCCCTGAGTCGTAGCAAAGTGGCGATCAAAACAGAGTAGGGCAAACTCCTTACGGAACAGTAGGGTGGCGATGATCGTCACGGCAGCGACGCATGATATCGTTACAACATCAGAGATAGCGATCGTTGCAGCCTTGCCAAAGATAAATGTATCCAGGCCAGCGCGCGCCCCGTCGGGAGTATTCTGGATTACTCGGGATAGGGTCAGCCCGAGCCCAAATGAGCAGCTAAGAACGATGGCAATAGCCGAATCAGACTTTATCCGGGTGTATGAGCAAATAATAGAGATACACCATGCACTGATCAGGCCCGCAGCGATCGCACCGAGAAAAAGCACCAGAAAAGAGCGGTTGTGGAAGGCCAGGAATGCTAGTGCGATTCCTGGCAGCGAGGCGTGCGCAACGCAATCTCCGATGAGGGCACGTTCGCGCAGTACGGTAAATGTACCTACCACGCCACACGCTAATCCTAGTACTGCCGTGCCGATGAGTACGATCAGGGCATTGAATGATGTGAGGTGCTCTACTAGCGACATATTAGTTAGGTTATTTCCGTCGATGAGTCTTGAGCCTCCCGCGCCTGGCCGGTACGCACGGCCTCGCTTACTCGATCGAGGATCGAGAGTCTCCCTCCGAACGTTTTCTGAAGATTGTCAGGAGTGAAGACCGTCTTGGCGGGTCCAGCAGCAACCAAGTGAAAATTCAATAACACCATCCAATCGAAGTACTCCGGGGCTGTCTGCAGATCGTGATGTACCGTGATAACCGTCTTTCCAGCGGTGCGAAGGTTGCGGAGTATCTCAATGATCGCCTGTTCCGTTGTGGCATCAACTCCTGCAAATGGCTCATCCATCAGGTAGAGCGATGCCTCCTGCGCCAAGGCGCGCGCAAGAAATACACGTTGCTGCTGGCCGCCCGAGAGCTGGCTTATCTGGCGCGAAGCTGCATGGCTCATGCCCACCATCTCAAGACAACGTTCGGCTTTAATCCGATCCTCGTGTGAAGGGCGTCTAAACCAGCCGATTTTTCCGTAGCGTCCCATTAAAACTACATCGAGCACCGAGACCGGAAAATCCCAGTCGACGCTCTCGCGCTGCGGGACGTACGCGACCTCTCCGCGTACTGTGCCTATCGGAGCGCCAAGGGTCGTGGTGTGGCCACTAGCGATCGGCACCAAACCCAGTACGGCCTTGAGTAGGGTTGATTTTCCCGCACCATTTGGACCGATAATAGCTGTAAGGGTTCCTTGCGGAATAGCTACGTCAACATCCCACAGCACTGGTTTGTGTCCATACGCGACGCACAGATCGTGGACTTCGATGGCTGTCATGGTCATTGTGTGCTCCGTCCCTCTGGGCCAGCTAGAGCGGCCGTAATAGTCTGAACGTTGTAACGCACGGTTCCTATGTAGCTCTCTTCCGGCGTGCCTGTATCACCAAGGGAATCACCAAGGAGGAGTCCTCCGATTTTAACGGTGTGTCCTTGAGCTCTTGCACCTTGAATGAGAGCCTCGACCGTTTTTGGAGAGATCGTATTCTCGATGAAAATTGCCGGAACTTTGCGGACAACGATAGTCGATACCAGATCATTTATCGAGCGCAGGCTCGCCTCGCTCTCGGTGCTGACCCCTTGAATCGCGGAGACCTCAAGGTCATATGCCCTGCCAAAGTAACCAAAGGCATCGTGGGCGGTGATAAGGAGTCGGTGTTCCGGAGGGATGGTTTGTATCTGCCGGCGGATCCATGAGTCGAGTTCGTTTAGTGAGCCACGAAGTTCCTCAAAGCGCGCAGTATACTCGTGTGCATGGTGAGGATCGTACTGCACTAAAGTTGTACGAATTGCATCAGCGCAGGTACTCCAGAGAGAGACATCAAACCACACGTGCGGATCATATACTGTGCCCCCAGCTGATACAGTCCGCAGCTTCTCTTTAGGTATAGAATCAGCTACAGCTACTACAATTTTCCGCGAGGCGAGCTTCTTCATCGCTTCCGCCATACTGCCTTCAAGGTGCAGGCCATGGTGGAAAACAATCGCAGCCTGCGAGATGGCGCGGAGATCGTTGGGCGATGCCTTGTAGAGGTGTGGATCTACCCCCGGGCCCATCAAGGAGGTCACTCGTCCGAGTGGGCCTGCTATGATCCGCGCCGTATCGGCGATAATAGTTGTGGTTGATACGATAGAAATCGGTTCCTGAGCTAGGCCTAACGAGTGCCAGACCAGCGCAAGGATTGCCAACGTCCAAACTATAGGCCAACGGATCTTCTGCGCCAAAAGTGTAGCACCTACAACTAATTGTAACATATGCTACAACTCTAGCATGTGGTATGTTCCAGAAGTCAACATAAGAGTATGAGCGTTGAGCCACAGATGACAAAACGGCTAAGGGTTGGTGGTGTGTTACCTGATGAGGCTTCTAGTCGCAGCGCATCTCCCGAGCCGCACCGAAAAGCCCGGATTGCCCGAGCTGAGGAGCTTGCGGAGGACTACGTTGAGGTGATTGATGAGCTTATCGCTGCCATGGGGGAGGCTCGGGTTGTCGATGTTGCAGAGCGTCTCGGTGTCACGCACGTTACCGTCACGCGGACCGTGGCCCGATTGCAGAAGCAGGGACTTGTTCGCTCTGAGCGGTATCGGTCGATCTTTCTCTCTGAATCAGGCAAGCGACTGGCTTTACGGGTGCGCCGTCGTCACGCGCTCGTGGTGTCGTTTTTGACGGCGCTCGGGGTCGATGATGAAACCGCGCGAATCGATGCTGAGGGAATAGAGCACCATGTGAGCGAGCGTACTTTGCGCGCATTTAAAAAGTTCTGTGAGATGCCCCTCACAGGCACCCAACGCGCTCACCTTGGTTTGGCCAGGAAGGATGGGTCGCGACGAAAGGACGTAACGTGCAGGGACTAGTCGGCTACATTATTGTGCGTGCCTTTTTTGGGCTCTTTGGATTTCTACCGCATCGTGTTTGTGTAGCGTTTTTTGGCGCGCTCTGGCGTCTGGCTTTTTTAGTTGTACCGCGTGTAAGGCGAACAGCACAGATTAATCTCGCAATCGCCTTCCCCGAGCGAGATGACCGTTGGCGTGCAGAGATTATGCGTAAGAATGCAGTTGAGATGGGGAGGCTGCTCGCGGATACGGTGCGATTGTCGTCACTTGATGCATCGTGGGTGCGTGAGCATGTCGAGATTCCTGCACTCACACGTTACGGTGAGGTTGCCAAAAATCATGGGGTGCTGATCGCTACCGGCCACCTCGGAAGCTTTGAGTTGCTTGGGCATGCGATAGGGCTGTGGGGCTATCCGCTTGCGGCAGTGGCGCGACGCTTTAAGTCGCCCCGTCTCGATCGTTGGTGGACTGGGCTCCGTGAGGCTCGCGGAAATCGAATTATTGATCGCACCGGTGCATTTAAAGAGATGGTGCGCTCGATTTCTAATCGAACCTCGGTCGCCGTGCTATTTGATCAGAACGTGAAGAGTAATCACGCCGTTTTTGTTGACTGGTTTGGCAAGCCAGCAGCAACTACCAGGGCGTTCGCTCTTGCAGCCATCAAGACTGAGGCTCCGGTCTTTGTGGCTTCGATGATGTATCGAGGTGACGATACCTATCGAGTAGAAGCGGTTGCATGCGACTTTACTTCGCTCTACAGCGATACGTCGCTAAGTGATTCAGAGAAGGTGCTCCGGATCACTCAGGAGATCTCTGACCACTACTGCCGCATGATTCGGGAGTTTCCTGAGGGGTGGTTCTGGATCCATCGTCGCTGGAAGACCCGGCCTGTAGGGGATTCGACTCGTGTGTATCGCTAGTGAAGAGCGGCAAACCCTCGCATGAGCGATTTTTTTTTTGCATCTTCTTGCTTTTACTTCGTCTTAGGTTTTTTCTTTTGCACTAGCTCTAAATCGAGATATTCAGCGAGGTGCTCGGCGGTCGTGAGCTTGATATCGCGCTCGCCCCGCATAAACCGACGTAGCACGGCGTGGTCGATACCCGAGCCGACCGCTATGGCGTAGCGAGTTTTTTCCGATGTGAGGACAGCTTTGCGAATTCGCTCTGATAGTTTCATAGGGCGTCCCAGCTTGGTTGAATCGAAACATAGCGTAATCATACAGTTACAAAAATACGGGCTCAGTGACCCATACAGAGGGGATAGGTCTGCACTCTCGCACCTGAAGGGAGTAGGTGTGTATGACCTGATATAGACCGCAGAGCTTCGCGAATCTCCCGCTATCTACGTTTTGTTAAACTCATCAAAATCAACACCTCCGGCGTATTTGAGGCCCATTAAAATGGACGAGAATTGCGACGCCCTGCCAGCATAGGCTGTTGCAGGATGTGGGGGTGGTTTTTTTGTGTAAAATGGATAGGATGAAGCCTGTATCGAGAGAACCCTTCCAGAGTCATGGAAGTGGGCAAAGAGGTCATGAAGGAGTGTCAATGAAGGTTGTGTCATGCGCTATCCCCGATGTGCTGATTTTTGAACCTAAGGTTTTTGGAGATGATCGCGGGTTCTTTCTAGAGAGTTTTAATCAGAAGCGCTTCGATGAAGCAGTAGGCCAGCAGCTGTTGTTTGTGCAGGATAACCATTCGCGTTCCTCAAAGGGGGTGCTGCGTGGCCTGCACTATCAGATTCAGCATCCCCAGGGGAAACTCGTCCGCGTTGCGGCGGGAGAGATATTCGATGTTGTTGTCGATATACGCCGAGGCTCACCGACATTTGGAAAATGGTTTGGAGCTGTGCTCACGGCTAGCTGTAAGAAGCAGATCTGGGTTCCTGCCGGCTTTGCGCACGGTTTTTTGGTGCTCTCTGATTCGGCTGAGGTGCTCTACAAGACAACAGACTACTACTATCCGGAGTACGAGCGCTCGATAGTGTGGAATGACCCGACCCTCAATATCAAGTGGCCTCTCGATGGTGGTGGTGCCCCGCTCTTGTCAGCAAGGGATGCAAATGGCAGCGCGTTTGTCGATGCACAGGTATACGGGGATCCGTGTGGCGTGAGTGTAAATTCTGCTACGCGTAACAGCTGCTCACTGTGAGATAAAGACCTGGTGTAGCGAAACATCACTTCCAAGCTCTACGTGGAATGAGCACGCCCAGGTTAGGCCCTGCGCGAAGAAGACCGGCTGGTTGTTGTAAGAGCCGAGCACCCGGACGGGTTCCTGTCGCTGTGATGCTACGGCAAGAGGCGCGAGGAGTGGTGCCCGAATAAAGTGCGCCTCAACGGGATTCGGACAGAGCTCGATTGCGAGGTGTGCTGTGAAGGAGTCAAGCTGAGAGCCGTAAAAGTTTCTGTGGGCTGCAATATCGATCAAATGCAGCGATTCCTGTTGTGGATTCGTGACCTCCGAGGCGGCCAGGATAGCGCCCGCGCAGATTCCCCAGACAGGATGGTTTGTGGCGAATTCCTTGAGTGGTTCTACCATCTTGTGCAGTTTAATGAATCGGAGCATCGTCGTACTCTCTCCTCCAGGAAGGATGAGACGATCGACTGTGGCAAGCTCATCAGGAGTGCGTACTCGAACGCAGGGGACCCCTAGTTTGTGAAAGATCGCCTCGTGCGGCTCAATACACCCTTGGTATCCCAGGATTCCAACTCTTGTGGATGCCACGGGAGTTACCACCCTCGATTGGCAAGCTTCGCCTCTGTCGGTATGGTGCCGATCTCGATGCCACGCATCGCTTGCCCGAGCCCCCGAGATACCTCAAGGAGCTTCTTGGGTTCGTTGTAGAAACAGGTTGCCTGCACCACCGCCTTAGCGAATTCAAGTGGATTGCCCGATTTAAATATTCCTGAGCCAACAAACACTGACTCTGCTCCTAAAATGCGGCAGAGAGCAGCGTCAGCAGGCGTTGCGACTCCGCCCGCGGCGAAATTAGGCACGGGTAGTCGTCCTGACTCACGAACGTCCTTGAGGAGGTGCAGCGGCACTCGGTATCCCTCAGCCTTCTCTGCGAGCCGCTCATCTGAAAGGTCCGTTAGTTCAGCTATGCCGCGATTGATCTCTCGCAAGTGTCGTACGGCTTCGATGATATTTCCGGTACCGGCCTCCCCCTTGGTACGCATCATTGCAGCGCCTTCGTTAATCCGTCGGAGGGCTTCGCCGAGATCCTTGGCTCCGCACACAAAAGGGGTCTTGTAGTCGTGCTTGGCGATATGTAGGTTTGGGTCCGCTGGGGTTAGCACCTCTGATTCATCGATGAAGTCGATCCCGATAGCCTCCAGAATCTGAGCCTCTGCAATGTGACCGATTCTGACCTTTGCCATGACCGGAATGCTAACGGCCGCTTTGATCTCTTCAATCATCTTTGGATCGCTCATGCGAGCAACACCGCCGTCACGACGGATATCTGAAGGGACGCGCTCAAGCGCCATCACGGCAACTGCACCTGCGTCTTCCGCTATGCGAGCCTGCTCAACATCGACAACATCCATGATCACGCCGTTGCACAGCATGCGGGCCAGGCCGACCTTGATTTCGAAGGAGTTATTGGAATTGGCGCTGATTGTTGTGGGCATAGACCTTAGCCAACAGCTAAAAAACAAACACAACTACTGGTGACCCCAATGGGACTCGAACCCATGTTTCCGGCGTGAGAGGCCAGCGTCCTAGACCACTAGACGATGGGGCCACGTACTGTAGACAAGGAGGCTAGCACGTTTGGGGAGTGGATTCAACAAAGGGAGGATAACATCAGAAAGTAGTCAGGGCATCGCAATTCTTCTGCTATCTACTAGAAACTGCTGGAAATTTCGATAAGGATACAAATGCGCGGGCCAGCGCAGCAAAACTCAATAAAAACACCCGTTTCCGCGCATTTGTGGTCCTTTAAAATGGACGAGAATTGCGACGCCCTGGAAAGTAGTTTGATCTGGCGCCTTTGAGCGCCTTGAGGCTATCGTGTACGAGGTGTTTATAGGGGGATTTGAAGCGTGTGTTCGGCCGTGCTAAGGTACGGGTGTTTCAAATGAAACATTCGCCCGTGGTGCAATGGCAGCACGTCAGGTTCTGACCCTGAAAATCGAGGTTCGAGTCCTTGCGGGCGAACCACTTGTGGTTACCGTCAAAAAGCGTCGATGTGAGGTGCTTGGGTGTGCGGTAGGCTCAGGTGGCAGAGGCTCGCAGCGTGTGGCGGCGAGAGTCCGTCCAAGTCGTGTGGCTTGATCCTCAAGAAGCCGTGAGAAAATGGCTCGCAAGCGACGACTAATCACTATGAAGCCTTTACACGTCGAGCTGTTCATTCCGACGAGAAAACCGAACGTGAGTGTGGTTGCCTGGAACGCTTTACTTGTTGCGTTCACCGTCACTGGCTGCGTTCGTGGTGGTAGTATGTCCCTGGGAGCCCGACCGGAGCAGGCTCCATCAAATACAGTTGCGGTTGATGTGGCCAACGCCCAACGCAGGGCGTTTGAGGCTGATGCAGAGCGCGATTCCGAAGCGATGCATTCCTTCCTTGTAGGACAGCTATCGTTTGGGCAGGAGGACTTCGATGGGGCCCTTAAGAATTTCGAAAAGGCAGAGGAACTCACGCAGGAACCTGCAGCTCTTATTAATTCAAAGCTAGCGGATCTGTACTTGAGGTTTGGGAAGCTTGATAAAGCTGAGGCGGCTGCGAAGAAGGCGATGGATGAGAGTCCCTCAGAGCCGTATGTCCGAATGTTGTACGCCGGTGTGCTTGAGGCTCTTGGCCGAGAGAGTGAAGCTGAACCGATTTATAGCGCTCTTGTCGCTGAGTTTCCGCAAAAAGTTGATGGGTATCTCCTGTTGTCGAATGTGCATGTGAAAGAAAAGCGCTTCGATCGTGCGGTCGAGGTGCTCTCGTCTCTGGTAAAGAATCAGCCCAGTGAGCCAGCTGGTCATTTCTATCTGGGGCGGCTCTACGAGCATCAGGGTATGTTCGACAAGGCAGAGGTTCAATACCGGTGGGTTTTCGAGCACGATCCGAACCTCTCAAATGGTTCAATAGAGTTGCTCCGCGTGCTCGTTCGTCAGGGCAAGACCGCGAAGGTAAAGCAGGTGTGCGAGCGTATTATCACGCAGGATCCAAACAACTCCTTGGCGCGTAAGGTGTTAAGCCACATCATGATCGGTGAGAGTAAGCTCGATGATGCGCTGAAGCACTTAATAGCGTTGGAGTCGCTTGAGGATGATCCATCAGAAACTCGATTCAAAGTGGCGTTGATACAGATCGAGAAGCAAAACTACCGAGAGGCGATTCGTGAGCTAAGCTTGGTGTTGGCGAAAAATCCCAAGCATGCCGAGGCTCGCTACTATCTCGCATCTCTGTACGCAGGTTCAGGAAAGCGCAAAGAGGCGATAGAAGAGCTCGAAGAGATTGATGCGCAGAGCCCGATGTACGTAAAGGCGCGCACCTTTGCAGCATTCATCCTGCGACAGGACGATGAATTGGATAAGGCCCTTGATGCCATCAACGAGGCACTCACGATCGAACCAAAAAACCTAAACCTGACTCTATATAGCGTGCTCGTCCTTCGTGACCAGAGTAAGTATCGAGAGGCAGAGAAGCGACTGCGGCAGGCGTTGCTCGATCATCCCAACGATGAGCGAGTCCGGTTTAACCTAGCACTCGTTCTTCACGAGCGCGGAAAGCGCCAGGAGGCAATCGCGGAGATGGAAATGATAGTCAAGGGCAATCCTCAAAACTCGGATGCCTTAAACTTTATCGCGTATGCATATGCTGAGGATGGCCGGGATCTCGAACGGGCAGAGCAGTTGGTGAGTCGAGCCTTGGAGATAAAGCCCTCAGATGGGTTCTACCTCGATACGCTCGGTTTTGTTTATTTTAAGCGCGGAAAGATGCCGCTGGCAGAGGAGACGCTCTCCAGGGCGGTCGGTATTACTGGCCAGGACCCCGTGATAATTGAGCACTACGTTCAAGTACTCGTCGCGCAGCAGAAATGGCAACAGGCGGTCGGGGTGCTGAAATCCATTACCACGGTTGAGCTCTCCGCGGACGAGCAGCGTGACAAAGATAAGGTGCAGTCGCTTCACAGGTTAAAGCAGGTGCTCGATGAAATTCTCAAGGCCCGCCCTGAGCTGCAGGGAGTTCAGCGCAGTTACCTCATAAGGAAGCCGAGCCAACGTGCTGGATATCAGATGCCTGACCTGGGCCTGCGGACTGATGCCCTTGGCGTTCTGAGTGTGGGTGCGCGATGAGGTCATCGTGTGCAGTTGTGGTAGCTTTGGCGCTTGTGAGCCTCGGGCTCTCAGGGTGTGTGCGTGCCCCAAAACTTGTTACCGGTGAGATTCTCGCCTCAGTTGAGTCAGAGACCCTTTGTAGCTCGCTCAACGCAGTGAAGGATCGCAGCGCGTCGTTTAGAACGCTGCTCGATGCCACAGTGACACCGCCGAGTGGGGATCCTGTATCCCTTCGTTATGCCATAGTGGGTAAAGACCCTCAGATGCTCCGAATCGACGTCCTGCCCCCAGAGGGTGCGTATACGCTTGCTCTGATAACGGTGAATGGCTCTGAAGCCGTATTTCTCGATCCGCAGGCGAAGCGTGTCACGCGCGGCTGCTCGGTAAAGGAGGTTCTTGAAAAGTTTTTAGGGTTGCAGGGAATGACACCAGCAGCTGTGAAGGCGATTGTCGTAGGGCGCGCGCCTCCAATCGAATGTACTCGCGTGAACGCTAGCCGCCTCGCCGGCGACCGGGTGTTATTCGTTGATAGCCATGAGCAGATCGCCTGGGAGATTGACGTGACAACAGGTGAGCTACAGAAGGCTCATTTCCTGAGCCGTGGGGGCGAGTCAGTAACCGCGGTGGCGTCGCGAGAAATTCGTGGGACAGACTCGTTTGTTATCGTCTCGGTGTACGATCCGGTCGAAGCAACTGCTGAGATGAGAATAGCGCGGCTTACGAAGAATCCGGAGGTGGCTGATGCTACGTTCTCTGTTGCTGTGCCTTCGGGCTATGAGCGGGAGGGATGCTCGTAGTAACTCAAGCACCTGTTGATTACTTCTGAGGTTCATCAACCCGAAGTAGGTGAAAATCCTTCGCGGGCGAGAGAATAAGCGGCACAATCTCCTTGGTGACGGCGCTCGTATCGAGGCCAAAGCTGCTCTCTTCTGAAAGACTCACCTTGCGCAATAAAAAGTATCCCTCCATCGTAAGTCGATCTGACCAGTGGAGATCGCTCTCGTGTGACAGCTCCTTATGGAGCACAACGAACCGCACATCGCCGCTGACGCCACTCGTGCGGAGCGATTCGTATCGACTCAGCGGATCAACCTCGCCACTCTTGGCGAGATCCTCAACGACTTTACGGAAGAAGAGGTGCACGCGTGGTTCCACACGGAAGCCTAGATTGAAATCGATCCGAAAAACCTTATTCGGAACGAGCGTAGCTACTTCGTACTCAGTGGTATAGGGCACATCGAGCACATTGACGTGGAGAAACCAGTATACGTCAGCGCGCTTTGGGTGGACGTGAAATAGGGAGTAGACGATCTTGCTCTCGATGAGTTTCGGGAACGGAGCTCCGGTCATATACACGAGGTGTGTGGAGTACTTGGGCACAGTGGTGTCTCTTCCCAGGGCTTCGAGAGCCGGTAGGTGCTGCGGGAGTGATTCATAGTCGGTGTAGGCCATTTTGAGCCGTGAGCCTGAGTTCCACATAAACATTACGCCGGCTACGCAACTGCCAATGAGCAACGTAAACCACCCTCCATGGGTGAACTTGAGTAGGTTTGCCAAGAGGAAGCTGCCCTCGATTGAGAGGTATACCAAGAGGTAGCCAGCAATAAGTATCCAGGGGGCCCGCTTCTTGAGTAGGTAGTTCGAGAACAGCACCGTGGTCATGAGCATCGTGAGGGTGATAGCTAGCCCGTACGCCGCCTCCATATGTGAGGATTCGCGGAAATAGAGCACGACGATGATACAGCCAATAAATAGGAGCAGGTTGACTGCTGGCACATAAATCTGGCCTTTGAGTTCAGAAGGGTATACCACTTTGGCTTTTGGAATCACCGAAAGTCGCATCGCTTCTGTTGCGAGGGTAAAGGAGCCGCTTATCAAAGCTTGGCTAGCGATAATCGTTGCTAATGTAGCGATAATAATTCCTGGTATGAGGAACCATTCAGGCATAACTTCGAAGAATGGGTTGCGATCTCCAATAGTCTCGCCGACGTGAGTGAGCATCCAGGCACCTTGACCCAGATAATTCAGTATCAGTGAGGTCTTCACAAATGCCCATGATACTTGGATGTTTCCTCGCCCGCAGTGACCGAGGTCTGAGTAGAGTGCCTCAGCTCCGGTGGTGCAGAGGAATACAGCACCAAGCACCCAAAATCCGTTATGGTGGACGAAGAGAAGCTGTAACGCATGAAGTGGATTCAGTGCTTCGATGATTCGTGGATTAGACGCGATCCACCATGCACCGAGGATAGCCAGCATAGCAAACCACCCAAGCATTACGGGACCAAATGACTTGCCGACGATGCGAGTGCCGAAATGCTGTACGGAAAAGAGAGCGGTGATGATAAAGAGCACGATTGGCACCGTCGGAATCGACGGGTAGATCATTCGAAGACCCTCGACTGCTGATGAAACCGAGATCGGAGGGGTGATAATTCCATCGGCCAGCAACGCACTACCACCGATGATACCGGGGATAAGGAGCCACCGAGCGTTCTTTCGCACAAGAGCATAGAGCGCAAATATCCCCCCTTCACCGCGGTTGTCGGCGCGGAGTGTAAGGAGCACATACTTAACCGTAGTGAGGATCGTCAACGTCCAAAAGATGCAGGATAGGCCGCCTAGAACTAGCTCTTCGGAGATCGCCTCATTCCCCGCGACCGCCTTGAGTACGTACAGCGGAGAGGTTCCGATATCCCCGTAGATAATCCCGAGGGCAACGAGGAGCCCGGCAGGTGAGACCGATTGTGAATGGGAGCGAGCCGTCATGGTATCTACAGCAGTAGTCAATACGATATAGATGAGAGTGTCACCGTAAAGAGCGCGATGGCTTAGGGCAGTTGCTCAAAATCCTCCCCTAGAGATGCTCTTTAGCGAAAGGAACGTAGGTAGGGGAGTGTACCACGTTTTTAGAGTCGTGGGCGAACACCAATAAGTCAAAAAACATAACGGCGTGTCGAGGATGGGCTCCGCCCAAGGGGACTGCCAAAACGGCGTTTCGACTGGCGGCGTCTTTCGCCACTACGTTGATAGAGCCCGGAGCGGCTATCGGCGCACAGTCCCGACGGATGTTTTACCTAAACCCAGCCTCATTCATTTTTCAAAAATGAATGAGGCTGGGTTTATCTGAGAAGCGCGCATAGCGCTCAAGCCGTAGCTCTTTCTCCAGTAATTTGCGTTCTTGCTTGGTTAAAAATCGACCCACACGTCAATAGTCTTACTTTTTTCAACACCTAGATAGTCAGTTTCTGCGGCCCGAGTGTCTTTTGTCTTTTACGGCGCAACTTGGCTCCGCCAAGATTGCGCTCGCCCTGCTATTGCGAGTGATTTTTTTCAAAAATCACTCGCGCAGGGTTTATCTGGGTCAGCGCCGTCATTGCGCGTGGTCTCAACGATGGCCTGAGCTACCTTGTCCGAGTCCACTTGATAGGTTCCCTGAGACAACTCTGCTTTGATGCGTTCGGCACGCCGTAGCTTCTCAGCGATCCAGTGCAGCGTCATCGATGTGATCCCTTTTCGACGAGGGGGCTTCTGATCATTTGTATCACTCATACTGTCTCACTCTCTGCGTCTCATTCGTGGGCAGCTCTTACTTGCTCGGCACCTGTACATTACGGCGCAGCATCGACTCGCCTCGCTCTACTTGCGTATACGGCATATCCAACAAATTTCTTGATAGACCGGAGCGCATTTATCCTTCGGTGACCCTTGTCCGCGCCTCGGTATCTCTATCGGAAATGCCAGCTCTTTCGAATAGATAGCGATGGAACAGTGGCGTCCTGTTCAACGAGCTCTCTCATGTACTAGTACCTACTCAGCTGTGTTTTAAGTTGTAATTGGAGCTGAGCCCGTACAAACGGCTATTTTGTTGCGCACTCTTTCTTGAGATCGCCTGATCGGGGATGCCGCATGTTTGCAGAGTAGTTACATTTACTAAAAACCACCCACGGTGATAGATTGAGGGCCCTGGGAGACCGTAGAAACGGCCGAGTGTATCAAAAAGGATGGTATGAGTTCTAACACCGCGAGCGCCAAGAAGGAAACCAGCGCGATTTCACCACGCAGAGCAGATGATTATCCAGAGTGGTATCAGCAAGTGATCAAAGCATCGGACATGGCCGAGATGTCGGTCGTGCGCGGGTGTATGGTGATTAAGCCGTGGGGGTACGGTGTCTGGGAGAATATCCAGAAGCACCTCGACGCGATGATTAAGGCAACTGGCCACAGCAACGCCTATTTTCCGCTGTTTATTCCACTCAGCTTTCTGGAGAAGGAGGCTGCGCACGTTGAGGGGTTTGCCAAAGAGTGCGCGGTAGTCACTCATCATCGACTTGAGGCGCGCGACGGAAAACTCGTTCCAACAGGAGAGCTTGAAGAGCCAGTTGTTGTGCGCCCGACATCTGAGACCATTATCGGTGAGTCCTTTGCGCGGTGGGTTCAATCGTACCGGGATTTGCCGCTGCTGATTAACCAGTGGGCCAACGTCGTGCGTTGGGAGATGCGAACACGAATCTTTTTGCGCACAACCGAATTTCTCTGGCAGGAGGGGCACACGGCGCACGCATCGGCGAAGGAGGCAGTAGAAGAGACCTTCACGATGCTCGATGTCTACGCTGATCTCGTTGAGAACTATCTAGCAATGCCGGTGATTAAAGGGGAGAAGATTCCGGAGGAGCGTTTTCCGGGAGCGGTTGATACCTACTGTATCGAAGCCATGATGCAGGATCGTAAGGCGCTGCAAGCTGGGACATCGCACTATCTCGGGCAGAATTTTGCGAAGGCATCGAACATCTCCTTTCTGAATCAGACGGGAGAGCGCGAGCTTGCGTATACAACATCGTGGGGTGTTTCAACGCGCTTGATCGGCGGGATGATTATGACTCATAGCGATGATGATGGTTTGCGCCTTCCACCCAAGGTAGCTCCCAAGCATGTAGTGATTATTCCAGTAGTGCCGAAGCCTGAGATGGAGTCGGCGGTGTTTGAGTACGCAGAGCAGATCGCACAGGAGCTACGCCAGCAGAGTTTTGCTGGGATGGCAGTTGAAGTAATCGTGGATAAGCGCGATATCCGTGGCGGTGATAAGAGCTGGGAGTGGATTAAGAAGGGCATACCGGTCCGGGTTGAGGTTGGGCCGCGCGACATCGAGTCGAAGCAAGTTGTTCTGTATCGCCGTGATCAGGGGCCCCGTGATAAGACCTTTGTGACAATGACGGAAGCGGTAGGGGGTATCGCAGCTACGCTCCAAAGTATTCAGGATGGGTACTATGAGCAGGCTAGGAGCTTTTTGAACGAAAATATTCGTCGCGATATCGCAACGTTTGATGAGTTTCAGGCTTTCTTTACACCGAAGAATGAAGCAAAGCCGGAGATTCACGGAGGCTTTGTGCTAGCTAAGTGGGGAGGTGGAGAGGATGCGCTCGCAAAACTGGCGCAGCTCAAAGTCACCGTGCGGTGTTTGCCGTTAGAGCAGAGCGGAACCGAGGGACGCTGTGTCGTCACTGGAAGACCAGCGACTCGTGATGCGATCTTTGCGAAGGCGTACTAGTAGCGCATTGGTGAGGTATGTCTGAAGTAGTTGTTTCTGCCTTTTATAAATTTGTGCCGGTAGCGCCGGATCGCCTGGAGGGGCTGCGAGAGCAGCTTGAGCAGTTCGCCGAGGCGCGATCTCTAAAGGGTTTGGTCGTGCTTGGAGGCGAGGGGATTAATGCTACGGTTGCCGGGAGCGCAGAGACGATCGCTGCATTTGAGACATTACTGCCAGAGTTGCTTGGTACAGCCGAGTTCACCTTTAAACACTCCCAGGCCGATAAAGTGCCGTTTGCGCGGTTTAAAGTGGATCTGCGGCCAGAGATAGTGACAATAGGAGATCTATCAATCTCTTCAACTGAATCAGCAGGGACCTATCTGTCGCCGAAGGAGTGGCATGCTGCGCTCTTAAATGATCCTGATGTGGTGTTAGTTGATACTCGCAATGACTACGAGACTGACATTGGAGTGTTTTATGGTGCGATCGACCCGCGCATTCGCAAGTTTAGCGAGTTTGGAGACTTTGTAGAAAAGCAGGGCCTGCCCAAAGACAAGAAGCTCTTTCTTTACTGTACCGGTGGGATTCGCTGCGAGAAGGCTGTGCCAGAGGTCAAGCGACTGGGATACGACAACGTGTATCAGCTTGAGGGTGGTATTCTAAAGTACCTTGAGGAGTTTCCAAACGGCCAGTTTAAGGGCGAGTGTTTTGTATTCGATCACCGCGTTGCAGTCGATCAGAATTTGCAGCCGACGCAGACGTATAAGCTTTGCCCGCATTGCGGAAATCCATCAAAGGATCACCTGGTGTGCACACTGTGCGGAAAGGATGCTCCTGTGTGTCACCGTTGTGCAGCGCGCGAAGATTTGCAGACGTGCTCAAAAAACTGTGCGCATCACGCACGGTTGCGGATCGCTAAAGGGCAATTAGCATAATCGACCGCGCTCTTTTCCAACGCGGCTGGCCAGAGACCAGCCAGGTGTCGCGGGGCCTGGCGATTTTTCGGCGATTGAGGTGATACTTGAGCAGATTGCCGAATATCTGGTGGGAGTACCCTGATTGCGCGTAAACGTGCATGTTATTCGGCAAACTGCTAACGTGTTACGGGTAAGCCATCACTATGTCCGATCCATTCTCAAAAACCAGGATTGAATACCAAAAGGGAGCACTCGATATCGATTCTATCGAGAGTGATCCATTTGTTCAGTTTCGAAGATGGTACGATCAGGCTCTAGAACTTGATAAACACGAGCCAAACGCCTGCGCACTCGCAACGGTTGGTGCAGATCTGCAACCTGCCGTGCGCATGGTGTTACTCAAAGGCCTCGACCATCGTGGTTTTGTCTTTTTCTCTAATTACCTCAGTCGCAAAGGGCGAGAACTCGTGCACAATAATCGAGCGGCGCTCGCATTCTACTGGGGGAGTCTTGAGCGTCAGGTGCGTATTGAGGGGGTTGTCGAGCGAGTTTCAGAGGCTGAGAGCGATGAGTACTTCGCATGCCGTCCGCGCGATTCGCAGTTTGGCTCGGCCGTCTCACGTCAGAGCGATGTGGCGACATCACGCGAGGAGCTTGAGCGCGCGATGGCGGAGCTACGCAGTGCAGTAGGTGATGGCCCGGTGCCACGCCCAACGCACTGGGGTGGGTATCGCCTCGTGCCGACATGTTTTGAGTTCTGGCAGGGGCGCGAGAATCGTTTGCACGATAGGTTTCAGTACACAGCCCAGGCTGCTGGCAGTTGGAAGGTTGAACGATTATGGCCGTAACTACAGTGGCACCAACGACACTCTTACTCGGCGGCGGATATACGTTGCAACGGGTCGCAGAGAAGAGCCCACGCGGGAGCTTCGTTATCACCTCTCGGAGTGCTGAACAGTGTAAGGATTGGCGTGAACGTGGATGGGAATCATTTCAGGTAACGATCGACGACCGAGATGCGCTTGCGCGTTTGTTTGCGCAGTATCCGAGCTTGCGCGTTATCGTTGATAGCGTGCCGCCACTCCGCACCACGTTGGATGATGCCGAGGGATCAGAGCGCGGAGTTCAGTGTGTGGTGCGAGCGCTCGGAGATTTATCTGGTTCGGCGATAGAGCGCATCGTGTATCTAAGTACAACTGGAGTATTCGGCGTGCGCGATGGTTCGTGGGTTGATGAGGCAACCCCGCCGGCGCCGTGGAATGCGCAGGGGCGCGCAAGGCAGCGCTCGGAAGAGGTGTACTCTCAGGCCGCGAAAGCGAGCGTGCGCATAGCGTTTACAGCGCTCAGACTCCCAGCGATCTATGGCCCCGACCGCGGTGTGGCGGTGTCACTTCGGAGTGGTACGTACTCTATTGTTGGTGATGGTTCTCAGTGGACGAATCGTATTCACGTTGAGGATCTCGCAGAGGTTATCCTGCGATGCGCTTCATACTCAGGGGGTTTGCCGCCGGTTTTGTGCGTGAGTGATGACGCTCCAACTCAGGCGCGTGATGTAGTAGCGTATCTCTGTGAGCGAGAGGGCTTGGCGTGGCCGCCATCTGTCTCGCCGGATGAAGTGTTGCGACGAGGATCGTACACGATGCTCTCGAATCAACGGGTGCGGAACACTCGTATGAAGGAGGTCTTAGGGGTGTCGTTGCAGTATCCATCATTTCGGGAGGGGATAAGTCAGGCACATGTATCATAAGCTACCTACGGTTGTAGGAGTTGCTGCTTTAGGGCTCATAGTGCTCCTCGGCACATTTTACCCTTAAGTTGCTCCTTCTGTGTGACGACTCTTCTCAAAGGAGAGTTGGATATATGATCGTATGGACGGTGATTGCAGTATTCACGGTACTGTGTGTGGGAGCGACCTATGTTGTTAGGCTTCGGCGCTCAAAACGCGAGGCGGACGCTGCAGTGAAGAAGTTTTACCGCAGATTAGGCGGAGTAGTGACGAGTCGCGACGTGCTCAGCTCTTACGTCCCAGACTACTTTAATACCATGAACGATGCGGGTTGGGGACAGTTCGTTGTGCACGTTGAAGCGCTCTTGGATATCCAGGATTGGATCACAAATGAGTATCAGCAGGGGCGATACTCGAACGCAAGGCTCGCGGCAGATTTACTGACGGACTCCCTCACTCCTGAGCGTAGAGGTAAGGCAATGGCGCGTCTCCCCAACATCAAGCGATATGTAGGGTGGCAAAAGCAAACAAACGCGATTCTCCTGCCGATTGTCGCATGTTTAATTGATGCGGCACATCAGACAAAGGATATCGGGGTTTCACGCGAACATCGACGTGAAGCGACCTTGTTGATATGTAGAAACCTCATGAACATAATTCGAGGTGCGATAGTTCCATCGTCGAGTGAGGATGATGATGCTGCTGCTGCTGCTGCTGATGATGATGATCATGGACGAGAGGTTCGTCCACGTTAATGAGCATCGGAAGGGGTTCCTGCCCTTAGGGCGTCGCAATTCTCGTCCATTTTAAAGGGCCACAAATGCGCGGGAATAGCTGTTTTTATTGAGTTTTGCAGCGCTGGCCCGCGCATTTGTATCCCGACCAAAACTTCCAGCAATTTCAAATGGATAGCGGGAGAATTGCGACATCCTGGTCCTGCCCTACTTTTGTTTGACAAGAGGCGACAAGATCGCGTACGCTGCAAATACTGTAACAATTTTACATTAAAAAGGATTCTTATGAAAACTCTCGCATTTTTGACCAGATTCACACTAATTGCTGTCATCGGGGGCCTCATTACCGTCGCAGCGCCTTGTGATGCAACCGCCAAGCCTCTCTCAAAAGAGAGCTATCTCATATTTGACGCCTCGATTCGCAATCGAGACAAGGGAGAGAAGCGGTTTCGCCGGGTACTACAGCTTGTCTATGGGAATCGGGAGAGGCTGAGGGAGTTTTTCGGAGAGGCGGGCCCTGCACCCAAGGTTCAGCTATCGCTCAAAGGCAAGGCAGGATCGATTACCTTTAAGAGTACGGCTAATCAGAACATAGCCTTATTGGACTTTAATTCCAAAGCGCGAGTCGGAAAGGATGTCCTTGTTTTGCTGGTCAATAATGCAATCTGCCAGATTGAGGAGGACGCACCGGAAACGTGTCAGGCGGAGATTCGAGTGATCAAAGGGAGGCTCTTTAATCGAATCATAGCAAGTGGTAGTAACGGTGCTGCGTACGATTCGGGCTCTGCAGACGTGAGTGGCAATGGCTCTGTTGTGGTTTATTAGTTAACGCTGCGCGCATAGATCTTTTGTTTCTTTGAGTAATGCTGTAAAATTAATGCAGGTATACGCGTTGTCAAAGTAGCAGTGATGCCTTGTGCGCAGACGGCTAGTCTATCGGGTCTGATATGCCCACAGCTGAACACTCAATTAATTTTATCGAGGCTATTCTTCGAGCGCTGGTGAGGTGGTGCCTCAAGCACGGGATACGTTCTGCTCAGGTAGAGGAGATCGTGCGCCGAGCTTTTGTGCAGCAGTCTGAATGCGAGATACGCGAGGCCAAAAGCGAGTTCAGCGTGAGCAAGGTTAGTGTTATGACCGGCTTGCACCGAACTGAGGTCTCACGACTTCTTTCGGGAGAAGAGCGGGGAGCAACTCAGCACGATATCCTTAATCGTGTGATCGGATTGTGGTCCAGCTCGAAGCGATATCGCACAAAGCAGGGCGCGCCGCGGCCTCTTTCGCATGAGGGCTTGGCGAGTGAGTTTGCGGGGCTGGTTGCTGAGATCAGCAAAGAAGTAACGCACTATCCTATTTTATTCGAATTGGAGCGTATCGGGGCTATTGAGTACAATGGGCCTCTCGTCACGTTAGTCGTTCAAGGGTATACGCCGACAGAGGATGCGCAGTACGGTCTTGAGCTGTTGACGCTCGATGTTTCGGATCTGAGCTCGGCGATAGAGGCAAATATCCATAAGAAGAATCCTGAGCCGAGTCTTCATCTCAGGACTTCATTTGATAACATCGACCCGCAGCGCCTAGGAGAGATTCGTCGATGGCTGCTTGAGAAGGGGGCAGAGTTCCACGCCGTGGTTCGTGATTACCTTGCAGCGCTTGATCGAGATGTCACGTTGGTTCAGGATCACCGTGATCAGGCATCAGATGAAGCACGGGCGCGGGTTAGTGTGACCAGTTTTGCTCTCGCAGAGCCGGTTCAAGCGCCAAAGACCATCATGCCGAAGAAGAGGGGAAGAAAGCGATGCGCGTCGTAGAATTATATGTCGGTCGAGAGGATCTCTCCGTTGAGCCAGCCGCTAGGTTTTCGGTGCTCGACAGCAGTTGTCGGGGTCTGAGACTGTTTGGATGTATGGTGTTATGCGTCTCTGCGATGCTCGGCAGCGCTGGGTGCGGAGGTGGAACCACGGGGACCTCGCCTACTGGAGAGCTCAAGTTTAGTGGTATCGCCGAGGGTGCAGATGGTTCACGAGCAGGGCAGTTGACCATGACCGTCCGATCTGGTGACAACGATGAGGCGTTAGTTGACTCTGGAACGAACCCTAATGGTGAGTTTGCGATGGATCTGCCCGGTTCTGAGGATCAGCTTATTGTGGAGGTTGATGGTGTTGGTTCAACTGCGATTGCTCGTCAGCAGCGAGGGAATGGAACGATGTCTGCAAAGCTCGCCGTTACTAGGGAGGGAGCGCTTACCTCACGCGATCTTTCGGAGGCTCAAGTGGATAGCTCCACGCTGTGCTCAAACCTAGAGGTCAGTGGTAACGCGATCCAAGTCGTGGGGCCCGTAGGAAGCGGGGAGTGTCTCGTTGATATTGTTATAGCATCCCAAGAGCTTGCTCTCGGTAGCTTTACCGCAACTCTCCGAGGGGTGTGTGGTGGTGTGGGACCGAAAGCGGCTATTTCGGAATCACGAGCCGGAAATGAGGGACGCCTGCGTCTCGACCTTAGCCAGGCCTTCTCGGCAGGGTGCACAGGGCTTGAAGTGGTGGTGCAAAGCTCACAGGCTCTTGAACTCGCGAGTGTGTTCGTGGTTCAGCAGCAGCAGCAGCAGCAGTAGTAGATGATGGCTACCCAAGAAGACTACCTTGTGTAGTATCATAAGGCTAACTAAAGCAGTCGCGGATCCAAATACAGTGCATCTGCTCAACATTGCCACAGGTTCTGAGGTGCTGAAGCGCTGAGGATCTACGAGGAGCTCAAAAGAGGTACGTGTCAGCTTATCCTTACAAGACGTTTGCTCGAAAGGAGACCCATCCTTCGCGTATAGGTGCGCTTGCGCGCCTGTACGGTATCAACGCAGCGCCAGCAGATCAGTGCTCTCTCTTTGAGATCGGATGCGGGGATGGCGGAAATATTATTCCACTGGCAGCACAGTATCCGCAGAGCTCGTTTCTTGGGATCGATCTTGATGGTGGATTAGTCGAGCAGGGGCGCGCAGAGATCGCCAGCCTAGGACTGACCAATATCGAGCTGATAGCTGGCGACATTGCGCACTATAAGCCGGCAAGCTCTAGCTATGACTACGTTGTCTGCCACGGTGTCTACTCGTGGGTATCGCCAGCAGTGCAGCGCGAGATCCTTAGTCGTAGCGTGGCAGCACTTGCGGCGCATGGAGTTTTCTTTGTTAGTTACAATACCTTGCCAGGGTGGCGACAGCGTGGGGCGTTGCGAGATATATTGCGGGTCGGAGCATCGTTTGTCGAGAACGAAGACGATGTAGTGCGACTGGAGAATGCCATGGCATTTCTGGCGCTCGTTGTTGAACAATCCAGCTCGATTACTCCCTATGTTCGCGAGGCCGCAGAGCGTCTCAAGGGCTCAGAGCCCTCGTACGTAGTTCAGGAGTTTCTGGGAGAGTACAACTCGGCGCAGATGTTTACTGAGTTTATGACAGATGCGCGCGGGGCAGGTTTGCAGTTCATTTCCGAGTCTCGAGTGGTGATGATGTCATCCGAGGATCTATCGCCACAGCTCAACGAAGTATTGACCGCACTCGATGAGAACATTATAACCCGCGAGCAGGTGGTCGATATAGTTCGTAACCGGATGTTTCGTGAGACCTTGCTCTGTCACGAGTCGCTCCAACTTGATCGGGGTCTCAGTAGTGCAACGTTTAAGAGCCTTACTTTTGTGGCTTCTTACATACCTAAAGAGAGTGTTGCGAGCGATGAAGGCTCCACAGTCAGGTTGCTTGAGCGCTACAGTGGACGTGATATGACAGCGCCAGCTGGCGAGTGTGCAGATATGTTGGAGGTGTTGGCCGCATGCGGCCCACAAGGAGCTACCTTTGAGGTTCTCCGCGAACGGTCCGGTATCGATGAGCATGAGTGTTTGCGGACGCTTTTTACGTTGTGGAAGACCGGGTTTGTTGAAGCGCTCACTGCGCCGATCTGTAGTTGCCGCGAACGGGCGGAGGTGAGTTCGTGGGCGCGTAAGCAGGCTGTAAGCAAGAGCCGGGTTACGAGTGCGCTGCACGAGTCATTTAATCTCTCAGCAGAGGAACGTGCAGTGTTGGCGCAGGTGATCGCTCCGATGACCTTTGCTGCCCTGGAGACTATGCTCATTGCAAGTTACCCCCGTGAACGTGTTGTACAGCTGATTGCAGCGGTGCGTGAGAAAGGGTTCTTTCTGTAGATATGGACGGCACGGGGATACGTACTACTGAGACGGCTGCCAGCAGAGCAGGACGCGATGCGCAGCTCGATCTCATCCGTGGCATCGCTGTTGCAGGGATGTTCTTCTTCAGCTTTGTCTTAACGTTATCAGATTCCCTACCGCTCCTTTTGGCGCACAATGTTCCCGGCAAGCTACTGCCAGGAGATTTTGTCTTGAGCCTTTTTCTTTTCTGCAGCGGCATATCACTGGCTATGGTACGTGCTCGATACCCACATCTCCGAGATTGGGGTTTGTGGCGTAGGGTCGGCACGCGGATAGGTCAGATGGTGCTGGTGTCGCTCGTTATTACTCCGTTTTCAGTGGGCAGAGTACTGGGAATGGACGAAATGATGCTCAATGTTGTTCTAACGATCCCTGCGCTGTTGCTTATCGGATGGGGGCAGGGTGGTATCTGGAGTACAGCGGTTGGTATATGGGGTGTGTACCTGGTGTTAGCGCACATGAGGCTAATGCCTGAGCCCCCAATCCAGTATCTCGGCGGGTATCCGATGGCGGTGTTTTGGTTGCCGATGCTACTCGGTGGAGCGCTCGTCCACTCGGCACCAGTTCGTGAAATACTGCGACAGCTCTCTATGTGGTTAGTGTTGCTGGTTGCAGCGGTGCTTCTTGGCGGCTTGCCTGATAAGATGCGGGTGAATCCGGCTTTTGGTACTTTGAGTGTAGTGTGCTGCCTCGTGGTACACGGAGTGCTGCGGTATTTCTCTCTGCGCTGTCGTTGGTTAGAGTACTTTGGCAGCAAGCCGTTACGGATGTGGGCGCTGATGTTTTGCCTCCTTGGCCCCGTGCGTCTGTATGGCGAGATCGCGTTAAAGCGGTCGGTGCTACAACTCTCCTCCATGACTGCTGTGCTCATTAGTATCGGCTGGATAGGGTGTTGTTACTGTATCTCTAGGGGGTGGGATCGCGTAGCAAAGGGCGGCAAGACCTAGTTATCGCGACGCATGGAGGGCGGACTTGTAGTCCGCCGTGGTGGAATTACTAACATCGCTCGCTGTCCAATAGCGGCAGGGGCGCGGGGATCGGACCGCTGAGCTTCTGCTCCGCCCAGTTGGGGTAGAGAACGCCGTCGTAAAGTTAGACATGGCCAGTTGTCCAATATGGGCAGGGGCGGCGAACTAGAAAGTTCGCGCTCCGCCTTCGAGGTGCGCCAACGCGGTTGGGCACAGCCCAACCCTCCATGTATCGCGGGGCGTGGCGAATCATCGAATGGAGCTGGCCCCGCGACGTATGAAGAGCAGACCTACCCCCAACGATTCCGTGGCAGTGATGTTTATTCGGCGTCCCTTGTCACGCGCGCGCCGCGCTTAAACTGCGCAATCGCGCCGATTCCGAGCGTAAGCAGCGCCATAAAAGCCCACTCATATACGTATCCAAGGTGGATATCAGGTGGCGGCGTGGTGTCAAAGTGCGGAATGGGGTACTGGATATCAGGAGAGTCTAAGCCTAAGTTCTCGACCTGTTTCTGTCCGGTAAGCGCGAGCACATCGTTGCGCCCTGCAGAGCCCTCCTTGACGATCTTTTCGGCAAGCAACGGATCCTCGGGGTCCTCCATCACCTCGATGTATACTGGCAACACCTTGTATGGCAGCTGCTTCTGCATCGCTTCTATATTGACCCGAATCCAAAGGTCAATCCACGGCCCTGAGAGACTCGCTGGGGGATCGTTCGGAGCAAGGAGCTTAGGAACGCTCGATGCTTTAATAATACCGTAGAGATCCGCATGAGGTGATGAGTGATACCGCGCACGGTATGCACGGGATTCACGCCCTAGAGGAATAAAGCCTCGATCGACAAGGATGTAGTGATTGCTTGCGTCTATTTTGAGAGGCGTGATGACGTGAAACCCAGCATGGTCATTTGAACCACGGTTACGTCGAACGATCATTTCACGTTCGAAATCATAGGTTCCCGAAACCTTCACGCGGCGCCACGTTTCGCGCTCCCAGTCGCTGGTTGAATCTGCAAGCGTCTTGACCTCTGCCACCTCGCGATGGAGGGTCTCGTTGAGTGTAACGATGAGTGCCTGTTTTTGAATGTGTCGGTCCCACTGCCACGCCGAGGCACGCAGCATGCCTAGGGCAAGTGCCGCGCAGATGAGGGTGGCTTTGAGTGAAAAGGCAAAGCGCATGGTAAGAGAGTGTACTGTGGGGAGTGCTGGAGTGAAAGCGGGTACGATAGGGACTGTAGAGTAGCCTACGGATACTTGTGTAACATTCTAGAATGGTTAATATTTTGGTGGTTTTACTGATTCCACTGCAAAGTGGTATCGTTGAGAGGCTTCGCTGGAAGCAATTCTAATGTTTGTGTAGGTAAAGGCTACTGTAGGCATGTATGTCCTTGGTGTCGTAGCAGCGACCCCTGATATTTGTATTTCGGGAGTAGAGCCGCGTGAGTATGGGGTGAGTGGTTCTCCGATTGCCGGTCGGGCTGGCGTGCGTGCGAAACGTGTGTCGTTGCCGGTGGAGTATATTCGCTCAACGGGTAACGCTGATGTTCTTGAAGGGTGGAAAGTTGCTACGACGACACCGACCTTGCTCGGTGCGCGCGCTGCGCGCGATGTACTGCAACGAGTTGGGCTCTCGATCGAGCAGGTGGGGTTAGTAATCGGAGATACCGGGACGCCGTATCAGACATGCCCATCGGAGGCGCAGCGCATAGCTGGAGAGTTCGGGGTTAAGATCCCGGCCTACGACCTCGTTGGTGGGTTGGCGGCGGTGCCGCATATGCTTTCGGTGGTATCGCGTTGGAGCGGAGCGCGGTTGCCAGATTATCTTCTCTATGTGTCAACAAACACCCCCTCGCAACACGTTCACTATGGACGTGATCCAGTAGCCGCTGGTCTCTTTGGTGATGCGGCGGTGGCGCTAGTGCTCGGAAAACACCGAGCAGCTTGTGGAGCGAATGTGCGGGTGGCGTATGCCGCATTCAGGGCAGAGGAGACGCGAAGGACACCGATTGTGATTGAGCGTTCGGCGCGAGTGAATACTCAAGCGCTCCTATTGGCCGACCAGATCAAGGGGTTCATCGCAGCAGAGATGCAGCGTCTGCAGCAGTTTGATGCAACACTCAGCCAAAAGGCGCTCTTTGTAGCCCCGCAACTCTACGCCGCAGAAGCAGGTGAGAACCTCACCCAGTATGGGGTGGGCTCGCAGCGGATTATCTCGGGAGTTGATGAGGATGGATTCTCGCTCGGTAGTTCCCACGGCGTTGCTCTTACGAAGGCGTGGAGTGCTTTGCAATCAGGACAACCAGTGGTGCTGATGCACTGTGGGGATGGGCAGTGTGGTAGTGTGGTGCTTATCGCGGCGTAAGGTACGGTTTAGGTGAGGGGATAGGAACGTGTTGCACATCTTGGGCATGGGGACATGCCACCCAACAACAGCGATCGATAATCATTTTCTCGAGGCTCTCGATGTCGGCACAAATGCCCAGTGGATCGAGGAGAAGATAGGAATACTTGAGCGCGTAACGACCCTACCGATAGACTACATCAAGTCAACGAGGAATCAGGACCCTCGCATGGCGAAAGAGGTCACAACAGCAACAGCAGTTGACCTCGGAGTGAAGGCAGCAGAGAGGGCCCTGCAGCAAGCAGGCATTGAGGCTTCGGATATCGGCATGGTGATCGTTAACTGCTGCGCGCCTGAACAAACGCTTCCTGGAGAAGCGGTGCGAGTCGCCGAGCGTCTGGGGATCGTTGCAGAGGCCTACGATGTGTATACCGCGTGTCCGGCGTTTGCGTTGCACATCGATTTTCTCAGGAATTTCGAGGAAGCGAAACTGCCTCAATTTGTGCTGTGCGTTTCAACTGCAACGATGACGCACCACGTTAATTACAACGATCGTTCAGATGGCGCGATCTGGGGCGATGGAGCTGCGGCGTGGGTCGTTTCAGCTCGCCACACTGGAAAGCTAGAGATTGTAGATTCAAACTATACAGCGGATCCAACCAGGTGTGCTGCGGTAGTGGTTGATAGCTACCAGTTCTTTCACCAAGACGGTCGCGCAGTGCGTGACTTCTCAGTACGTCAAACGGTACGGCTTGTGAAATCGATCGAGGAGCAGTACCCGATTGATTGGAATCGAGATGTGTTTATCGGCCACCAGGCAAACCGCACGATGCTTGAGCAGATCACAAACAATCGCGAGATTCCGCCCGCGAATCATTGGCATAATGTGACCTATCTCGGCAATCAAGCTGGAGCAGGAGCTCCGGCGTCGCTCAGTATGCATTGGGACAATTTGACCCCTGGTCAGCACATCGTTGTAGCAGTAGTTGGTGCAGGGCTTAGCTGGGGGTCGATAGTGATGCGGGTGCGTGGTTAAGGAAGCTAACGGGGATCTGGCAGTAGTATTTCAGACGTGAGCATTATGGAACAGATCACCTGGGCAGACTTTGAGAAGGTAGAGATTCGAGTCGGCACGATCATTGAGGCGAAGATCTTCCCTGAGGCGCGAAAGCCAGCCTACAAGCTGACGATCGACTTTGGAGAGTTCGGAATACGGCGCTCAAGTGCGCAGATTGCAGACCTCTACAAGTCTGAGGAATTGGTGAACAGGCAGGTGCTTGCTGTACTCAATTTTCCACCGAAACAGATAGCAAATTTCATCTCGCAGTGCTTGACCACGGGAGTACCAGACGTCGAAGGTAAAGTGGTGTTGATCGCGCCAGACCGTCGTGTGCCGAATGGCGCGCCGTTGTATTAGCCAAGTACCCCAGCCCTCTGGACATTGAGTTGGTCCCAACGGGTCCTGTGCCTATTCATTTGTCTCGTAGATCAAGCGACATGCATGATTGGCCATAGGTGCGCTTTGAGTTGCTTGCTCAAGATAACGAAGTCATGACCTAGGTAGTATTCGGGTAGATCTGCGGTCTTTTGATATCATTTTCTGAGATAGAAATAATTGGATGCCCAGGAAGCACCAGTAAATAAACCTTACGCGAGTAATTGTTTCAAAAAATACTCGCGCAGGGTTTATATCGAGATAGCGGCATCAGTACCAGCAAAGATGCAAGTGCCTGGGGAGGTTTTTAAGCTTGCGCAATTTCTCGGTGCATGATTAGCCCGAGTAAGACCCACACCATGATAGTGACTTCGCTATCTCCAAAATTATACTCAACAAGCCCCGCGACTTGCCATGAGATCAATGCCGCTCCGAATGCTACGTAGAGCGGATCTCGGCGGTCGCGGAAGCAACACCGAATCGCGATAGTAAGGAGCCAGAGAAAGATGGCTACTCCCAGCCAGCCAGTTTCCGTCGCTATATTGAGAAGGTTGTTGTGAAAGTGCTTCAGCTCTGAGGGTATCTCAGGCGCAAACTCTCGTAGTACTCCACTGTTGTGGTAGCCGATACCAAGCGGATACTCTGAAAGGAGCTCTGCTCCGATTCTCCAGATAGTGCTCCTGCCACCCTCAATCGTAAAGTGACTATATGATGAGAGTAAGCGGTCACGAACCGGCGTGATACTGACTGCTACACCGATAGCCACGAGGGCCATGGGGATGATTAGCCTGCGAGCGTACATCAGCACCAGGAATCCGACACCGACGCACTCTCCGAGCCACGGCCCCCGTTTTAAATTCACGAGTAATGCACAGGTGAGGAGTGGGAGGCTGCAGACCAAGAGGGCTGTTTGCAGGCGAGCATCGCG
>JBIKKR010000221.1:0-3679 GCA_044360225.1 Bdellovibrionota bacterium | reverse complement strand
GACGGATAGTTCGCGCTTCTCCGTACCTCTACCGTGAGCACCCTCAATTGTAGCTCCATCGCCATTCACACTCATACAGGCACCTTCAAGCCCCACTAGCAGACATCATTACTCAGAGCATAAGCTTAAACAGGTAGAATCAATACAGGGTCATTTGTAATGAATGCACACACGAATGCCTTCGTATGGTCCAACATAGTCTGCTACCGTAATATGGGCAGGGGCAGCGAACTAGAAAGTTCGCGCTCCGATCCTAGCGATTTACAACTAGAATTGAGAGGTTGCCCACCCCAGCTGCTCAACTCCCCACCCACTCGATTCCACGATACGCCTTTGCTATAGTGCCGCGACCTATGCCACGTAACGTACTCATTGTAACCGCCCTACCGTGTGAGGCTAAGCCACTTATCGATGTGTGGCAGGCTAAGCCGCTGCGCGAGCATCCATGCGCTGAACGATTCCAGGTGTTTCATGCACGAGGCGTGTACATTGCGACGACCGGCATCGGTAAAGTACGCGCTGCTATCGCCACCTCGGCACTTCTGACCGGGCTCTTCCCCAGCATCTTTAGCGGCGAGGCCGCGCCGCTAGTCGTAAACATCGGCATAGCAGGCTCTTCAGATGCTACGATTCCTCTCGGCACACTCGCGTACTGCAACAAGATTCGTGACGTTGCGACGAATACGAGGCTCTACCCCGACATCCTGCTAAGACACCCACTTCGAGAAACCTCACTCGACACATACGATCATCCTGTGACCACACCCACCAACGAGCCGGTCGTAGTCGATATGGAAGGCTCGGGAGTTGCCCAAGCGGCGCTGGCCCTCGGATCACCAAGCACACTGTGTATCTTGAAAGTTATCTCAGATCACTGCACAGGGGTACGGATAACACCCGAGCAAGCGACGGCGTTGATCGCCAAGAATACCGATACCATGTACGAGCTGGTCGAGAGCCTGCGGGACACCTTGCCCGAACCAGCGCGACTTACTTCGGAAGATAAAGCGCTTTTGGAAACCACTGCACATCATGCCACACTCTCGCTCTCGCAACGAATTGAGCTACTGCGGCGGGTCAGCGCACTCCATGCCAGAGGCGTTGCGTGGAATAGCCCCGTTACCGAGTTTCTCTCACTGCCAATATCAACCAAGGAAGCTCGCAACAACGCCTACCAGAGGCTACTGCAGCAGCTATCCGAGGCGACACAGTTGTGAGTTACCTACCGCTCTTCTCACACATTTATATCGAAGAGCGCGCACTCTCCTATCCCTTAACTCAACGCATTCTCGCTCGTTTCCCAAAGGCGACGCAGATATCAATCAACAACTACAAAGAGGTGTTTAACCGCCCGCGCCAACGCTGGGATCACCAAAAATACGCCCTTAAGCTAATACTCGCCGTGCGCAACGAAGCGTTCCTCTACCCGGGCAGCTCGTTTGTTCCAAACTTTTCACACGCACGCTTTTTCTACACCACACCAGTGCTCAACTGCCTCTACGGATGCGAATACTGCTATCTCCAGGGGATGTTTCCATCAGCTAACGTCGTAGCCTTTGTTAATGACGAAGATTTTATCCGCGCAGCAACCACTGAGATCGCGGCCCCTTCACCGGCATACCTCTGTATCTCGTACGACACAGACCTGCTCGCTCTTGAGAACATCTTCGGCTACTGCGAGCGCTACATTGAGTACGCCAGGAGCAATCCGCACGTCACCATCGAGATCCGCACAAAGAGCGCCAATATCGAAGCTTTGAGCGAAATTACTCCTGCCCCAAACGTCATCCTGGCCTGGACTATATCGCCAGATCCGGTTATCTCGCGGTACGAACACCGCACACCAACACTCCGAGCGCGCTTAGCAGCGATCGCCAAAGCGCACCAACGCGGCTGGCGCGTGCGTCTCTGCATCGACCCGATAATCCGGATTGATTCGTGGCAGACACATTACGGTGAGCTGGTGCGCGAAACATTCTCGCAGCTCACAAGCGATGCCATCGAAGATGTCTCTATCGGCGTCTTCCGCATGCCGAGCGGATATCTCCGTGCCATGCAGGAAAGCAATCCAACCTCAGCGATTGTGCACTACCCGTATGCCGTGCGTAATCAGAGCGCTTCGTATACAGCCGAGCAACACAACGAGATGATCGCAGCAGTATCCGAGCAATTACGTCCACACGTACCACAGGAGAAGATATGTCCCGTCCCTTGGCAGTTGTAACCGGAACAAGTTCAGGAATCGGCTTAGCGATCGCTTCAGATCTCCTCGACGCAGGCTGGAGGGTTATCGGCATCAGCCGCCGCTCGCCAGTATGTCCCCACACCGCATACCACCACATCACACTCGACCTCACTGACACCGACAAGCTAGCGGAGATTATCCCGACCATACTCAAGGAACACGGCCCAGTGAACCTACTGATTAACAACGCCGGTATCGGCCACTTCGCTCCACACGAGGAGCTTTCGGTGCAACAGATTACAGAGCTCGTTCAATGCAACCTCCTCGCACCCCTTGTACTGACTCGCAGTCTCTTACGGTCACTCAAAGAGACTCGTGGTAACGTAATCTCGATCGGATCCTTTTCTGCTCATGAGAGCAGCTCTTATGGAGCAGCCTACGCTGCGACGAAAGCCGGTCTTGAACACTTTATGCGATCACTCTTTGACGAAGTCCGCAAAGGCGGGGTGAAAGTCACTACCATCTCCCCTGACATCACCCGCACACCATTTTACGATCACCTAACATTCTATCCTGAGGATGATGAGAGCGTTGCAGTGACACCACACTGTATTGCTCAAGCTGTTATGCAGATCCTCTTACAGCGAGAAGGTACCGTGGTAAGCCAGATAACTCTGCGACCAGAACGGTTGCGGCTTGGGAAGCGCAAGAAGAGTTAACAAAACCGGGACGAGCCAAGCAAGGCTTTGCCGATTAGGCCATGCCAAGAATGAGAAATGCCGCTTCGGCCAATGGAAACCGTCTGAGAGCCTGATTTTTAGTGTCGTGTGATGCTCCAGCTATGTAGTTGTCTTCCCTCTCGTGTAGGGCATCGCAATTCTCTCTTCTTTAATGGGGCCAAAAATGCGCGGAAGTAGCTGTTTTTATGAACAATAGCAGTTTTGCCCGCGCATTTGTATCCCTTTCAGAAATGCTAGCTTTTTCGAGTAGATAGCGGGAGAATTGCAATGCCCTGCCTCTCGTGGTCCCGGCTCGTCCGAGTTAGGATAAATGGTAGCAGTGGGTTTTATTGGCTGCTCGACTAGAGATCACACTAAGCCCGACTCAAAAACTAGCAATTTCTTGAGAGACTATCGGATGAAAATCACGCACCAGATCACCCACTACTTCCAACCAACTAATTTTACATGCGGCCATGCGACACTGAGTATGGCGTTATCTCACTTTGGATTCGAGGTACCTCCTGAGAATTTACTCTCCGAAGTCAATTCGTTCAAAGACGAGCATGGAGAGGTCTGTGGCGGTCTCACCACCTGGATGTGCTCTGCAGCGCTACGACGCAACTTCAAGGTTGAGCTCTTTTGCGCTGACTCGGAATTACTCGATCTATCTTGGGCCACACTAGATCCACAAGCCATGATCGAAAGGATCAAGCTCGCCAAAGAAGCTCGCGTACTCCAAGCGCTCAATCGAGATACGATACACGCCTACCTC
>JBIKKR010000164.1:0-6692 GCA_044360225.1 Bdellovibrionota bacterium | reverse complement strand
CAATGACTACGAGCGCTACTCGCCCCTGTACCGTAAGACCACTGCACATAGCTCTCAATTTTGCCCGTCTGCCTCCTGGAGCTCGAAATTGATCGAGCGTCGACTCATCCATCTTGAACCATGTCGTATTCCGACGTTCCCGAGCGACCCGAGCACGTCCATCCTGCCGCTCACCTGCTGTTCTTGCTTCCTGCTTCGTAAAGGCGTGGGGAGCACCGTGCACCGACTTAAAAGTCTGTTCGTGTTCCTCTGTAAAACACAGTGCAACCGTCACGCCTGCACCGAAATCGAGCACCGTTGGCTGTGATGCTGTCTTAAAAACATCAGCGCTCCGAAGCACACCCCCATCGTACGCAGTGCCATTGGTGCTCGAATCTGAGATACGAACCTCGCCGGTTTTTGAGACCTCAACTACGCAATGACGCCGCGAGATGTGTGGGGCCCCAAGCCACAGGCCACACGAGGGATCCCGGCCGATATCAAGTCGCATCCCGGGCTTCAGGACGACTCGAGATGGTCGCGCCACCGGTGCCATTGACACAAGACTGGGAAACAGAGCCTCTAGTGCAGGCTTAGAACCGTGAGGCGTTGTAGCTGGCGAATCAAGAGCAGCAAGCTGCTCTCGCGACGTAACTCCAACCACTGAAACATTCTTGCTGATGAAGATCGGCGTTCCAGCTGGCACAGCAACGCGACTTGAAACCTGACGGTCCCCGACAAACGTCCCGTTTGTCGAACCGAGATCCTCGATCCAAAACTGTCCTGACTCATACCCGACGCGCGCATGCTGCAGAGAAACGGTTGGAACATCGAGCCGAACGCTGGCGCTCCGCGACCGTCCAACAAGCAGAGGCTGGTCTGGCCAAAATGAGAGAACGGCTCTCATCGGGGTGATTACACATAACGCCGGAAACTCCGGAACAGCATCGCTGCACGCGCGCCGAAGAATACGCATTCCTGCTTTATCAAGAGGTTCGTTCTCACGGATCAAAACATCGAGATCGAGCGCCGTGATTTCAAATTTCACAATCCCTAGGTCAACGCTCGCACGACCATCGTAGGTGCCACCAATCAACGCTGGCGCGCTGCGCTGCGGCTCAGAAACCGTTGTTACTTTAAAAGAGCGTGCAAGGTCTCGTTGCACATGAAGCGAAAACCCGAGGTTCTCCATCTCACCCACCACAAGGTGCGAGGAATCAGCAGCGCCAATTGTAAGGTATGGACGTCGAACGAATATCCGTTCAACGGACGATGTGTCTCCCTGAAATGTGATATCAATCACAAACACGCTTTAGCTCCCTCGCCCACCCCCAACAACCGATCCTTCAACACCACGGCACTGAGCACGTTACAACCATAAACCGAGACAAAAAGTAAAAACACGCTGCCGCCTGGAGAAAGGTGTAACCCGGACCCAGCAACTACCGAATAGGGCACTACAGGTATCACTCTCTTTCCAAAGGGGATATCGTCCGCAACTCCAAAGTCTTAAAGGAGTTCCACCGAAACGCCGTTTCCACATCCGGAAAGCTGATATGCGCATCTTATCGTTACTAATGCGGCGCAAGCGACCGACGGGTTGTACGCCCATGCAAGCCCGCGTTACCTAAGGAAAACTGTTAGGCTAACCCTGCTTTAGGAACAGGGCAAGGCTGAGGTTGCTATATACAGAACATTGTTTTGCAGACAGGGGTACCGGTCTGGGTGTTTTTGTGCTACTTAACCAGAGCGGGTTGAACAACAACCCACCGATTTTTAAATGTATAGTTTGGAAGATGCTTCCGGTTCAGAGCGGTGGAATATACTCCGCGATTGATACCCAAGAGGGCTACACTCGTGTAGCGCAGATATTGTGAGCGAAGTCGCTGTTAATCAGGAAATGCAGAACAGTTGCCACGTAATTAAGGGGTGCCTTGCGGCCTTGCCCCACGTGCTTGGTGGCACAGCGGCACCTCAGGAAGAGGGCGGTTACCCCTCCTCCAGTAAGCGCTCACGAGGGTCTTCTCGAGCATCTCCCGACGGGGAGAATCATCATGGATCAGAGAATGATAATAAACGCGGTGCATCCAGAGGAGTGCCGCATAGCAATCATCGAGGGCAGTACACTCGCTGAGCTCGAAATCGAGTCTCACGCTGGCAAAAAGGCCAAGGGCAACATATACCGTGGTAGGATCTCACGAATAGAGCCGAGTCTCCAGGCGGCGTTCGTTGACATCGGTACAAACAGGAACGGATTTCTTCAGATCAACGATGTGCATCCAGCATGCTTCCGTGACCGCGGAGGTCGTCAGGGAAAGGTGAGGATTCAAGACGTCCTTGAGCCCGGACAGGAGCTGGTTGTTCAGGTGGTAAAAGAGGAGCGTGATATGAAGGGCGCTACCTTAACCACGTACATTTCGTTGCCCGGCAGGTATCTGGTGATCATGCCCGGAAGTGATCGCGGCGGGATATCGCGCAAGATCCACGACAATGAGCAGAGGCTCCGCCTCGGACGTCTCTCAAGGGAATTGGAAGTTCCAATTGGCATCGGGATGATTATCCGGACCGCGGGCCTCGACCGATCACAGGGAGAACTATCTCGAGACCTCTCTCTTCAACTCAAGTTGTGGGAGAGCATACTAGTAGCCAATCAAACCGCAAAAGCTCCTGCTCTGTTGTACAAGGACAACGACCTCGCAACACGAGTTATTCGAGACTACTTCACACCTGATGTGCGGGAAATCGTCATCGATGACGCAAAGACCTTCCACAACGTCCGCGAATTTGTGGGCCAGGTTATGCCGAGGTACAGGTCGCGAATTAAGTTGTATGAGGAGAAGGGGCCGATTTTTACCCACCACGGCATCGACCAGCAGGTTCAGGATGCCCTCTCCCGAGAGGTCAAGCTCCCCTCAGGAGGCGCCATCGTGATTGAGCAGCTTGAAGCGCTCGTGGCAATTGACGTAAACTCTGGTAAGGCAACTGACAGCGCGAACATCGAGGAGACCGCATACAAGACCAATCTCGAAGCTGCTGAAGAGGTCGCTCGACAGCTCCGCCTCAGAGATCTTGGCGGACTGATCGTGATTGACTTTATCGACATGTCGGACAAGCGGCACAGAGCAGCCGTCGAAAGACGACTCCAAGAGTGCGTTAGTTCAGACAAGGCGCGTATCGAACTTGGGAAACTCTCAAAATTTGGGCTACTTGAGATGTCACGACAACGGCTCCGCGCATCTCTCACGAGCCACAGCCACGTCCGTTGCGACCACTGCCTCGGCAATGGTCACATTAAGAACCCTGAGCTCGTTGCCCTGGAAGCGTTGCGCAAGATGCAAGCAGCAGTCATCGTCGGCCATGTACGCAAGGTAAAGGCTAGACTTCCGTCGATGCCAGCATTTTTCCTCCTGAACAACAAGCGCGCGGAGATCGCCGCTCTGGAAGCCGAGTACAAGGTGCAGATTTTAATCCTCCCCGATGGACGGCTCCGTCCTGACGAGTGTGAATTCGAGATGGAGGGCTCGCAAGATGGTTCGCAGTCGTCACCTAAGTCACACCTGGGCGCAGTACAAGCACCAGGCACTGCATCAGGAGAAGCAGGCTCAACGTCTCCTGGCGATGAGAGCACCAGACGTTCAGCCAAGGGCAACAAAAGCGGCGACGATCAAGATGACAAACAACGTGGCAAACGCATCCCGAATGTAAGAGCAGCGCAGGGAAAGCCATCGGCAAGCTCATAGCACTGATCGCGAATGAATTCGCTGCTACTGTCGACGAATCACCGACTCTACCGTCGTAGAACAACGTCAACGCTTCCAGCATCGTCGCACCAAATTTTTCTGTATTGCTCTTGTTTTTATTAGCTGCGCAGCATGTACAAAAAACGACCTGATAGTATAATCCTAAAAGGAGCGGTTGCGGTTCTGGAAATGGCGCATCTGCCCAAAATCACTTCGTCTTTTGAATTGACGGTGCTCACCCTGACTGTGCCAGGATTGAGCCACCGACAAGTTCAACATACTTTGTGCTTTTGAGCACCTGCGTCATTTCCGTCCGCCTTAACTACTCTTTTAGGATAATCAGACTTGTTGATCGCCGACCCTTCTGGTAACTTTAGGCAACTTAAACTAAACCATAGGAGCTGTACTTGCAGTTGTTCTGCTCTTAGCTGGCGTGCTCCTAGTGTTTGTGTCTTGTTAGTGCTGTCGTGATGCAATTTCTCAATCAGTTCAGGGAAGATCTGCATGAAGTTGCTCGATTAGTTTCAGCAATAACAGGAGCCAACTCGACTGCTATTTTCATCCCAACAGAACTGGTCGGGCAGAACCCAGGACCATCCAAAGGGGTGAGTGGCGGACTCAGTCAACGTGACATTCGAGATGCGATACCGCTTAAGCAGGTCATTCAACCAGGAATAGATCCTAAGGCAGCAGCAGTAGACCTGGTCGCCGCTCACTCTGCCTCAACGCTAGTGAAGGACTGTCGCGTGCAGGTAGGTCATGGATTGGTGGGTTGGGTCGCGGAACAGGGGCGCCCTATTCACCTATCCCCGTGCGATGTGAGTAGTTCAGCGCTGTCGATCTACGTAGACCAAGAACCGATTAAGAGCCTTGTGGCAGTGCCGATATTCACGGACAGCGCGCCGCGCCAGAACCAGTACCTCCGTACCGCATGTACTATACAGACCCCCTCGCTACCGCTCGGTTCGTACGGCGTTCTGATGTGTGACAGCACGAGGGTGGACGGATTTACCAATGCGCATGTCAAGATCCTTGAGCAGTTTGCCTCGATGGTTCAAAGGCTAATTTGCTGGGCTCAGAAGGCTGGGCACGGCGCGCAGATCGAGACATCCTGGGAACTCTTTAAGCAAAAGACAGCTCAGCTAGGTGATGCGATTGGACACGGATCCATCGAGGTAGTCAGAATTCGGCTTGAGTCCCTCCGCGAGCTTGAAGCTCAAGGGGGCGTATCGCTCGCCGTACAGCTCTGCGAGCAGTTCACCAGGCTAGCACAGCAGGCGGTTCCGCCCCATTTCCCTTGCATCCGCCTTCCAGATGGAGACATCGTGCTTGCGCTCGATGATATGATGAGCGCTTTCTTCCAACAAAAGCTGCAAAGTCTCGCCAATCACCTCAGTTCCGCCGAAAAACCGGTCAGGATTAATATCGAGTGCTATCGTGCCAAGCTTGCTGCGGGCGGCATGTGCAACATCGACGCGACTCTTCAACAACAACCTATTTCAGTGAGAACTTCAGCAAATCTTGGGGGTGTGCGTGCGTAAAATACTAGAAAAGAGCTCGGAATTCCGCGCGTCAGCGTGGAACAAGGTATCGGCCGTTATCGCTGCTGATGTGGCGATTGATCTCGGCACAGCAAACACCTTGGTGTACGTCAAGGGCTTGGGCGTGGTACTCAACGAGCCCTCGGTCGTCGCGGTAGACGCCGAGACGGATGAGGTCATCGCAGTGGGATCTGCCGCCAAGCAGATGTACGGCAAAACCTCTCGCGCCATCCGCTGCATCCGACCAATGCGCGATGGTGTGATAGCTGACTTCCGGATAACGAGCGAAATGATCCGCTACATGCTCAACGCAGTACGCACACGTTGGTCACTCGTCAGACCGCGAGCGATTATCGGAGTCCCCTCTGATATCACTCAGGTTGAGAAGCGTGCTGTTCTTGACGCTGCCATCTCTGCTGGCATGCGCCAGGTGTACCTCATAGAGGAATCGATGGCTGCTGCCGTGGGTAGCTCACTCCCAGTTGATCAACCGATTGGCAGCATGGTCGTTGACATCGGTGGTGGGACAACTGAAATCGCCATCGTCAGCCTTAGCGGCACCATGTATAGCTTTGCCATCCGTGTAGCTGGCGACAAGATGGACGAGGCGATCCAGCGCTATATCCGTCAGAAATGTGGGCTTGAGATCAGTATATTTGAGGCAGAGCGGGCTAAAATCACGGTTGGCTCGTTACTTCGACACGCCCCACTTCTTACCATGACGATATTTGGAAGAGATCTCGCTTCTGGCATGCCGCGGTCACTAGAGATTACCAACGAAACGGTCCGCCAGGCCCTGCACGAACCGCTCTGTGCCATCGTTGGAGCAATATACACCGCACTGGAGAATGTCTCACCTGAGGTAGCGCAGGACATCCTTGCCAACGGCGTGCACCTCGTTGGCGGCGGGTCACTCTTACGTGGACTAGCGGAGAAGCTCACCGAGCGAAGTGGTATCCGATTTGTGCGCGACGCAGATCCCCTCACCTGCGTAGTCCGCGGCGTAGGTCGGATCGTCGAGAACCTCGATTCTATGAAGAAGCTCTGCATGCAGGAGCTTGCGGCCTAGCTTGTACCGGTCCGGCACGTTTACGTTCTCGGGCTTACAGGTCCGCCCTGCAGATGTCGCTAGGCTAGAGGTAACCTAGCTAGACAGCGGCTCTGAAAGCACTGCCCCTGTGATAATATGGTCATCGTAGTACGAAATCCCCACATCCAGTTTGATTGCCCCTGATGATAGGGCTGGTAACCTAACATCAGCTCTGAAAGCCCGCTCTCCGTCGAGCGGTGTTAGGTGCGCAACATCAAATGCAAACCATACTCGGCGTAAGGGATACAACGCTTTAAAGACGCTCTCCTTCGCAGAAAATAACTTTACCGCCCGCTCCGTTCGCAATCCTGGGTCTGAACGAACCCACTCAAACTCATCTGG
>JBIKKR010000165.1:0-6513 GCA_044360225.1 Bdellovibrionota bacterium | reverse complement strand
ATCAATTCGTCGGTGTAGCGTTCCTCTATGAGTTGAATGTCTACTCCAACAGCCGGGACATCGTACTGCCACGCCGCCGCCGCGATGCCGTATTCAGTGCAATGTGCAATCGAGCCGATGATTGCCACAGGCCACAAGGGCTCGCGGTGCTCACCACGAAGAATGGGGCTAACCTGCGGGCACCCAGTCTTCTGCACTGCCCGTCTGGCTGCTGCTCTTCCTAACCGGAAATCTCGCTTTCTTTTATCCGAGACTGCATCACCAAGTGCTGCAGCCTCAAGGGGGTGCAACTCAAAACCATCAAGATCAGCTACGTTACAGAGAGAGAACGATACCGCTGAATTAGTAAACGGAGAAGCAACGTGCTCCTCTCCCGCTGTCACCTGCAGCGCACACGCGCTATTAGATTTCTCACTCACCACCACCTCCAGGATAAAAAGCCCCCGGCCTGTTTACTGCACTTCTAAAAAAGATAGCGTCTATAACGCTGAATCAGTGCATGGTAACAAAAAGCGGCCGTTTTGCAAAACACCAAATCATATCAGGGTGTTGCAGAGCTTGCTAGCCTGCCGCCCGCTTGCCAAAGTAGACCTCCTGCAAGCGTTCATCAGCACACACTCGATCGGGCGTGTCATCAAGCACAACCGTGCCGCTCTCCAAGACTACGATTCGCTTACAAAACTTCTGTATGAATGTGATGTCGTGCTCAATCACGAGTACCGTCTTTCCCATCGCCTGAACCTTGGCAATAAATGAAGCTACCTCTTCCTTCATCCGCGGCGATACACCAGCCGTCGGCTCATCGAGCAACAAGAGGTCAGCTCCAGTGGCTAACACCCGAACGATCTCAAGCAGCCGCATCTGCCCCCCGGAGAGGCTGCCCGCCTTTTGGTTCGCGCGGGATGCAAGCTGGATCTCCTCCAAATACTCCAAAGCCTTCGCGCGATTCGCTCGAGTCTCACCACCCCATGGCACAAGCGCTCCGAGGAGGCTGCCACGCGCCTCAAGAGCGACAAGGAGATTCTCCATCAACGTCATCTCCTTAAAGATGCCGAAGTTCTGAAACACCCGCCCCATTCCACGCTTGGCACGATAATCGGGGGTGGTTGTTGTTATGTCTTCCCCATTCAGTGTAAGCGATCCAGAGCTGGCGTGCGCAAATCCCGACAAGGTATTGAAAAACGTGGTCTTACCACTTCCGTTTGGGCCGATAATGCCAACTGTCTCTCCACCTGACACTGAGAGTGATATTGAGCTAAGCACCTTGGTTTTCTGGAATGAAACGCTGATGTTACTAACGGTCAACATATCCTAAACCTCACGTTGTGGGGGAAAAAGGCTGCGTCGATTCACATACACAACCGCAAATAGAATCACTGCCTGAAGTAGTTGCCTCGCCGGACCCAAATAGGCCGAGTTTATCTCGATAAACCGCAGCGGCTCAGGCAGAAGCACCAAGAACACAGTGCCAAGAGAAACTCCCCATAGCGCCCCCGGCCGACCGACGACCACTATCGTCAGGATAAAAACCATCTCAGCAAGAGCGAATGAAGATGGGTCGATGTAATTCAGGTAATAGGCAAAGAAACTCCCCGCGAGTCCAGCGGTTGCTGAAGAGACTAGAAAGCTCATGTTGCGCACCGTTCCCGTATCACATCCCATCGCTTGAAGCGCCTCGTCGTACTCTGCCTGCCCACGTAAAGCCCTTCCGAATGGCCCACGGTGGAGGATAAAAAAGAAGGCTTGTACAAGACACGCAACGATAAAGATGAGCGCTAGAAAGTTTGTGTTGTTATAAAAATCAATTCCTAAGATCTCCGGGCGCGGAATTCCCGGTATTCCGAGCACTCCTCGCGTAACGCTCTTCCAGTTAATCAGGAGGCTCGATACAACCGAGCTGAATGCCAGAGTCCCGATCGCGAAGTAATCTTGGGTCAGCCGCAGCGCTATGCCACCAAGCAGCACAGCAAAGAGCCCGCTGGTGAGCATGCTCGCTACCACGCACTTGAAAAATCCTGCCTCCGTCTCAACCGCAAGTAGCGCGGTTGTATACGCACCCAACGCAAAGGATGCCACGTGCGCGAGATTAAACAGTCGACCCAGCCCAAAGGTTAAATTAAGTCCCTGAGCGAGTATGAGATACATGCACACCAGGATCGCCAGGTGAATAACATACTCCGATCCCAGGAACTCAAAGACGCTAGCCATACACTCCTATGCACTCCTCTTGCGGCTACCGAACAGCCCCTGTGGACGCACCAGCAGAACACCGAGGATAATGAGAAATGCGAAGGCATCTTTATAGCCTGCTGGCAACGAATAGCCCCCAAAATCGAGTCCTATCGCCATATTCTCAACAACCCCTAGGATATACGCACCAATCACCGTACCCCAGATATTTCCCAGCCCTCCCAGGATCATCGCCGCAAAAGCCTTAATGGTGTAGGCGTTACCCATGGTTGGCTGGAGGTTAGTTTCGTATCCTACAAGAACACCGGCGTACGCCGCCAAAACGGTGCCGATCACAAAAACCGAAAAATTAATGCGCCTGGCTTTAATACCAAGGGCCTGAGATGCATGAGCGTTTTCGGCCAATGCTCGAACCCTACGCCCCAACCCAGTCCCATGGATAATCAATCCCATTACGGTCAAAATGACTATCGCACTAACTACAATCAGAATCTGAATCGGGGTGATAAACACCCCTGCGAACTCCAGGCTTGATAGCTCTTCCCCTGAAGACAGCGACCGTACGTTCACTCCGAACACCATAGAGACAATTGCCTCTACCATCGACGCCAGAGCCAGGGTGGTCACGAACGGAAGAAGTGGGCTGTAGCGCGTGAACGGGTTCACAAAGACCGTAAGAATAAAGGCTCCGATGAACGCCATCGAAACCGCTGCCAGCAGAGCGGCGATCAGCAGGGGCTGTTGCACATCGAGCGCAAAAAGCAGATACATGTAGGCCCCGAGCATCATCATGTGGCCATGTGCAAAGTTCAGGATCTTCAGCAGCGCGAAGGTAAGACAGAGCCCTGATGCTGCCAAGGCGTAGATGCTACCTGTGATAAGCGAGTTGACGAGCAGCTGCGGCAGGATGTCCATGGACGGTAGGATATCATGTAAGAGATGCCTGTACTAGCTCACTAATTCCCTCCTCTACCGAATGGGTCGGGTGATAACCAATCGCCTCTTTGGCGAAATCAATCGCTGCCAGCGAGTGCGGGATGTCCCCTTGACGAAACGGCTCAAAACGGGGCTGAGGTACCGCTCCTGGAGCGCATCCCCTGACCCGGGTAACCGCCTGGCGCAACAGCTCTTCTAGCTCAAGCAGCGTTGTCGTCGCGCCGCAGGCGATATTGACCACCGAATTGACCGCCTTACTGTTCGGCGCAACCGTTGCCGCCAAGATATTCGCCTGCACGACGTTGTCTATGTAGCAGAAATCACGCGATGTACTGCCATCACCGAAGATGACGGCTGGCTCGCGCCGGGACATCGCTGCAAGCCAACGAGGGATAACAGCGGCATACGGTCCGTTAGGATCCTGACGCGGGCCAAACACGTTAAAGTAACGAAGCCCGATAATCTCCATCCCGTAGACTCGACCATAGACTTGGCCATAAACCTCATTGATTCGCTTAGTAGCTGCGTACGGCGAAAGGCAGTTGCCGATACGATCTTCGACCTTCGGCGACCCGTCGATATCTCCGTACACCGAGCTCGAAGAAGCATACACAACTCGAGCAACCTTTGCCTGACGCGCTGCCTCAAGGACGTTGATGAAACCATCCACGTTTGACTCATGTGATGCCACAGGATCGGCTATCGAACGCGGCACGGAGCCAAGGGCTGCTTGGTGCAGAATGATCCCCGGTGCATGACTGCCAACTAGATGACACAAACCCACCCTATCCCGGATGTCCTGCTCAAAAAATGTAAAGCGTGACGCGCGTTCTAAAGACACCCTCGCTCGCACCGCATCGATATTGTCCCTCTTGCCCGTTGAGAAATTATCGATACCTACGACCCTTTGATCGAGCGTTAAAAGTTTTTCAACGAGATGCGACCCGATAAAACCAGCCGCTCCGGTTACTAGCCACGTGCGTTGACTATGAAGGACTGCGCTCATGACTACAAACTCCAATACGAGAGGTTCGTTGGTACCATATCAGCCGAAAAGATCGATTTTAAATCAACGAATACTCCACCCGGGAGTACGCGCTCAACTAGTGGTGCCGCTCCGCCAGCTCGAATATCAGAGTGCCCTACGGCTATAATTAACCCGTGCAGGCCATCCAGCTCTGAGAAAGGACTAAGTTCAAGCCCGTACTCCTCTCGCACTACGTCTGGGTCCGCAAGAGGATCGTGAATGAGCGTTTGCACTCCAAATTCTGCCAACTCGTACGCAATGTCCGGTACACGGCTGTTACGCGTATCTCTCACATTCTCCTTAAAGGTGACACCGAGAATGCCCACGCGTGCCCCCTTAAGCGGTAGTCCTGCGTTAATCATTAACTTAACAGTTCGCTCTGCGACAAAGCGTCCCATCTCATCGTTGATTCGCCGTCCCGCCAAGATGACTTGCGGATGGTAACCAAGCTGTTGTGCTTTCGCTGTTAAGTAATACGGATCGACTCCTATGCAATGACCACCCACGAGCCCCGGAGAGAACTTGAGGAAATTCCACTTTGTGCCCGCAGCATCGAGAACATCCTTAGTGCGTATCCCCATCCTGTCGAAGATAATCGCTAACTCGTTCATCAAAGCGATGTTCAGATCTCGCTGCGTGTTTTCAATCACTTTAGCCGCTTCCGCCACCCGAATACTTGGCGCCTTAAACAGACCGGCTTTAACGACAGCTCCATACACGGAGGCGATCCTGTCAGTGATCTCCGGCGTCTCACCCGCTACTACTTTGACGATCTTCTCTAAGGTGTGTTCCTTATCGCCCGGATTGATTCTTTCCGGCGAGTATCCCAGAAAGAAATCAACCCCACGCGAGAGACCAGATTCCTGCTCAATGACAGGACCGCATACATCCTCGGTCACACCCGGGTAAACGGTCGATTCAAACACTACTACTGCACCTCGTTGCAGGTTACGCCCAACGGCTTGGCTTGCTTTCACTAGCGGAGTTAGATCCGGCTGCCGATTCTCATCGATCGGCGTCGGAACCGCTACTACAACCACACTACATTGGCCGAGCGCTGCGGCGTCGGTTGTGAATTTGACCGTTGAGGCCCGCACCTCCGACTCAAACCCGTCTCCTGTAGGATCCTGTCCGGCGAGTAGTGCGTTTACCTTCTCCTGACTCACGTCAAAACCAATGGTACCAGGAAAGGCGCGACCGAGCGCCAACGCTAGCGGCAAGCCCACATACCCGAGTCCGACAACTCCTATCTGCTCGAATTTTTGAGTCATTTCATGTCACCCTGGGCAATCCACTGCATCAGCAGATACTACAAATAATAGGCTGGCTGTTACAGCCTTACATCTGATTGCAAAGCTTATCACCACTAGCCCGGAATCCAAAATCAGCCTAACTGGACCGGCTATAGCGATTTGCAAAAGTCCATGTCAGTAAGACTCGCAAAGCTTTTGCCGAAACTCACTATAAGCTATTGCTTTGATTCGCATCCGCGAATCGATAGTGTTTTTCAAAAGCCCGGATATCTCTACGGGCTTTTGGAGAACACTCTATAAAACCAACCAGCGGATCCGAAACCCAACGGCGATTAGAGCTGGATGCGGAATCGTATCGTACTGTAGCGCAGCACGAGGTGAATTTGGTATGGTTTCGAACATAAACGATTACTGGAGACCAAAAGTTGTGAACGAACAACGACTTCGAGGGTGGAGTATTCAGGTAGGTACCGTTGGAGAGATTCCGATTCGGATCCACCTGACTTTTCTTGCCTTGCTGGCATGGCTGCTCGTTGGGACCACTAACGGGTCTCCGCTGCTCGAGACCCTGTTCGTTATCGCCGTCTTCGTGTGTGTCTTGTTACACGAACTCGGTCACGCTCTAGCTGCGAAACGTTTTGGCGTGCAGACGAAGGATATCACTCTGTATCCCTTTGGGGGTGTTGCGGCGATTACATCCCAACCAGAACCTAGGGCTGAATTAGTAATCGCCCTCGCAGGACCGGCCGTAAACCTCGTTATTGCGGCTGCTATCTTTCCCTGGATAACGGTGCCTGACCTAACACACGTTGAAGGGATTCATGTGGGCGTTCCTGTTAGATTGTTCTGCACAAACATAGCCCTAGCAGTGTTCAACCTTCTTCCTGCGCTACCTATGGATGGTGGACGTGTATTGAGGGCGTGTTTGGCTCTGTGTAACGTTCGGCACCCTACCATGATTGCGGCTCGCATCAGCCAAGGACTCTGTATCGTGCTTGGAATTGCAGGGCTGTACCTACAACAGCCGATGCTCTTTATCATTGCGGTTCTCGTTTTCCTTGGGGCTATGCAGGAGCATATTCGAGCAGAGACCAAGGCGATTGCGAC
>JBIKKR010000220.1:0-3689 GCA_044360225.1 Bdellovibrionota bacterium | reverse complement strand
CGCACCATCCGCTCGGCGCAGAACATGCCGCTGCATGACTGAATGCTCTCAACCATCATCTCCTTCCACTTAGCGCGGTTGTTGTAGTAGGTCGGGATAACTTCTTGCTCAAAGACGTTATAAAGATTTAACGCATCTTGACGATCCTGCTCCTCTGCTGTCGGAGGAACTGTTTCGCCACCAATCGCCCAGCCATTTACCCCGTGCTTGCAAGCCTCCGGCCACCAACCATCAAGGATGCTCACATTTAGCACGCCGTTCATGGCTGCCTTCATTCCTGAAGTGCCGCAGGCCTCAAGTGGTCGCCGTGGGTTGTTGAGCCACACATCGGCTCCACGAGTGAGGATGCGTCCCATGTCCATGTCATACCCTGATAGGTACACAACGCTCTCAGGGAACAGCTTTGACATCTGCACCAACTCTGCTATCACCTTGCGTCCCATCGCATCGCGTGGGTGAGACTTGCCAGCAAAAACGATCTGCATCTTCTTGCTGTCGAGTAACTGCCTGATTCGGTCCATATCCGAGAAAAGCAGGTTTCCTCGCTTGTATCCGGTAGCCCGGCGCGAGAAGCCAACCAGCAGCACGTTCGGATCAAACTCTACCCCTGACGTGGCTTTGATAAAACCAATCAGAGCCTTCTTCTCTATCGCGTGAGCATCCCATACCTCTTCGGGATCAGTAGGCTTTCCGAGGAAGGATTCAGATACCCATGTCGGTCGGTGAACGCCATTGGTAATTGCGATGATCTCGCTACAACGAGCCTCGTTCTTCCACATGTCGCGTGCAGTTACTCCGTGCAGCTCTGCTACGGCGTTTGCCTTGCGCGAGAGTCGAAGGGCTGCCACTGTCATGTTGAACGGTGTGTTGCCGATGTAGCTGAGTTGGTCTGTAGTAAAGCCCAGGTTAGCACCGGTGTAGAGGAGTGCCTCTAGTGGGTGGCGCTCGTTTCCAGCGGGGATCGGCGTATGGGTGGTAAATACCGTCTTACTCCGCACCTTTTCAATCGCGTCCTTAAACGGCGTGCCTGCATCGATGTGCTCGCGAAGCATCTCAAGACCAGCAAAGACAGCATGCCCCTCATTGAAGTGGTACGTGTCTATCGAAAGCCCCAGAGCCTTCAGGGCGCGGTAGCCACCAACGCCCAGAATGATCTCTTGAGCGAGACGCTCCTCCGTTGCGCCTCCGTACAGGAACGCCGTATAGAATCGTTCTCCATTCTGCGGAAGATCAGCGTCCAGCAGGTATAGAGGGACGTTGCGAAAGCTCTCGGTTTTCCAAACCTTACATCGGATCGGTTGGCTCTTAATCGTAACCGTCACCATTACTCCGGTATCTTCAAGGAAGGGATACTCGTACTCTGTGTAGCAGTCTACGGTTTTACCCTCTGGTGTGAGCATCTGCTCTGCGAATCCGCGCGACCAACGAATGCCAATTCCAACCATCGGAGCCTTTAGATCTCGGGCTGCCTTGAGCGTATCACCGGCCAAGATGCCGAGACCGCCAGAGTATAACTTGAAGGAGGTCTCAAGGCCGTACTCCATACAGAAGTAAGCTACCGTTCCATTTCCAAATGACATACGTTTGTCTCCGTTTTCTGCTGGTTTATAGTCATAAGATACTTGCACGATGAATGCGCAAGGACCCGTGCATTGGCCCCTTACTTGTTACGCTCGTATACCTCCGAGAGATGTGCCAATCGCTGCGAGGTCCCTTTTGGGATGTCTTGAAAGCGCCACGACCAGTTTTTCCACGCAGCGACTCCTGGATAGTTCATTCGATGGCCTCTGCCAACGCCTATAACATCTTGCATCGGGATGATGCATATGCGAGCCGGTAACGACATGGCGAGCCTGATGAACTGATACGGGACATCCTTGCTTGAGCAATCGTTAAGAAGCCCGAGAATCTTTCCTTTGTTAGCTCTTGGGAGGTCAGCGAACCACTCGGCGACGGGAGCGTTATCGTGAGTTCCGGTATACGCTACTGAGTGGTGCGGGGTATTTGCGGGATGGTGCCTGCTCTTGGTTGTGTTATTCACATCGCCACTGAAGGCAAATTGCAGCACCCGAGTTCCCATAAGACCAAACTGTTCCCGCAGGGCGTTAACGGCGGGAGTTATGATTCCTAGATCCTCCACGAATAGCGGGAGTTCACCCAGCCCACGTTTCACAGCGCTAAACATGGCGGCTCCTGGACACGGCTTCCATTCCCCCTTTTTGGCTGTCTTAGCGTTCCCTGGAACGGCCCAGTACGACTCAAACCCGCGGAAGTGGTCGACCCGCACAATATCAAAGCATCCCTGAGCAGCCCGGAAACGGTCTACCCACCAGCTAAATCGATCCTTCTCAAGGTTCTTCCAATTGTACAGGGGATGGCCCCACAGCTGTCCGTCAGCGCTGAATAGGTCTGGCGGCACACCGGAGACCAGAGTTGGTCTGCCGGTAGAGCGGTCTAGCTCAAAAAACTGCGGGTTGCCCCACACATCGGCGCTATCGTTGGACACGTAGATGGGCAGGTCTCCAAAAATTCGCACTCCTCTGGTACGCGCGTATGCGCGCAGCCTCTCCCACTGTTTGAAGAATAAAAGCTGAATGGCCGTCTGGAGCCTAACGTTTTCCTCGGTGATGTACTTGCCGAGCGTGCGCTCAGAACTCTTGGGTTTTACACGTACCTCTGCTGGCCACAGCTGGCGTGGGCGACCAAAGTGCGCCCGCAGGGCGGCGTACTCGGCATATTGACGCACCCACGGGTGCGCAGCTCTAAATGCAGCGAGCGCGACATCTGCACGCTTGCCAGTGAAATTACGAGCTGCTTCCACGACAAGGGGCATCTTGAGCTTGGGCAAACGTCGAAAATCAACCCGGTTAGGATTGTTCAGGAGGGGAGTAGCACGCACTTGTGTACTTACAGATCGTCTCGTGATCAATCCGTCTTCGACGAGAGACTCAAGAGAGAGTAAGAGGGGATTGCCCGCAAAGGCAGAAATCGTCGCGTACGGGGAGTGAAATTCCTCCTCCGTAGTAGGCCCCATCGGCAATACTTGCCAGATGCGCTGCTTGCTCGTTTCGAGGAAATCGATGAACTCTCGAGCGCCTGCCCCGAGGTCTCCGATCCCGTGACCGCCCGGCAGGGAGCTTGGGTGAAGGAGAACGCCGCTAACGCGCGCTCCGAGGATAGTATTGGACGATGACGGCTTTGCAGAGCTGGTTTTTGCCATAGGTTTTAAGAGAGTCCCAACTCGACGGAGAGTTGTCAAGGAGCGGCGCTGCTTGAGATACGAGCATCTGACGGCCCACAGCGATGCCCCACAGTGAAGCGATTGGAAAACAGTCAGGGACTACTCTTCGAATTGTCCAACGCTTGAATTTGTTTGATACTGGCCGAGGCAAACTGCTCTTATCAATACGTTGTGCAGCCTTATGTACCGACCGGTAAGCAAATCGTGGCTCTATCTGCTATCAACGTGTGGCGCCGCCATCTCCACCTTGGCCCTCTACGAGCACGTAGTCTACCGCTATGGCCTAGCGACTGGGCCTAGCTTTTGTAACATCTCTCAGCACATAAACTGCGAGGCGGTAAACGCAAGCGATTGGTCGGTGTTTTTTGGGTTGCCGATCGCCGCATACGGTCTGTTCTTCTTTGGGGCAGTGCTTGGGTTATTATGGGTCAGTGGACCTACCCGGCGC
>JBIKKR010000219.1:0-3714 GCA_044360225.1 Bdellovibrionota bacterium | reverse complement strand
TACCTATTCTGCTAATCTCTCCCATAGACCCTCCATTTTTCTTAATTAATTAAGATTGAAACTACAACTGCTTTCTTAATTTGGCTCATTGAAGCCGTTTTAGAAAGGTGGCGGGTCCATTTCATCACCAGCGGACCCCGCCGATTCTGTCACGGAGAGGCTCGGATCGGACCGGAGCGCGACACTTGTCCGCCCAACAGGGTTGAATCTGAAGGAGCGGATGATGGAGGCCTACAAGGCTCTTCGACTTGGTAATTACGGAACCCGGTCCGACGAGGAGCGCCGCTCGCTGACTGATGGAGTCAAAGGGGCAGCAGTATACTGCGCAGAACAAGCTGACATAGAGGTCTCGGGCTGCAGGATTATGACCGATCTCAGCCAGCGCCCCTGGCTGGTGCGGCACGCTACGCCTACCACCAGTGTAGAAGACGATTCAAAGGTGCGATTCAGTCTAAATATAAAGATAAGCGCTCAAGTGGTTAAGGAGCTTGATACCGCGATCGCAAGCCACCCGGCTGGAGGACAGTACAAATTCGATCTAAGACCACAACCAAAAACCCTTTTGCGACATGATGTTGTTACCTTGGTATTTTACGGTGAGCCGGACGATGCTCTTGTCCAGAGGCTCAAGGCGATAGCGTCGCTGCACGGTCGAGGGCCGGCCGATAGCGCGTATTGGGACGATCATCTGATTGGCGTTCCGATTGTCCCTGGATTGCGTCGATTAGAATTTTCCCAGATTGAAGCAGTTTGTATTCGCGATCTCCTCTATACCTGCAGCATTCAGCACCCCCACTTGCATAATGAGTTGAAAAAATGCTTTTTAGGTGACGAGGGGGAATTGACAGCAGCTTCCCCGGGCCAGTTCTTTGCGCTCAAGGAGGTTCTCAAGAGTTCCGGTGTCGCACTCGAGTACGACCCAGCTCGGCAGAGGTTGAGTATCTCTACAGCCGCAGAACCTCACCACCTTGTAGAATGCGGCCGAAGTAGATTCGAAAACTTGGATGCAGCCGCCGTGCATGCAACCTCGATTGTCGGGCACGTTGTTACCGCGGCAGATTTGCAAACGCTTTATGGAGCCAGCCTTCTCCTGCGTCCAGCCCAGGATGCCGCTCTGGTCCAGGAGCTGCTTACTGCGCTCCAACATTCAAGCGAAGAGCATGAATTGCAAGGGCTCTATACGCTCCGCGACACCACGCTGTATCGAGCTCTGCAGGCGCGCGAGTCTCAAGAATTGTCTGTCACAGAGCGGTCGTTGTTTGAAGTCGTTGGGTTGTTCGGCCCTATTTTCATGATTGAGTGGCAGCCCAACGAGGTGGATAATCCATCTAAGCGCATAGATCAGAGCTTCTTCATGTGGATCGGTGGTCGCCGTCCAGATGGCACTGCGGAACCCTACACGGAGAGCGAGGTATACAAAGCTTTCTTGCACTCCCTCGCTGTGTTCGTGGCGGCTAAAGAGCACCAGCTTGTCCAGGGCAAGTTGAGTGGTGACAGAGCGCTGTTTTTGGATCTGCAGGCAGCACTCTTGGCGTGCGAGTATCCCTTCAAGGCTGTAGAGGTCGCCAGTGATCCGCTGGTGGCCACAGCGATCCGCCGCGCAGAGGAAATGTACTCGGATACAAAAACGATGTCTCCGCTTGAGTTGCTCAGATATCTAAGCTCCCGGCGACGGGAGAAAGGTGGCCAGACCCACGGAACACATGACTTTGCGGAGAAGTTGTTTTTGCGCATGATACGGGATCAATCATAGAGCGCTTTGTAAGAACTTAAAAACGCGGCGGACGGCAAGCCCGACCTCCATACGTCGCGGAGCAAGCCTCGCGACGGCAAGCGATTGCTCACGTGGCCTTGTTCGTGCAGCTCACTACCGAGCCGCGAACTCCCAAGAAACCGCCACATACCTCTCTCACAGCGCCACCCGTCCCGGCAACAAAGCACGCCCCTCAAAATCTAGAACCGAGAGCGTCCTCTGTGCAGCTTGTGCACTTACGGCTCTGGTCATCACTCCGCGCGCACCATCAAGTGAATCCAATGGTGCAATAGACCCAAGCCAAAGTACTTCTGAATCAACCACAACGGCCGGAGGCACCCTACTATCCACCGGTAAAAGTGCGATACCGATACGACGTAGTCGGTGCAGGATCACTTGGTCTGCTCGTGTAGACATACGTCCGCTGTTGTAGCGCACGAGTACACGCACCCCACGTGCGATGGGTCCCTCAAGAAGAGCTGTAACAACTGTCGCGACACGCTCGCTGATTCCCTCCGTTGAGATGACGATGTCCGAGTGCGCCTCTACGAGATCGGTTACCAAGGCCGGCATAAAGAGGCCCTCATCGAATGCTTGAAAGGCGAGTATCCCCGGAGAGCCTCGCACCTCCCGCGATGGATTTGAGAAAATCGGCTCTCCAATTATATCTGAGGCCGAGAGCTTGTACCCTACTCGCTCCAAGTCATCTAAGACGCCCCACATCAGGCTCGTCATCCGTAGTTGAGAGCGCAGATGTTTGAGGTTCGCAACAACAATCATGTGCCGCCGAGCACGGCTCAAGGCGACATTAAGTAGTCGAGCTCCGGAATCTCTCAGAGAGTGCGGGTTTAGAAAGCTACCCAAGACGTGTGGGGCACTTTCTGTAAGATCGAGGATGATCGCCTCCCGCTCACTACCTTGAAATTTATGCACCGTCCCGACAGATACCGTCGCGCCAAGCGAACACTCATCCAAAAGACACCGAATCAGGTCTGACTGGGCTCTGTACGGAACTATCACCCCAAGCGCATCCGGCAAGAGGGCGATCCCATGAGCTGAGAGCAGTAGCGCAAGCTTTCGTACTACAAGGGCATGCACCAGATTTACCTTAGACCCACTCTGAGCTTCACCCCAGGGGTTGAGTTCCGACGTATCAACCAGCACCAGGGGTGAGCGATTCAAGTAAGCCAGCGGATCACGGTAGATATAACGCTCTGCCGCAGAGTCTGTCTTTGTCTGCAGAATCCCACCATAGAATCGGTTGTTTATTAATCCACACAGGGTCTCATGACTGCGAAACTGCGTTGTGAGCGTAACTACCGCTGGATCAGCTTTGCGTTCATCAACCAGATCAATAACACCTGCACAATCGAATATGTCGCGGCTGTACCATTGCTGGGCGACCGGCGAATCCGATCGCGCTATCGCCGGAAGCTGTCGAAAGTCGCCAGCAATAACAACCCGCTCGCGAGCCCGACCACTCAGTAGGAAGCACAGCGGTAGCGGCAACATCGATGCCTCATCGATAAGGACCACATCGAACCTATGGAGATCTTGGCTTGAGAGCATTGCGTGTGTTGCTGTGGTTGCGACGATCCGCGCCCTATCGAGCAAGCTCATGCGCAAGTCCCTAACAAATTTTTCAAGCACCGCGATCGCCTCTGTCAGCTCGAGTTGCCGACTCGACAACTCAATAGTGCTCTCTTCGAGGGCCTGCCTGTTACACCCTTGGAGCTCGCCACTTACCCGATCCAAGCACTCATCCATGAAATCAACGATCTCCTCAGGAGACTCGCTCTTGAGCTGCCCGCCTCCGTCAGGGTTGACGACTCGTTCGATCGTATTCACAAAATCCTCATCAGGTAGCTCGTCGGAATTTCTGATCCGGTCGATCTCTGCGCGTAACTGCTGATGAGTGTCGAGCAGCGCTATCTTTCGCGATGCACTAAAAAGCTGGTCAC
>JBIKKR010000087.1:0-13308 GCA_044360225.1 Bdellovibrionota bacterium | reverse complement strand
TCAATTGTAATCGTTGCCCCTTTGATATCGAGTAACTTCAAAAGCTCTGGAATGGCTGTTATTTCGTTGGATTTATCACTTACCGCCACCTGACCTAACGAAAGACGCGTACCTGCTGACCATGCCGACACAAGATGCAGCACAGTCTGAGAGCTCGCTTGATCATAGGAACGACGAAGTGTCTTGCCGTCAATCGCTAACACTTTACTATCGGCATCTTTCTTCGGCACTTTGCTTCCAAGATGCGCTGTGAACTCGGTTAAGAACCGCTCGAGCTCCTTGGGATCAATTCGGCTAAACACTCTCTGAAATGTATCGTGCGAGGGAATGCCGTGCGGAAGTTCAAGGAAGCTGCTCAGGAGCTCTTCATGCGCTTCGCCAAACCCTTCCATGTCGCTGTAGCTCTCGCCCCCAGCAATCGTCGACATCAAGCCAATCATCATTACCGACATCAAAGGATGGCTACTCGCGCGCTCTATCCGTGGATCCGTGATGATCGAAAAAAATTGAATTATCGGTGCGGTCAATTCTGCTTCCATGTTTGTCCTCCATAAAAGCATGGTGCCGATAAACAAGTGGGGCACAAAGGCAGATTCGATGCTAGCCGTTGCCTACGGTAATAGCCCCTCTTATGCGGTCCTAGATCTTGTTCGATACGATCCTGAGCTTGACGCCATCAAAAAACGAAAGCTAGGTCCGCACGACTTCTCGGATGCTCCGAAACATTATTGGACAGACAAAGAAGGCAACCCCACTCTCGCTGCGCGAAAGGTCATATTGGCGCTACTCAAAAAAGTTGCCAAGAAGCTAGGAATGCCTCCAGACTTAGAAAATCATGGTGCGAAACTGACGGACGCGATGACAGGGAGCGTTTTCAGCACACCCCTTAACTTTTGGGGCCTAACTGCGATGAAGCCGCTAAAGGCCGCCTATAAGAACAATATCACCGCAGCGCTCGAAGATCTCAAAAGCATAATGCCAAACGGCTCTATCAAATGACAGGGGGACGTTAGATCGCTTTAGCGACCCCTGAGCTAAGTCTTGAGCTAATGTTTTGACTGCCACACACTTGCTTTGCAAACAAAGCATTGGCGCCAAGGTAAACTTCTGAATTTATGGGTGCGGGGGGGAGGAAATCTAGTATGTACCAGGCATGGAGACCAGGGATGGAGGCCGGTAGAGTGCAGGTGAAATGCCACTTTTCGCAACTTAGCTCGTCATTGCCGCCTCTGCTTGAACTCTGCAAAGCCTAGGGAGGCCGCAAGCCCCACTTTTCGACCCTACTCTGAGCAATCTCGGCTGAAACATCATTAACTATCATCGGCGGATCTTCAGGACAGCTACCAGAGTTCATCTACTTATAGACAAGCGATTGATTTTCCTATCCTTCTGCCAACCTCGCAGCTATAGTTTACCAGGGTCAAGTATTCTGATAGGATACGCAACTTAAAGGTGTTTCTTGGGTCGGTTGCTCCAACTTGTGGAGAGGTTCGCCAAGGGGTGCTGATAGCGCCGTGTAGAGACGCTACTAGATAATTGTTTAGCAATTCGCCGCTCTAGGGTGTGGCGACAAGGTGGTTCGAGGATAGCAGTGAATACAACAGTTGGGGATATGAGCCAGGGAAACGAGACAGATAACACAGCCGCCAAGCCGCGTAATCCAGAGGTGGGTACTGGCGAGCGTGGTGCCGATGATAGACGTGGTCGCCACGGTGCTGCCGGTGCAGATCAAGACAGGGCTCGCGCAGGGGCTATGGAAGTTGTTGTAAGTCACAACATCGAAAAAGCTATGAAGATCCTTAAGCGTAAGCTCATCAAAGAGGGTCTCTTCAAGGAGCTCAAGGCTCGACGTTATTTTGAGAAGCCATCGGTTCGACGCAAGAGAAAGGAGAAGGAGGCGCGCAAGAAGCAGCGCAAGGACGAGGCTCGCCTCAGGAAAGGACCTGGAGTGATGTAATAGTCTCTCTCCAGAATCTAAAACGGGCCTCTGGCCCGTTTTTTTTTGCGTATCACTACGCTAGCGCTCAGGAACCAAAAGCGCTACGGTATGATCAACGTTTCGGTGTGCCGGTCGTAGGAGGGCTGGCATGCGCAATTAGGGACGTTCCCTCACACAAACACGTGTCTCGTAAACTTGGTGCCCAGTGCGTCTATTATCTCGCTACGTTCTCAAGGAGGTGCTGATCTTCTTCTCGATCAGCTTGCTCACCTTTACAGGGCTCCTTCTAACGCTCAGGATGCTGAAGCTCACATCGCTGATAGTAAATCGCGGCGTGGGTCTGGGGCAGATCGGCACCGTATTTATCGCGATTATTCCGACGTTCCTTGAGATAGCACTACCGATGTCGGCCCTACTCGGGGTGATGTTGGCGTTCGCACGAATGTGCGGAGATTCCGAGGTTGTGGTCTTTAAGGCCAGTGGTGTTGGCCTAGCCAGCTTTATTAAGCCGCTCAGCGCTTTTGCTCTGTGTATCGGCCTTATCAGCCTCCTGGTCTCGTGCGTTCTGCGTCCATGGGGCTTTGACACCCTCTCCAAGGCGCTCTTTGATATCGCGCGTTCTAGAAGCACCAGTGGACTGAGCGAAGGAGTCTTTAATAAACTTGGCGATATTACCCTTTACGCTGAGAAGATTGACTATGCCACCGGCGAGCTCTCGCGCGTCATTGTGGATGACAAACGAGATACGGAGCAACGCAAGGTGGTAATCGCTAAGCGCGGCACCATCGTCGCCGATGAGGTCGCCCAGACCATCTCGCTTCTGTTAGCTGATGGAGTTGCGCATGAATCGCTCGACGGCAAGTACACCCGAACGGATTTCGTCTCCAACAGCCTAAGCGTCAACCCAGCTGAACTTAGAGATGATACGAAGAAGGGCCTATCGGCGCGAGAGCTTTCAACACCACGTCTTCAAAACCTGATTGGTGAGTACAAGACCCTGCTTCGCAGTTCCGACTCAGATGAAATTGAGGTCTACGGGGAAAAGCTGAGCCGTGGAGAGCTCCAAAAGAAATATCGCCGCGCCAAGGTTGAGCATGGCCAACGATTCTCACTTCCCTGCGCCTCGATCATAATGACCTTCATAGGCTTTGCGATCGGGATCATGTCTCCTAGAACTCAACGTTCGTGGGGCGCAGGATTTGCCGCAACGCTGGGATTGGTCGTATTCATGTTGTACTACGGCATATTTTCGATGGGTCTAGCTCTAGCAGACGGCGGAAAGATGCATGTGGGACTGGCCCTCTGGCTACCAAATCTAGTGGCTGCAGGGATTGCAGCGATTCTGGTGCGCAAAATTACCTCAGAGCAGTGGAATTCTGTGTCTGAGGGGGTCTTCAACGTGATCAACAAAGTAATTGAATGGTTCAAAAATCGGAGGGTCCACATGCCATGAAGATCCTCCACCGCTACATTCTTAGCCTGCTCATCAAAAATTTCGCCGTTGGTCTGGCTACGTTTGTTTTTCTCTTCCTTATGGTCGATTTCCTGGACCGAATTGATAACATTCTCGCCGAGCACGCATCCCTCTGGCTGATCATTCAGTATTTCGCCTGCAAGGTTCCAATGATCGTTACGCTGATGCTGCCCGTAGCGCTCATCTTCGCGACGCTGTTCACCTTTGGCCTCCTCTCGAAGAGCTCTGAGATCACAGCCATGCGGGCGAGCGGCGTAACCTTGATGTGGCTTGCCCGTCCCCTACTCGTATTTGGACTGGGACTCTCGGCACTGTCTCTGTTGATTAACGAAGTGATCGTTCCGGCGAGCGAACGGCATCAGAAAGAGATCTACAATCTTAAGATTCGTCAGAAAGACGCCCGTGGCGGATACAATCAGAGTGATTTTTGGTGGCGGAGCGGCTCGCACTTTTACGCTATTAACCTGTTTAACTCAAAGACCAAGTCGATGCAGCACCTATCCGACTTTGAGCTGAACGGCGAATGGCAGGTTATTCGCAGAACTGATGCAGCGACTGTTCGCTGGCTTACCGAGGGGCTGGGCTGGAGCATGCAGAACGTGTCTCGGTACCATTTTGATGGTGAGCACGTCCGCGTTGAGAAGCTGGCCGATCTGCCCTTGCCGATCCCTGAGACCCCGCGCGATTTTTATGAATTTAACGACGATCCGTCGACTATGAGTTTCTCCGAGCTTCGTGGCTTTATTGCTAAGCAAACTGCAAATGGCGTGTCGACAAGTCAGTATCTCCCTGACCTATACGGCAAACTTGCATTTCCCTTGATTATCTTTATAACCGGCATGCTCGTACTGCCATTTACGCTACTACCTGCACGTTCGGGAAGTATGGCGGTGAGCTCGCTTGCCGCTATCTTTGTCGCCTTTGCATACTATGCGGTAGATTCGTTTAGCATATCGATGGGCCGCGCAGAGCTCCTACCACCAATCCTGGCCGCATGGAGCGCTAACATTGTTATGGGAATCGTGGCGTTCATTCTTAATGCGGGATCAGAAGCCCCGCGCTAAATTGTGAGATGAGACAAAACATTGCGAGAGCACAGTTTTGCCACTTCTGACCAGAACTCTGTCACTTACCGCGCGACTAGAGCTGCCATCTTCCTGATAACGACATCGAGCGGTTCATCAGAGTTATCGATCACGATCGCTCCATCTGCCTGCTTCATGGTGCCTACGGCGCTCGAAGCATCTCGCTCGTCTCGCTCGGCAAGCTCCCGAGTGATCTCATCCACAGACGTTTCCTGCGCGGTCCCTTTGAGTTGCTGGTATCGTCTCGCCGCACGCACGTCGAGCCGCGCAACGACGAAAAACTTAACCCGGGCGTTTGGGAATATCACGGTACCCATGTCACGCCCCTCCGCAACCACGCCGCCAGGCATAAACGCTTCACGTTGAAGGGTAAGCAACCGATCGCGAACTCCCTGATGCCGAGCGACGAGGGAGGCTCCACGCGACATTTCCGCTGAGAAGAGATCCATGCTGTGGACCACTCCATCGATTATCACGACGCTCGAACGTCCCTCGTCCATCCCAAGATTGAGCGAGTGCTCTGACATCACCCGGACCACCCGGTTTGCATCGGTACAATCCACCTTTTCCATGCTGCATATCAGTGCCACTGCCCTATACAGAAGACCAGAGTTAAGATGGCCATAGCCCAAAAATGTAGCTAAGCCCTTGGCCAGAGCACTCTTGCCGGAAGCCCCGAGCCCATCCACTGCAATCACATCCCTAGAAGTTTCCATCTAGTCCTTAACTCCCCAAAAACTGGCGAACTGACCTCATCCTTTTTATCAGAAAAGCCCCTAAGAGACCCCTTGTCCTATGCACTCAACCCCTCGATACTATAGGGAAAAGGCAAGCGTGTACAATCGTTTGGTGCCTCTCATGCATCAAATAGGTTAAAGGGCTTAAGCTTTAACGCGCTCTTTTCTAAAGGTTTTAATCTTCCTGCCGACCCTCTGGGTAGGGAGGAGTCAGGAGCTTCTCGGACGTATGCGTAGGCGACCTCAAGACGAGGATCAGAAGGCAGTCAGATTTCATCGCTCTCTCAAGTCATCGCAGAGCGATTTGGGGATCGTTTTGTCCGGTGGCGGAGTGCGTGCGGCTTACCAAGCTGGTGCGTTAAAAGCCCTGGCCCAATTCCTCGAAAACGATCTCAATAAGACCTCTGTTATTCTCGGAAGCAGCATCGGGGCAATTAACGGCCTTGTTTACTCGGCCTGCCTCAAGCAGGGGGCCAAGCACGCTATCTCTACTCTGGAGGAGATGTGGCGGGAGCGTAATTTTAACAACACCTTCTCAGGATCTCGGGCCAAGGCATTTCTCCGTGCACTTCGAATAGCAGCAAAACAATACGTAGATCCGGGCCCTCATAGCTCTAATCTTGCTATTTTTGACCCAGAACCTCTGCGTAATCGAATCGATCGAGAGCTGATAGCTCACGGAGGGTTATCCCCCGAGAATCGTGCTGCTACCTTAAAATCAATAGGAGTGATGACAACCCTAGAGGGCGCTACCCGCAAGCCGCTCCTATTTTTGAGCTCACACCACCAGCTCACCCCTGAGGAGATGCAGGGCGCCAGTTTCGACATCTGTTACGTTCCAGAGCTTCACTCAAAGCATGGCTTCGCCTCAGCAGCTTTACCGTCGCTTCTTCCCCCAGTTGAAATAGACACCGGCAACGCGACCGTCCGTCTTATTGATGGCGGCATATCGCAAAACATCCCCGTAGATCCAGCTGTGCGATTAGGGGCCCACCGCATTATCATAATTGATATATCAGGTCGTACCTGGTGGTTTGACCGCTACGGCGAGCCGCACGATACCCGGCCAAGCTGGGAAGTGCCGGCGGACGACCATACATTCTGCCTACGCCCACCGGAGACATTAACGATAAAGAACGCGTCTGCTCTTGGCCCTTTTTTGAAGCAGGCTGTCGGCTCATCTCGAAAACGATTTATGGACTCATGCGGCGCCTTGTGGCCCTTCTTTGTTTTGGTGAAAAACAAGCTGGGCGAGGATTTGGCGTACGAAGTGATGTCCTACGTGGCGCTCGATGAGGAGTACCTCAATGCCCTACTCGAAGTCGGCTACCACGACACTATGGCTGTACTTCGCGCGCGTGGGGCCAACCTCTTTGTTGAAAATGAAGAAGGTGCCAATGAATCACTATCGCTAGAGCCGGTGCCGGCGTAACCCGCAAGAGTCCTTATCTCGTGAGGCCCGCGAAAATTGCAGCGTCCGCATTGCTGGAAGATTTCTGATGACTCGAACGCGCAGAACTGAAAGTCCGCGCTCCGTACGTCGCATGGCCGCGTTGACTATTTCGTCTAGCTGATGCTTCTTCTCAAATCTTAACTAGAGCGGGGCACCGAACGAGAACATCGTCTGAACTCCGCGTTCGCCATCCTGACGGGCAATCGGGTAGCCAAACTCAACCCGAATCGGACCCATCGGTGAATTCCAGCGAATACCGTATCCCCAGCCCTGCCGTAGCGCATCAACCTCAATTGATTGATTATCATCAAACGCCTGGCCCACATCGTAGAAAATAACCCCTCGAAAGCCAGCAGAATTGATCAGAGGAAATATGAGCTCCAGGTTATTAACGAGCTGCTTACTTCCTCCATACTCCCGTCCATTCTCATCCTCAGGCCCGAGCGTTCGGTTTCGATATCCGCGCACAGAGTTGATACCTCCAGGGAAGTACCTGCGGAAGAGCGGAAACGGGTCATCATTTAAGCTCTCGCCGTATCCGAAGCTTGTGCGGTCAGAGATTACAAACTCTCCGAATGAGGTCTCAAGGACTGGATGGAACCATGAGTTACGCGCTTCGACGAGATAGAATTCCTGATCTCCCCCGAGTCCCGCAAACTCAACACTCAACACCTGCTTTGAACCACGAGTCGGATTGAGCGGATTGTTGATCGTATTCCGCACCAAGCTTGGCGTGACAGATGAGGAAACGGACGTGCCCGCGGAATCCTTAACGAACTGCGAGGCGTAATCCTCTACATCGCTGATGTTAATATGCTGCAACTCGTATTTCATGTTAGCATTGATATCTTGAAAGGTCTCCCCGAAAACGCGCTCTAAGGGGTATCCCAACGTACCAGAGCCACCGGCCAACTCGCGTCTAAAATCGTTGTACCGCCTGGTAGTCCTAAATCCATCGAGACCTCCCGATACCCACGTGTCATTAATCCGCGGGTCATCGATGGAAAGGATCTGATTGGTCACTTGAGAGCCGAAGTCGAGGTTTAAATTCATTTTGCGGCCCGTTCCAAAGAGATTATTCTCGGATACCCTCGTGTTAAAGAGGGTACCATTCGCAGTGGAATACCCTGCTCCAGCGCTGAAACTCCCTGTTGTTGCTTCCTTCACCATTACGTCGAGATCCACCGCAGCTGGATCACTGGTTGCCTTATTGGTGATACTTACCTCATCAAATGCTCCCAGCCGCTGCAGCAGTGTCTGACTACGTTTAATCTTAGATCCGGAGTAGGTCTCCTGCTCGCCGATCGTTAACCAGCGGCGTATCACGTGGTCGTAGGTCTTCTCGTTACCGTTTATGGTAATGTTGTTGATCCGCACCTTCTGCCCCTGAGTGCTGGTAAAGTCGAGATCTACTGTGCCAGCATCTCTATTCATAAGCGTGTTCGGAACTACGTTCGCAAACGCGTACCCACCATCCGCAAACTTATCAGTAATTGCGAAAATATCCTCTCGCACCTGCGAAGCATTAAACACCTCGCCAGATTCGCTCTTAATCCCCTTGAGGGTTTTATCAGGCGAGGAATCGACCAGATCGCCACTCGCCTTCACCTTTCCTATCCGATACTCCTTGCCTTCGGTAACATCAAAGGTGACATAGAGACCATCCTCCCGCTTCTCGACCGAAGCCTCTCCCACCTGACCATCGAGACGACCGTGATCCATTAGGTATTGGCGTAGAACCTGCTTATCAGCATCCATCATCTCTTGGTTAACTCGTCCGGTTCCAAACAGCCATGAGTTCCACCACTTGTACGTTTTAATGTTCATGTCCTCGGACATAGCATCGGGATCGAGATCCTTGGCGCCCTGAATCGTTACTTCGCGCACCCGATAGCGTTTCCCCTCCGTTACGGTGAAGGTTACATCTACTTCATTGTCGCCCACCGGAACGGTCGAGTAGTCAAGAGCGGCGTCGTAAAAGCCCTTCCCCTGGTAAAAGCTGGAGGCCTTGCGAATAAGCGCTTGCAACTTGCTCTTATCGACAAATCTCTTACCCTCGATTTTTACGACCTCTGCTAAGTCGCTTTCAGAAACCTCGTCGTTACCCTTAATAAATATCTTACGTGCTACCGGTTTCTCCACCACAATATATTTTAACACCGACCTCCCTCCAGCACCCGGGGCGAGCGACACGGAGACTTGGTCAAAGAAGCCCGAGTTGTAGAGCGTTTTTACATCATTATTGACTTGAGCACTTGTTACTGTTCCGGAAGTCGCCGATAGCTGAGCCTTGATCGCAGCCGGGTCAATTCGCCGATACCCCTCCACCTCAACTCCAGATACCGAGTATGCTTCCTGCGCGGATACAAAACCAGGGCGACCTAGCGACATCACAAAAGCCGCACCGGCAGCTAACAGCAATCTACAACGCATCATCAATTCCCATCCGTGTGCTACTGTCTATTTAGCAACCGAGACAAGCTGACCGCCCGGCATCATTTCAACAACTAGGTCCATGCTTCGGGCTAATTCCTGATTGTGCGTGACGATAATCAGGGTATTGCCGAGCTCCTTGTTGAGCTCCAGAACGATACTCTGTACTTCAGCGGCTGTCGATACATCGAGGTTGCCCGTTGGCTCATCCGCAAGGACCACACGAGGCTTGGCTATCAATGCTCTGGCTATCGCCACGCGCTGCTGCTCGCCACCAGAGAGTTGCGACGGTCTGTGGCCCACCCGAGACTTCAACCCCATCCTCTCCAAAAGCCCTGCTGCTATGTCCAGCGCTTCACCATCCGCAACCCCTGAAATTGTGAGAGGCATCGCTACGTTTTCAACAGCTGAAAACTCGGGCAAAAGGTGATGAAACTGAAAGATAAACCCTACGTTGCGCGCTCGAAAAGCCGCTCGATCATCGGAAGCAAGGGCGCTCACCTCGATATCGTCGTACAGCACCCGTCCCTGGGTAGGAATGTCAAGCCCACCAAGCAGGTGCATCAGAGTTGATTTTCCTATTCCCGATCTCCCGATAATTGCGATGGAGCCCCTGGCGGGAAAGGTGAAGCTAAGGTCTCTGATCACCGTAAGTTCGCGATCAGCGTCCTGATAACTCTTAGTCAAGCGCTCTAACCGAATCTGCATGCTGCTACACTCTACAAAGCTAGTCCCCTTGGCAATTCCACTTAGTCGTACCGTAGCACATCACTCGGTTCAAGCTGCGCTGCTCGTCGCGCAGGATACATAGTAGCAAAGAAGCAGATGCAAAACGCAGCCACTCCCACCATCAAAAAGTTTAAAGGGTCGATGTAAATCGGCAGCGTGGACATCTGAAAGATACGCTCGTCGATCGGAAAACCGAACTTCTTGAGCCCTATACACCCCGCGAATCCGAGTACTAACCCCAGAGCAGTCCCTAAGGCACCAATGACACCACCTTGGATCCGAAAAATCCACGAGACCATCTTCGTCGAGGCACCCATCGTCTTCATGATTGCGATATCCTTTCGCTTCTCGAGGACGATCATGATCAGCGTAGTAACGATCGAAAAGCTGGCCATCACGATAATAAGCAAGAGAACTACAAAGTATACCCGCTTCTCCAGCTGGATGGCCTCCCACAGCGGCCGATTGGTCTCGGTCCAATCACGTACGGCGAATCCAGCCTGCGGTCCACCGAGGCTGCTGAGAATCTGCTCCGAGATCACAGCCGAACGATTTATGTCATCGACTCGAACCTCCAGGCCCGAGACCCCTGTCCCAAGACCAAAGAATTTCTGCGCTTCTCCAAGCTCAACGTACGCAACTCCATTCTCGTACTCTACTAAGCCCGAGCTATAGAGCCCCACAACTACAAACCGGCGAAAGCTCGGCACGAGTCCAAAAGGGGTCGAGCTTACCTGGGGAGAGAGGATCGAAACTGGAGTGCCAACAAAGACCCCCAGCGACCTCGCCAACGACTTACCGATCAGGATCCCGGGAATGCGAGCTTCCTCCTCATCACCAGCGGCATTCAGAACCGTTATTGGGGGCGGATCAAACATCGCACTCAAAGACTGGTTATCTTTCAGATAGGTATTAACTTGGTCTGCTGAAGCGGTGCTGGGTAGGATACCACGCACGAGCAATCCCGAGGAGCGGGAGTCCGACCGAATAAGCACCTGATTATACGTAAACGGGGAGACCGACTTTACACCAGGCAAGGACGAGACCTGTTGAACGAGCCCCTCCCACCCCTCAATGCGACCGCCCGATCGGTTGCTGATAACGATGTGGCTGTCAGTTCCCACGATCTTCTCCCGAAGCTCGTGCTCAAAACCTGTCATCACAGCCATAACGATGTTCAACACCATCACACCGATGGCGACCCCGAGGATTGAGATAACGGTGATGATTGAGATAAAGGCCTCTGCTCGTTTACTCCACAAGTAACGCAGTGCGATTTTTTTTGAGAAGGCCAGGTCAGTCATTAGGTAGCACGATACCGATCTGCTCTAACGCCGTCAATCGATGAGGTCGTCGTAATTCTCTCGCTATCTACTCTAAATTGCTGGAAGTTCCGATAAGGATACGAATGCGCGGGTCAGTGCTGCGGAACTCAATAAAAACATCTCTCCATGGCGCACATTTGTTGGCCTGCTGGTGCACTTTCTGGCCTGGCGGGGCATCTAAAGATGTGGTCTCCTCACTATGGTAATTTGCTGTAACTTGCCCTATGCGCCAGTTTCTTCTCTCGCTCGCTTTATTCTTTTCCGTGGCTGGGACATCTCACGCTTGGGCCGAACCAGCGAAGGATGTCTCCATCTCTGCGGCCAGCTCCACCAAAACGAAGAAATACATCCGGTCGATCACCATCAAAGTTGGTGATATCTTCGAAGACAACTCGGGCACCTTATACAACCTGGCGAATGGGCTTAAGGCCTCGACAAAAGAGAGTGTCATACGGACTGAGCTTCTGTTCAAAGAGGGAGACGCTTTTGATCCCTACCTTTTGAGGCAAACTGCCCGAAATTTGCGTCTCCAGCGCTATCTTCGAGATATTAAGGTTGTGCCGACCTTCGACGGCGACGCAGTGGATGTGGTAGTATCCGCTCGTGATAGCTGGACCCTGATCCCATACCTCAGCTACTCCTCAGGCACTGGACAGAAAAATCGTGGTATCGGAATCTCAGAAGGTAACCTTCTAGGAGGCGCCACCAGAGTTGATACCCGCTATCAGGAGCAGGACTCTCGTAAAACATATGCTGTCGGAGTAACCGACCCACAGTTTCTCGGCACTAGACACAATTTCAATGCTGGCATAGCTGATCGCTCCGATGGACAGGTTTACCAAGCGGGAATCGGACTTCCCTTCCGACACCTGCTACAACGAGATGCATGGTCTGTTGAATTCGCGAGACAAAATACGATTGGCCGCTTATACGAAGGGGGTGACGAGGAGTATATTTTTCGGCAGCACCTCGATAACTTTCAAGCTCTATACACCTTCGCAGGCCCGGGGGCCAAAGCCGCCGAGGCCGATGATCCGTATACAGGTATATACAAAGGCCAGAAAGTCCTCTCTCAGCATTACTCTGTAGGCTGGGGCTACCAAGGGGCGTCGTTTTATCAGGCTGACGAGAGCGACTATGAGGACCTCAATCTCGATCCAAGCGAAGTCAGTAATGATCCAGCTAGGCTCGCTTCCAATCGGCGCTTTAGCGGGCCCATGGTTCAGTACAACAACATCCAGCCTGAATTCATCTCGATGAACTACGTCGACAGATTCGATCGGGTTGAGGACTATAACCTCGGTGACGAGTCCCTTTTTAACGTCCAGTTCTCTCCACGCCAACTAGGCTCCAGGGAGAACAGCCTCCTGTTCAACGCTAATCGTAGTAAGGGCTGGCGCTTTGATGAGCGGACATTCCTGCGAGGAGAGGTCGGCGGAGCATCGAGGTTTGATACTGATCAACTTAACAACACACTGCTTCGTGCTGAAGCTAAGTACTACTCGGTTCTAGGAGATTACTTTGCAGGGGACCGCTTCCTGGGAAGACATACCGTCGCTGCTCAGTTTTTCGCCGACTTCGGTGATGATCTGGATAACGATCGACAGCTGCTGCTCGGCGCGGACAACTCATTGCGAGCCTACGAAACTAACACCTTCGAGGGCGACAAGCGCATGGCTCTCAACCTTGAGGAGCGCGCCCACATCGCAGACGATGTGTTTCAACTCGTCAGCTTGGGCACCGCCTTTTTCGTCGATGTAGGAGGAGCAACTCGTGACGCGCTCTCAGCGATAGTGACCGACGACCTCTATGGCGATATCGGATTCGGACTACGATTCTGCTTTCCCCGAGCCTCCGGCGGCGGAATTGTGCGTATGGACATCGCCTTTCCTCTCAGGGATGGCCCCGATGGCAGCAACGCCTGGGAACCACGAATCCTGTTTGCCGCCGGACAACTGTTTGGAGCCCGGTTACGAAGCGAAGTGGTCGGAGCCGAAAACGCCTCCAGCGGAATCGGGTTTGACCGTTAACGTCAGGGCATCGCAAGTCTGCTGCGACCTACTAGAAACTGCTGGAAGTTTCGATAAACCTCGATTCGGCAGTTAAGGAGGATGAAAATGGTGCAGGTGCTCA
>JBIKKR010000007.1:0-39310 GCA_044360225.1 Bdellovibrionota bacterium | reverse complement strand
CCGACGGGCACTCGTTGATCAGCCTCCACACGTAACGAACGAAGGCGGGATATTCCAAGCAGGATATGACTCTGAGTTAGACGAGATCTGCCGATTGCGTAGCAATGCAGATGAATGGCGAGCGCAGTTTGAGGCGACAGAAAAAGCGACTACGGGGATCGCTAGCCTCAAGGTGCGTTCAAATAACGTCATCGGCTATTTCATCGAGGTCCCTACGGTGCATGGAGCCAAGGTGCCGGCGCATTATCAGCGCAGACAAAGCACAGCGAATGCTGAGCGCTTTACCACACCAGAGCTTAAAAAATACGAAGATCAAGTTGTCACTGCTGTAGACCGACAGGTTCGGCGTGAGCAGCAGCTCTTCAATGACCTGCGCGACACTGCGCGAGAGCAGGTTGAAACGTTGAGGAAGATAGCAGGAGCGCTAGCTGAGCTCGATGCGCTGTCGGCGCTGGCACGGACCGCTGAGCGTAATCAGTGGATTGCGCCCCGCGTATCTGCATCTGCTGAATTAGTGATAGAGCAGGGGCGTCATCCGATTATTGAGCAGTTGCTCGGCGGTAGCTTTATCCCGAATTCAGTATCATTCGGAGATGACAGCTCACGGTGCTTTATCGTTACTGGGCCAAATATGGGCGGCAAATCGACGTACCTGCGCCAGACAGCACTTATTATTATTCTTGCCCAGATAGGATCGTACGTTCCAGCGCAGCGCGCCGATGTTGGTATAGTTGATCGTGTTTTTGCAAGGCTTGGCGCTTCAGATGATCTCCACGAAGGCGAGTCAACCTTTATGGTTGAGATGCGAGAGGCTGCGCATATTTTGGCCCATGCCACACGACAGTCACTTGTGTTGATTGACGAGCTTGGCCGTGGCACGGCGACAACAGATGGGCAGTCGCTTGCGCAGTCAATCCTAGAGCGGCTGGCATTTGAAGTTGGCTGTCGTACTTTGTTTGCTACACACTATCACGAGATCACAGCGCTTGAGCGAGTCACCCCTCGTATACGCAACCTCTCGGTTGGTTCGATCGAGGAGGAAGACCGCGTGGTGTTTACTCATGCGATTCAGGAAGGCCCAGCGCCCCGCTCGTATGGGCTTGAGGTAGCTAAGCTCTCGGGGCTTCCTGCTGTAGTGTTGTCGCGGGCTGCTGAAATTCTTTTGCAGATGCCCAATAGAGATTCTCAGCGCGTGGTGTCACAGAGCGTTCAGCAACCGCTCTTTGCTCCACAGCCCCAAAATCCTCCGAGGGATCTTCGAGCTGAGCGACTCAAGGAAGCGATCGCAAAGCTCGATCCCGACGCGCTCTCGCCGCGGGAGGCGCATGCGTTGTTGTATGAGTTAAAGAAGATGTAGGTGGACTTTTGGGCAACCGGATGGCGTTTACCTCCGTTCTTTCTTGCAGGTAGAGGGGCATTCTGGTTAATCTTCTCGTGGATTATCCTAAAAACGGCAGTTAAGGAGGATGAAAATGGTGCAGATGCCCAAAAGCACAAAGGATTTTGAATTTTTCGGAGGCGCAGCCCTGGCACCGTCAGGGTGAGCACCGAAAATTCAAAAGCCGAAGTGATTTTGGGCAGATGCGCCGTTTTCAGACCCGCAACTGCCGTTTTTAGGATTATGTAATACCCGAGTTAGAAAATGAGTTACGACGGCGAAAATAAGCTCGATGAATTAAAGCGTGCCATCACCCGACTGAAAGAAGTACTGGCACTCCCTAAATCCGATGTGATACGGGACTCAGTAATACAGAGGTTTGAATTTACCGTTGAGCTTAGCTGGAAGGTTTTGCAGAGGCATCTAAGATCCTCAGGTATTAGTGAGGTGTTAACTCCAAAGAACACATTTCGTGAGGGGGCACGACTTGGGCTTATTAACGATCCGGAAGCTTGGATAAGGTTTGTTGATGCGCGAAACTTGTCGAGTCATACATACAAGGAGTCTCTTGCGGAAGAGGTGTATGCTAGCGCGCTGAATCTTCCCCCTTTTGCTGATGATCTTGTACGCGCTATCGAGCAAGCAACATGAGGCCTGAAAAATTTGGTATCAATGAGTCGCACTGGGGTCTGATAAGCCACATTTTACTGCAGCCGATACGGAATGCTGGCGGTAGAGTTTGGGTGTTCGGGTCGCGTTCGCGGGGTGATTATACTCAATTTTCCGATCTCGATCTTTTAATCGAAGGCATCGAGGATTCAACTCTCATCAGCCGTATGTCCGAAAGACTTGAAGAGAGTACGTTGCCGTTTCGCGTCGACCTAGTTCGTGAGTCTGATTTGGCGGAAACCTACCGGGAAGGCGTATACAAGGAGAGGATAGCGGTAGAGTAGCCGACTACGAAGTCCTGTGGTTCGCTTGATCGGTTCGAAATAGTTCGAAATAGGAGCTTTTAGGATTAGAAGCGAGTAATTTACCCCTGTTGGCTATGAAACGCGGCTTTCGGGTGAGATACTGCTGCACGCAGGCGCGCCAGAGCGCCTCGTTAGGAGTTTGTTGTAAGGCGTTTCGGGGGTGGTTATGGCGGGTGGAACTAGTCTGGGGGGTGGTCATGGCGCTGAATCGGGGAATTCATTTACTCGCTCTCAAGGCCTACCCGCACCGCAATCACAAGCTGCGAGTCCTGAAAGGACAAAAGCACCCCAACCCCAAGCTAGCCCTCCAGCATCTCACGAGCCCTCACAGCCTCGATCGAATGGCAAAGACAATAGCGATTTTGAGGCCAGCTCGCTCGGTTTCGCGAAGCGTTTCGTATCGCATCCTGGACTCTGGGGCTCATCAGGAACAGCATTGGCGTGCGTGAGTCAGAACTTGTGGGTCGCTGCAGGATTCCTGGCGCTATCTCTTTATGCATCCTATAACGCAGCACGGATTGGCTCTCCGTCGACGGCAAAGTCAGGCCAGGCGCCAACAGATAGAGATACGGAGAAGCCCCAAGGGTTTTTCCCAAAGGTGGGGAATCTTGGCTACAATGTTTTGACGAGTAGAGGCGTTGCCTACGCGATTAATGCAGCATACTCGCTCTCCGTTGCTGTGGGATACTGGTGCGCAGCTCAGGTTTGGATGGGTTGCAGCTTCGCGCTCATAGCTGCCGGAAGCACAGCAGTAAGTTATCATCTCAATAGACAGAGAGATGGAGAGGTAGCGCAGCCGAGAGAGAGCTTTGAATTTTTCAAATCGATCAAAGCCGTTTGGGACCGCATTCCGGCCAAGGTGCAGAGTGCCATGGTCCAGCCATCTTTATGGTATTGCCTGGCAGTTGAAGGACTCTATTACGAAAGAGTTGCTCCTATACTCTTCAACGGCAGGCTTGTGGATCAGGTTTCTACGGGTGTGGCAGCGGGCCTGATGACCTATGGGGCAGTGGGGCCGATCATTGATCTATTGCGAGGAAGAAAGACCCCCGATCCGAAATCTTTTATAATTGGTGGCGTATTTGGATTTGCGGCGATGGGCGCTGTTGTCGCGCCACATCTCGGAGCATTTGCAGCAGGCTCGTTTGCTCTGTGGGCGGCCGGGAATTACCTTAATGCGCGAAGGATGCAGGCGCTACAAAACGGTACAGCCAAGGCAGCGCACAATGCTGAGACCGGCGGTACAACCTGGAATGAGGCAGCAGCGAAGAGCTATGGTCACGGTCCCGATGGACAGGCCTGCCACGATAGCCGTGTGGTTGAGCTGCTGCAAAAGTATCTTCCCAAAGCGCAGACGATCCTGGATGTGGGATGCGGGACCGGGTGCTTTGCGAGCGATATTGTAGAGATCGCTAAAAATACCGCAAATGGTGAGAAGAGATTTATTTACTTTTGGGATCCCAACCAAGCGATGCTATCCGAGTGTCAAAAGAAGATTCCCGCAGATATTCCTAAGGAAATCGAGGTCACAGTGGAACCGTTCGGAGTCAAAAACCTCGATAGGTTTTTGGACGGCTCAGTCAACGTTGTGCTGAGTAGCTTGGTCGGGTGTAACCTCAATAACGAAACCCTGGCCGAAAAATTTGTGCGGACTGAGCGGCTATTAAAGCCGGGAGGGGTAGCGATCGTTACCGCTCCAAACTCTCTCGATGTTGTATTCACAAATGGCAGCGAGACCAAGGAAGCAGCTATTAAGCGTATGAATGCGTGCCTCGCAGAGATCGGAGAAGTAGCTGAGGCAGATGCTCTTGCGGCGCTGCGAGGAAAGTTTAACGGTGACCCAAGTGTACTACGTGCAACATTTATTTATGAATACAAGCGAATAAGACTGGTGGATGAAGGTAAGAAGATCGCCGCTGGTGCACCGGTCTATCGTCTGATTCCAGGACTCGTAGTGCCGAACTATGCTCATACCGCAGAAGAGTATCGAGAGGCTGCGGAGGCGGCGGGTTTGATTGTTGAAACGGCGGACACGCGGCTCGGAGCGACGCTTTCCACCGAAGGTCGCCGTTTGTGGAACGAAAATTTTGCAGACAGGCCACTCGGTGAAGAGTACGAAAAGAAACCACCATTTGCAGTCTTTGTATTTAAGAAAAGAGCCACCTAGCAATCGGAGCGCGGACTTTCTAGTCCGCCACCAGAAAAGTAAGGAGAGAGGCCGCTACTCGCCTCCCACAGGTGCCACATTGCCCAATCCCAAGCGCTTCGATATCGTTGTCCTGGGGGTTTTGCATGACACCGATCGAACCAATCAGCCTGATTCAGGGATTCAGAGGAAGTAGGGCATTTTTGACTCAAGTGACGGTCGTTGCGTCGGCCACACTCATAGTTTTTGTATCAGCCCACGCCGCGCCGCAAAGTGATATCTCCAGGCTGCGCTCTGAGTACCTCCGGTTGCGGAATATTGATCCTACGGGTGACGACCCAGTGCATCGAAGTTCGTGGGAATCGACGGCCTCACGTATTCGGAGTGTGGTAGTTCAACGCCCTGCTGATGATGATACAGCAGCTCTGCGAATGATGGGAGCTGAGGCGCACTTACGGCTCTACCGAACGGGAAAACAACAGGCGTACCTGACTACAGCCAAAGCTCTGCTTGCGCCGCTGACCACGAGCAATTCTCTGAGTGCTGAGACGCGCACGCAGGCGCTGGTGTTGGCTGGTGATGTCGCCGTCTATTCTGGCACTCTGGATGCTGCCGAGCATTTTTACTCGCAGGCGCGTGCTCTCGGGGGCGTCGACGGCGCTCGGATTGAGGAGCGGCTTCAAGGTCTGAGAAACGGGACGTACGCACGTTTCCTGCCGTCTCCGGACCGCGAGATACCTCGGCTTATTCGGGCACGCGAGGCTCGTGCCCGTGGCAGTTCCGGACCGATAGTGGTGCTTGACCCGGGGCACGGCGGCGGAGATTTCGGGGCGACATCACCGATAGGGGGTGATGAAAAAGAGATAACGCTCGATATCGCGCGGCGAGTCAAAGCTCTGTTGGAGCGGCGCCACCAGTTGAAAGTTCAGCTGACCCGTGAAGACGACTCATTTGTGCCGCTGGCACGCCGTACTGGTTTTGCGAATCGAAAGGAAGGAGGAGTTTTCGTCAGTCTGCATGTCAACGCATCCGAGCGGCACGATGCCTCCGGTTTTGAGGCATACTACCTGGACAACACCAACGACGAAGCGAGTCGCAAGCTTGCCGAGCGTGAGAACGGTATCGCGCCCGGGGCTGGTGTAGATGATCTCTCGTTCATGTTGAGTGATCTGATCCAGAGCGGTAAAATTGAAGATTCGATCCACCTTACGCGGGCGATCGACTCGGGGATCCGGTCAAAGGTTCTGGTGGCGCATAAGGATCTCAGGTCTCTCGGAGTAAAGAAGGCGCCGTTCTTCGTTCTTGTAGGTGCGCATATGCCGTGCGCACTGATCGAGATGTTCTTTGTCGACCACCCGGCAGAGGGGCGAAAGCTCCGTGATGATTCCTTTCGTTCAGCTCTGGCAGCGGGAATAGCAGACGGGATTGCTCGGTTTCTTGGTCAGCAACGCGGGGGAATGTAGGAGCTTTTGTTTATGTTAGAGGTTATTACTATTCCAGTCACGCTCTTTGGTCAGAACGCAAGGGTGTTGTGCTGCTCGCAGACGAAAGAGGCGGTTATCGTCGATCCGGGCGGTGAAGCAGAGATGTTGATCGGAGCTTGTGAGGGCTCAGGCGCGCGACTAACGGCGATCTGGTTAACGCACTCGCATCTCGATCACTGTGCTGGCGTGGCAGCTGTACTCGCTCGGCACAACGTTCCGCTTTTAGCGCATCCAGATGAGAAGGTATTGCGTGAGAAGGTGCCAGAGATCGCGCGGATGTATGGGCTCCCTGCTGCACAGTGGCCAGCGTGTCCTGAGCCAACGCAACAGCTCCGCGGTGGAGAAGATATTCGAGTAGGTAATGTTGTAGCCCGGGTGCTCTTTACTCCTGGGCATTCGCCAGGACACCTGAGCTTCTACTTTCCAGACGAGCAGCTGGTAGTAAGTGGGGATGCGTTGTTTCAAGGCTCAATCGGTAGGACCGATCTCCCAGGAGGAAACCACCAGCAACTGATCGACAGCATCCGCCGCGAGCTCCTTACTCTGCCCGAAGACACCCGGGTCTTAAGTGGTCACGGTGATGACACAACCATCGGTGATGAAAAACGTACCAATCCGTTCCTGGTTTGATATTGCAACCTACTGATTCTATTGAGTCTTAGACTCTCTCCCCGATGTGGGGTATCCTACCTTTGTGGTTTCCAAAACAGGGCGTCGAAAGAAACATCTCGTACTCGGGGTCACCGGCTCAATCGCCTGCTACAAGGCAGCGGAGCTGGCGCGCTTTTTTATGCGCAAAGGCTTTGAGGTACGGGTTGTAATGACCAGATCGGCGACCAAGTTCGTGTCGCCGCTAACCTTCCAGGCGTTGACCGGTAATCCGGTAGCGGAGAGCTTCTGGGATGAGAGTACTCCAGGAAACATCGGGCACATTGAGCTCGCCGATTGGGCAGATGTTGTGGTCATCGCACCGGCCACAGCGGATTGCATCGCCAAGATGGCTTTTGGGTTTGCCGAATCAAGTCTGCTGGCTGTCGTCTTGGCTACCAAGGCGCCGGTCGTGATCGCTCCAGCGATGAACGTTAACATGCTTGAGCATCCTCGTACGCAGGCGAATCTAGAGCTATTACGAAATCGGGGTGTGACGATCGTCGAACCCGAGGCGGGGGCTCTCGCGTGTGGTTGGGTAGGAAGTGGAAGGCTTGCGGCGGTGGCTGAGATCCATGCGCAGACCGATAGAGTGCTAGGGCCGGGCGATCTCGCCGGAAAGCGAGTGGTAATATCTGCGGGGCCAACCCGTGAGGCGGTGGACCCCGTTCGTTACCTCTCAAATCGTTCGTCGGGAAAGATGGGGGTAGCTCTGGCACGTGAAGCCTATCGTCGTGGCGCGCAGGTGACCCTGGCACACGGTCCGCTAGGATACAAACCTGTTCTGGCAAGTGGAATCGTGTGTCGGCAAACGACGACTGCTCACGAGATGCATGAAGCTGTTGTGCGCGAGGTGTTTGGTAGGGAGCAGTCTGAGCAAGCAGATATTGTGATTATGGCGGCAGCAGTCGCCGATTTCCGACCGGCGCATCCGGGCAAATCAAAAATAAAGAAGTCAGTCGCACCGGCGGCGATCGAGCTTTCCCCCAACATCGATATACTGCGGGATCTCGGTGAACGACGCGGGGAAAAGCCTCGCCCGTACCTGGTAGGATTCGCCGTTGAGACCGAAGGAGAGGCTGCGCTCATCCGTGAAGCGCAGAGCAAGGCAGCGCGAAAAAAAGTCGATCTCATCGTCGGCAATCTCGCCAGCGACGCCTTTGAAGGTAACACAAATCGGTGCTGGATAGTCGATGCATCAGGGGGTAGTATTGCCGTGGACACAGCCAGCAAACGGTCGATCGCTTGTAGTATATGGGCGGAGATCGTAGCGCGGTTGTAGGGGTGATTAGGTTTAGTGGTACAACGAGATGTCTTCAAACGCGAATACTGACCAGCTGGGGGCGAGTCATCTAGCCGCCCTCCTCGATCGGGTAGCTCGTTCGTATCCTGGAGGGATTCCCTCCGCTGCGATACTCACCTCCTTCAAGGTTGCGCCGGAGAAGGCGTTACGCTGCGCTATCATCGTGGTTGGTGCAGCCGAGCCAATTGATCAGAACCTCTCAACGCTCGCGCAAGCGATCTGCACAAAGGGTCTCCGTTTGGCGCTTGAAGATTGCGCTATTGTGGCAGCGAGCAGCGAATCGTGCGAAGAACAGGCTCTTGAGAGCCTGATAGGCCAGATTGCGGCACCAGTGGTCATCGTATGTGGCGGGAGTATGGCTCCAGGAACTCTCAAGGAGGTCGGTGGCGCAGTTGTTCTCGCGAGCCATGCGCTCCCAGAGGTGGCTCAGGTAGGCGACACCAAACGGCGATTCTGGGAGCACCTCAAGCTGATTATCCCACGGCTATAGCAAAGGACCCCTCGGGTATGTCTGGTGCGATAACTGTTTGGGTGCTCGGTTTAGTGACTCTCCTTGTAGTAGTAGCGATAGTTGCGTTGGTCTGGAAAGCCATCACACCCGGCGACGTCGACGATCCTACGGGGATGGTTGGACAGCAAGGAATCGCACAGGATACCTTCACCCAGGAGGGGCTAGTTTTCGCCCGAGGAGAGTTGTGGAAGGCTACATCCGATGGCGGAATCATCCAGAAAGGTGATACTGTTCAGGTGCGCCAAGTCCGGGCTGGCTTAGTACTGGTTGTAAGCCGACTACAGGAAACAGAGAGTGGCAGATAGCAGAGAATAGTAGAGTAGACAGGAGAGGCTATGGGGGGAATCATTTTCATCGTTGCTGCGGCGCTCATCGCACTGCTCTACCTAAGCGCTTTTTCCATAAAGGCTTACGAGCGTGGAGTTGTTCTCCGATTCGGAATCTTCAAAGGTGTCAGGCAGCCAGGACTTAACTTTATTATTCCCTTTGTAGACGAGCTGATCCGCGTTGATACACGCGTTATCACGATGGACATCCCACCGCAGGATATCATTACACGCGATAACGTATCGATAAAGGTGAATGCCGTCTTGTACTTCCGTGTTGTTGATCCGTCGCAAGCAGTTCTCACGGTTGAGAACTTTCTCTATGCAACGAGTCAGATAGCCCAAACAACGCTCAGAAGCGTGTGCGGTGAGGCTGAATTGGATGATCTGTTGGCGAAGCGTGAGCAGATCAATATGCGCGTTCAGGAGATACTCGACCGCCACACGGATCCGTGGGGGATTAAGGTGTCCACCGTTGAAGTGAAAGATATTGACCTACCACAAGAGATGCGTCGGGCTATGGCGCGACAGGCAGAGGCCGAGCGTGAGCGTCGTGCTAAGATTATTCAGGCAGAGGGTGAATACCAAGCTGCTGAGAAGATCACCGCTGCTGCTGGAATTATGTCCAAGGAGAATATGTCGCTCCAACTGCGATACCTTGAGACGCTCAAGCAGATATCGTCTGAGAACAATTCAACGATCCTCTTCCCAATGCCGATCGATTTTTTAAAGGCTTTTAGCAAACAATAGATCGTTGTCCAGCCGTATGCGGTGACGATGCTTGGTAGAGGCAGTATGACCACAGCTCTTCCCTATAGCTACGACCTTCCAGATGAGCGTATCGCGCAGCGACCGGTGCACCCACCGGAGTCGGCCAAGATGCTGGTCGTATCGCGGCGGGCTGGTACTATTGAGCACCGGACGTTTCGCGATATAGGCCAGTACCTCAAGCAAGGCGATCACCTTGTGTTTAACGACACAAAGGTTATTCCGGCGAGGCTATTTGGGTGCCTTGAGGCTGCTGATGGCTATGCAGTTGAGGTGGTGCTCATTGAGGAAGTTGAGCGAGACACCTGGAGCGCGCTCGGATTTCCGATGCGAAAGATTCGAGCTGCACAGCAGATATACTTTAATCAGGAGCTTTGTGCGGAGGTGTTGCCATCTCCGAGCGAAGATCGGCTGCGCCTCCGCTTTTTGACCGGATCTACTTCAAGTGCAGCTGACCTTATTCAGATCCACGGCACCATGCCGATCCCTCCGTATATTCGTAATGGCCGCGCGGATGATCAAGATCGAGCTGATTATCAGAGTGTCTTTGCGGTTCACCCGGGCTCTATTGCTGCACCAACAGCCTCGCTGCACTTTACAGAGGAGTTGGTAGCAGGACTCCAAAGTTCGCCCGGTTGTCTTGTTGATCGAATAACGCTGCACGTAGGGACTGCTAGCTTTCAGCCCATTATTGTCAACGGTGTGCTACGTACGCCGAGCAGTGAGCGGTTTATTGTTCCACACGAGGTGCTGGATAGACTGCAAGGGACGCGAGCCAGTGGGGGGCGGGTAGTCGCTGTAGGGACAACGGTGGTGCGAGCGCTCGAAAGTGCTGCTCGTAATCAAGCTGCACGCGATCAGATGGGCTCTACTGAGCTGTTTATTCAGCCGGGCTTGACCTTTGAGTTGGTTGATGTGCTCGTGACGAATTTTCACCAACCGCGGACGACGCACCTGCTTCTGGTTGAGGCGCTGCTTGGGCTTGAGCTTCTTGATCGTGTGTACCAAGAAGCGCTCAAGCATAACTACCGTTTTTTAAGTTATGGCGATGGGATGATTATCGTATGAGTGAGAAGAGGTACGAGCTCAAGCAACAGTGTGGAGACGCTCGTCGTGGCTCGTTTAGAGCTCGTAAAGGAACGTTTGAGACCCCAACTTTTATGCCAGTTGGGACAAAGGCCTCGGTGAAGGGTGTTGATGTTGAGCGTCTCGCTGAGTGCGGCGCGTCGGTAATGCTTGTGAACACGTATCACCTATGGCTTCGGCCCGGTCATGAACGTATTCGACGAGTAGGAGGTATTCACACGTTTTCGGGTTGGCAGGGACCTATCTTGAGTGACTCTGGTGGGTATCAAGTTTTTAGCCTTAAAGGTATCCGGTCCATATCGGAGGATGGTGTAGAGTTTCGGTCGCACCTCGACGGTTCTAAGCAGTTTCTATCACCCGAAAAGTCTATTGAAGTTCAGCAGACGATGGGAGTTGATATCGCTATGGCGCTCGATGAATGTCCACCGAGCACACTTGGGTTTGATGCGATTGAGAAGTCGCTGGCGATGACGCTCCGTTGGGCAAAGCGCTCACTTGATGCTCGTACTGACCCTGAGATGTGCATGTTTGGCATAACTCAGGGAGCATTGCACCGGGAGCTACGTACCCGCTCGGCTGAGCAGATCCGTGAGATACCTTTTGACGGTTATGCAATAGGTGGCCTGAGTGTTGGTGAACCAAAAAACGCCATGTACGAGGTACTGAGCTACCATGTAGGACAGCTACCCAGTTCGCACATTCGCTATCTGATGGGGGTAGGGACTCCTGAGGATATCATCGAAGCAGTTAATCGCGGTGTCGATATGTTTGATTGTGTGATGCCAACACGTTCGGGGCGTTTTGGCCGGGTGTTTGTTAACGCCGATCCGCCATTTGTGAACATAAAGAACGCCCGGTACGCCGAGGATACTGGGCCGATCGATTCCACGTGTCGTTGTTTGGCCTGCCGCCGCTACTCGCGGGCCTACATCCAACACCTTTTCAAAGTCGGAGAGATGCTCGGTCCGCAGCTCGCAAGTATTCATAACCTGACCCACTACCTCGATTTTATGGCGAATATTCGGTCGGCGATCGAGAGCGGCGAGTTCCCAAAGCTGTATGAAACGATCAAGAAGCGGTGGGCAGCGTTCGATTTTCATTCTTTGACTGAAAAGGAGTAACGCATCACCTGGGTTTCTACCTTGGTGGTCGTCAGGGGCAGGTGCTCTTGAATCGTTTTAACCCGATACGGCATTCTAAAAATAAGAGTTGATTTGCCTTTCGCGGGCTGGTACACCTGTGAGCCCGTTTCTTGATCCAAGCAACAGATCGCGGTTTTTTGAGTTGATGACATGGAATCTGAATCCTTTCGCTCCCGAGTGGTAGCCCTCATCCAGAAGAGCAGGCGAGCTCTCCGTTTGTACACAAACTCCGCTGGCCAGGCGATGGCCCGCGTTGAGGGAGCTTCTCCGGAACTGTCGGCCGCGCAGGTGTCTGAGTGGCGCGAGGTTAATAGCCTCCTCCTTCGTAAGTTGACCAGTGCCGTTGAGTCTCCATCCACCAAGAAGGTAGTCCACGATATATTTGCTATTCGTAATGACTTTCAGGCGATGTGGCGTGCGAGTGAGAGTGAGCTTGTAACCCAACAGCGGGAGCTCGTAGCAGCAGCAGAGCGTGGCGATTTTATTAAGGCGAGTGGTTTGGCGATTTCATTGGTTAGCCTTAAGGCGCGGGTTCAAGCTGGCCAGGCAGCTCACCACGAGTTAGATCTTCTTATTAAGCGTAGCAGGGTAGTTCGTCCCGCTGCGGAGCTCAGCGAAGAGAGTGCAACGGTACTTTCAACTATTGAGCTGCTTGACGAGCAGTCCGTGGTCGAGCCAATTTCAGCGCGAATAACCAAGGTGGGCGGTGATATGGACCGCATAGCTGTCGGAGCGGGAAAGGTGATCCCTCTTAAGCGTCGAGGCTAAGGTAGTAAAGTATTGTCACCACCTAATCGGAGATGCGCTATTTCGGTGAATAGTTAGTGTTTTCCACTCCGGATTTGCTCTGGAATGCCTCCCCTTACGCTGACGAGGGGCTTACGTGAAAGAAATCGATTATGCTGAGTAGTTACAAGTAATCAACCCACCTGAGTGAGTACTCTAACTGAGGCTCCTGTAAAGGCCGACACGACCGGGACAGGACCGGGACCGAATGTCCGGTCAATTAGAGTCGCCCAGCACAGCACTGGGATACCCCTGAGCGTGGCGCGGGTATGAGCCTCCAAGCTCGAACGAGCGGTAGTGATTACGTCTGTCACGAGGACGGTCTGATATCCCTTGTACTTTTCACCGTGACCGTTGGAGAGCTTGCTCTCTAAATACTGCTCGAGGGGAATCTCCTTTCCACCGTTGTAAAGCTCGGAATACACCGCGCAGAGACGCTCGGCAAAGAACGAGTACCCGCCCGGAAGCTTCAGAAACAGCTGCGGCTTACCTGGGGAAACGACATTGCGTATACGCTCCGCCACGTATTCGGCGCAGGTATTGAGGTCCGCATCGCTTAGGTCCTCAACTCTGTAGAAGATACGGCTTTCGCAACGGCCTCCGATCGGCACTGGCTCCTCGTACTCCTCAGTAATCCGACCAAAAATATCCTCTAGATCGTCCATTGATGTGCTCATAATACTGCAATCCGACTGCTTTCGTAGGTAGGTGACCCCAAGGGTTGCCTTGAATCGTTGATTATACAACAATTTGACTAAACTGCTAGGTGAAAAACGTGTACTAGGGAGCTTTTGTTGTGGGTGACGGTGATAAGTCAGGCGAAGTAGTTACTATCAAGGGTGGTCCTAAAATTACTCGACGCAAAACTCGGTCGGTTCGAGTCCGGGATCTCATTATTGGAAGCGCTGGTCCGATATCTGTGCAGTCGATGTGTGCGACCAAGACTCAGGACATCGATGCAACGTTGCGCCAGATCAAGCTCCTCCAAACGCACGGCGCGGATGTAATCAGAATAGCCATCGATAGCCACCGAGATGTTGAGGCTCTCGCGACGATTCGTGCTCAAACCGATGCTCGAATTGTGGTTGACCTGCAGGAGAGTTATAAGCTCGCGGGTGCGGTTGCGCCATACGTGCAGAAGATTCGGTATAACCCTGGACACCTCTATCACCACGAGAAGGACACCCCGGTTTTTGAAAAGGTCAAGTATATAGTTGGGGTGGCTCGTGAACACGATCTGGCGCTTCGCATCGGGGTAAATTTTGGATCGCTCGATCCAGCGCAAGCAGAGAAACAGGACGATCCGATTGAAGTTGCACTGATCTCAGCGCGCGAGCACATGAAGTACCTCGAGGATCTCGGATTCCAGAACTACGTCGTTTCGCTGAAAAGCTCGGATCCCAACGATGTTGTTGAGATTAATTCTCGCTTTGCTGAGGAGTTTCCGGAGATCCCCTTGCACCTCGGCGTAACGGAGGCAGGCATGTTGCCGATGGGTGAAGTAAAAACCCGCGTGGCGTTTGAAAGCCTTCTTGCTCGAGGCATAGGTGATACCGTGCGTGTCTCGCTCACGTTGCCGCACGCCGAGAAATACCAAGAGGTCTTAGTTGGCAAAAAGATCATTGAGGATGTGTACGCAGGTCGCTTCCGCTCTGTTCCACGCTTTGAGCATGAGGGATTGAATATCATCTCGTGCCCCTCGTGTTCACGTGTTGAAAATGAAGCTTTCGTTGAGCTTGCGCAAAAGGTGAAGCTGATGACTGAGGAGTTTGCGGACAAAAAGCTTACGATTGCGGTGATGGGTTGTCGGGTGAATGGCCCCGGCGAAACGGATGATGCTGACTTGGGGCTCTGGTGCGCTCCCAATCACGTAAACCTCAAGAAGGGACACACCTTGCTCGGGCAATTTTCGTATGAGGAGATCGTGCCGATTCTGCGGGCTGAGATGAGCAAAATAGTTGTAGAGCGAGGCTTGTAATCCTGGTCTCGTCCCAAGACGTTTGGTGTGGTAGTACTAGAGTTGTTTCGACGGCATTTCTACTGATGTTAGCAGAGGTGTTGTTTGTACTGTTGCAAATGGAAAGCCTTGGTGGAGCATAGCTCCCACCGGTACCCCCGTTCCGTGGGAATGGGCATTATGGTAACTCGTTCGTGAAGCTCGTATCTCCTGAAGCTCTTACTGATAACCAACGCAGTATCCTAGAAGGATACGCCCGTTTCTTTCCCGCTGGTGCTGTGTGCGTCAATGTCATGGTCGGTGCGGAGCCGTGGGATCTTCGACCACTCCTTCTTTTACTCGGTAAGGTCAGCCTCGCGCGTTTCTCGATGGTTCTGAGTGAGCCGCTGGCGCGGTCGGTAGCCTCAGAACTTGAGGGGTTTTCAGTGCTATGCACCTCCCAGCAGCGCGCACAGCTGCTTCCACGCGAAGGCCGATTCATGCTTCTGCGACCCTATTTTGCCGAAACACTAAAAGATGACCTTGAACGCGGACGAGTAGCACATGCACGGGAACGTCTCCACATAGCACACACACTCATCAGGCGTGTCGGTGAGCTCAGTCGTCGGAGTGTAGCTCACGGGCACATATGCCCATCGAATATAGTGAGAGAAGGTGCCGATCTATTGTTGATTGATCCTTTTGTGGGAACCCTGCATCAATCGGCAGACCTTTATCTTCCTCCTGAGAGCACTCTAGGCAAACCGCCTGATCCCTCAGCCGACCTCTATTGTCTCGGGCGAACGCTCACCACGTTGCTCGGTGAGTCGTTCTCTTCGCAACAGCGGTCAATAGTAGAGCAGCTTCTTTTGCCTTCCCCGCGGCAGAGGCCACCATTAGAGGAGGTCGCAGTGGCATTTGGGTTGGGCAGTGATTTGATAGTTAATCAAGAGCCAGCTCGCGATAGCCGCAACGCCAAGCAGAAAACGGGCGGAGGGCGAGTGCTGAGGCCCGGGGTAACTACAAGCGCTGATCGAGATGTCGATCGCCATCCGGAGCGGCAACAGGGTGGAGCCGAGGATGTACGCAGTGACCCTCAGAAGCGGCCGGGTTCGTGGATGACGCCTCTGTTGTTTAGTGCGGCAGCGCTGGTTGCGGCAGGTTGGGTAATCAAGGATCGTTATCCAGCGCTCTATTTTGAACTAGCATCACGGGTGCCGATGCTTGCAGCGCAGCACTCGGCGGAGTACGAGGAAGAATGGGCCAGTCGAGATCGGGGGCGCATGGCTATTGTTGGTCGAGCGGCCGTGATTCGTCGGGAGCCTGCAGCGATTAACACAATCGTCAACGACCTAGTAGCGGGCGCAAATCCCGAAGGTGTGCAGGGTGCTTTGTTGCGAGTTGCGCTCTCTGATGGCTGGCGTAATGATCTTACGCCAGCAGATAAGCATGCCGCGTTGGTGTTTGCTCTTGAGGGGCTCGTGCCTGAGGGGCGAGCGCAGGTTGTAGAGGCGCGGACGCTGCATCCTGGGGTGCTGCTCGCTGTCCTCGGGCAAGCATCACTCAAAAACGTTCCGAATGATATCCGAGGTCTCTCGATTGAGCCCCTTACACGGCTACCAGCGCCGTTCGGAGAGCTCTTCGCTCAGGCTAAGGCGATGGGTGGTACCAAGCTCAGTGATGAGCCCGTGATTGGATTGGCGCAGATCGTCACTGGTAATGCGAATACTCGGGCCTTCGAGCGATTTTTGGGAAATGACCCGCAAGCAGGCCTGACTCTGGCCAAGGTTTCGCTGATTGTACCGGTTGTATCGGCTAGCGACACGGCCGCATCGGAGCTTCTCAATGTTCTTGGTGATCGTGGAGGTGAGATCGCCACGCTGGTTCACTGGTTTGATATGGAGGACCTTGCTGGTTGGAGAGCTGTGAAGGCCGCTGATACGTTGGCTCTTGTTTTGGGTGGTCTCCCTCAGGGCACCCTTACGGTTCCCCAACTCGCGGATCTGCTCACATTCCCCCTTGAAAAGGTTCGAGCCGAAGCAGCTGGAAAGCTCCGAGTCGCTTTTCCGGGGCAGGAGGGAGAGCGTTTGCTTGCTACTCTCACCACTCCGGCAAGCGGGTTATCCAGAGAGCAGATCATAGCACTCCTGTCAGCTTTGTCGGTTCCTGCTGAGTCGCGTATCCCGTTTATTACTGCGTGGTTTAACCTTGCGCCCCCGCCCGACTCGGTAGTGCTGGTGCTGCTCTCGCGGTCGCATGTAGATTCGAAGGATGTCTTTAATCTGGAAGCGGCGCGATACCTGCGTCGTTCTAGTTGGAACGCCACGCCCGATATTCTCAGGCTTCTTTCGCGACACCCTGAACCACTCGCACGGGTGCTAGCATACGGCAGGTTAGATCCGAGCGCTGACGAGAGTCGGAGTATTCTGCTTGAGCGCCAGAGTGCTGAGAAAGATGAGACCTGCTTGAAGGTGCTTCAGGATCGGTTGGGTAGTTTCAAGAAGGCCGAGTTAGCGCCACAAGGTAAGAAGTAAGCTCAGCGCAAGAGTCGAAAACCGACTTGGTACACGTTGGCCATGATGACAACAAAAAAGCCGGAAGGTTTTACCCTTCCGGCTCGGTACAATGAGTGCTGCACACTCACCTGTTTTTTAGTTGTCGCCACCGTACTCAGTGCTGTCAATCGACTGCGTATTAAAGAAGGTGTTCAGCATTGAACGGAGGATGAACGCGCCTACGGCCACAACCATACAGCTTAAGGCCATCTTATACTGACCGAATGCTGCACTGAGAATGGCTCCGATTCCGGACGCTGCCATGACCAACGCTCCGAAGCTTCCTTCGAGGAACTTAAAGAGTACAGCTACTGCGTTTGCAATACGGCCGTCCTCAATCTGTCCCTGACGAGCATCCCATCCACCGCCGGTTGCGAAAACATCACTTGAGAGTCCGATTCCCAAGCAGATGATACCTGCAACGAAGAGGATCGTTTGAGCCTGTTTCTCTGAAGGAGCGCTCTTTGCGATCGCAAGCTTGCGAGTAGCATCGAGTGCCGCCTCATGAGTCTTAGCAAATAATGATTTGATAGTTGTCTTCATATTCTTTCCTTTCTTCTCTTCTAATCTACTCTACGGATTACGATTGTTAACGACGCGACTAGCGCGTCCCAGTTTATATAAAGGTTATGCTAGCACTGCTATTTGGTGTGACATATACCGAGTAGTTTTTTCTTGTCGCTTTCAGTATGAAATTCACGTGATTGGCTTGATCAAGATCTGCTCGGATAGCAGGCTCATCTGTCGAGTAAGCACTAGATATTTTCGTTTCACCGTAATGTCGGGAGCTTAGGTGTTTTTACCCTTCAGCTGGGCTAGCTAGCCCGGGAAGGAATCTCTCGGGGTGCTGGGGCTCTCCATTTCGCCGAATTTCGAAGTGGAGGTGCGGGCCGGTGGAGAGACCTGTGCTGCCGACAGTTGCAATGACATCGCCTGCTAAAACTTTTTGTCCAACTCTGACTGAGGTTTCATTGCAGTGACCGTAGTGACTGGTGAGTCCATCCGAATGCTTGATAACGACAAGGTTTCCATAGCCACCGAATCGGTCGGCAAATATTACGTGGCCGGTTGCAATCGAGCGTATGGTGGCCCCGGTCGGAGCTGCGAGATCGATTCCGTCATGATGCTTCCTCGGTTTTTTGGTGACCGGATGCTGACGAATACCGAAGCTACTTGAGGTTCGGGGCCCCATGACGGGATACACAAAGTTAGAAGCTGCAAGGTTATGCACACCGGAGCCGATCGGAATGGCATGGCTTGAAGAACTGCATACAGCTGCCGTGAGGGTCGCAAGAAGTCCTAGTCGTACGTATGTCCGGCTTCTATTCAAGCTTGCTGTCATATCCGCGTACCTTTACTGAGCTCCCGTCGTTTAAGCTTGCAGCGCCATCACCGAAACGAACGAGCGACGAATGAATCCAAGCACGTTGGCCATTAGGAGCGAAGACTCGGTACCACTCACCTTGACGCGCCTCAACGGCTAGCCGTGAGCCACGACGGAGGCTCATCAGTGCGGAGTGATTGCGACCTGGCCCAAGCCGCAGATCGGCTTTATCAACTGCGATCGTGGCTACCTGCAGATCTCCCGAGGGCTCAGATGGGGCGCTCGAAGGAGGGGGCTGCACCGATGGCGCAGTTAGCGCCGCATGTTTGGTAATTGGTGCCACGCCAGTAGCTCTTTGGGGCACCTTGGCCAGCGTAGGCGGGTTCTCTCCGAAGGAGAGGCGAGCTCTGCTGGCCTCCTGGATGATTGCTGATAGCCGCGAGATCTCCAGTTCTGCTGCTGCGAGAGCGCTCTTTGCATCCGATAATTCACGCTTAAGGTTTTGAATCTCTGTGTCTTGCTCGTTCATCTGCGTGCGGACTTCGGCTGTCGAAGCTTTGGTGATCTTAGGAGCTACTTTTGAAACTTGTGCAACTTGTGCAGCTGATGCACGCCGTTCCTCTTTGGGCTCAACGACCTGAGCTGGTTCCTCGCGCTTCTTAGTGGTCGCTGGTTGCGCAGCGACTTGCACCGGCTCTACTGCTGCCTTGAGCTCCTGTGGTACTGTTTTTTTCTCTCGGTCACCTACAGAAGCATGCTCAAGAGGGGGGGGCTCCTGCTGTGGGGCTAAGGGTTCCGATCTGTCAGCGACCGCAGGCTTGAGGCGCGCTTTTGATGTTGCTGATACGTTGTGTAGAGTTGGTTGCTCATGTGGTGACTTATTGCCCATCTGCCCCGAAGCGCTATCTTTGCGAGAGAGCCCTTCAAGTAATGCTCGCTCGGCATCGTGAAATTTCTCGTTGTGAAATGCCGCCGCGCTGGCATCCACGGGGGCGAATGCATCAATAAAGTCTGGGTCCTGTTCTTGGGAGAAGGCGTTTGTCGCGGCTACCAAGAGCGACCACACGGCTAACATGTGCAGTGTTCGCGCTACAACGCCCCTGCATTTGAAGCTCTCTGAGTATCGAGCTAGCTCATTAATCTGATGTTTAGCTTGAAAAACCATGTGTTCCTTCAAGGAAAAGCTACAAAACCGTTCCCAGCGCTTTAAAAGCGGTGTGCTCAGTTCTATCCCGTATCGTGACTTAAGGAGCTTTTGCTTCAGCTATAGCAAGTAATAGAATTCCGTAGCGAAATTCTGGCATCCCGTTCTTCTGTCAACATAACTTCACAACGAAACTTCCGGTAGTTTCGAGTATATAGCGGGAGAATTGCCATACACTAGCAGCACGACAAACCGTGCCCTTTAGCGTTCAAGCTGCCTACTCTAGTCCTAGAGACTTTCTAATATCCTCAAACGACTCATTTTTTTTAGGCTCTGGAGCATCCTGCGGTGCCCCATCAAATCCTTCAGCCACCAGGTTGTCCAACACCTGATCCTGAGTCCGGGCGGCCCTTCGTCTGGCCTTACTCGGCTTGGCGGCTTCATCGAGCACGTCAAGTAACTCTTCGGACCCAGATGTAGGTTCAAGGGACGCATCAGCCCTCTCCGCAGTCCTGGATACCCCCAAGCGAAGGACTAATACCAGTAGGATGGCGATGGCCAAAGCTCCCATTTGAAACTTGCTGCGTAGCGGCCCTGCAAAGTTGCGGATGCTGATGAGGCTCATAACGTATATTCCACGGAGACTGCCCTAATTAGTCGGACGCTTGTAATACTGCCATCTTCCCTGGCGGATCTCTACTACCTCTTGATGTCCGGGACGATAGTAATGCCCCTCGGGGTCAAGCCCGGGAGGTATATCGGCAACATCTACCATCGGCTCTTCCCAGATATACTCCACCGCGCCAGGAACATCCTGAACCCTGTACTCAACAAGGGTCGGTTTTACTACTTCCGACTTGGTGCTGCCACAGCATCCGCACCCGCTACTTCCTAGCGCGATGAGAGCAATCACCGAAAGCTTACTTAACAACTGCAACTTCATACACATCTCCATTAAAAGTTTATCCTATCGGCCTGAGTCCCTGAAGCCGCTCTCCATCATCGAGCTAACAGCCCCGCCAACATCCAGAGTGTCGGAGTCGTCCGCAGAGACTCCTCCCATCATGCGCTGCTGGAGCTCCTTCGCTCCATACGGCGCAACCATGACGACCTCTTCGAGGGCCTTACTAAAATCATCGTTGTGACGCGCGAGTGCATCAGTAAAGAGCTGGTTATCATCTCCGTTGTTGGTGCTGACCCAGTAGAAAGCGGGTTCGACAGGCAGAACGAGTGCGCCTTCTCCGATGTCAGATGCCAGGTAGAACTGCGATTCTACTCCCTTCACCGTGCGCAAACGCATGATCACGTCGGCTTGCTGGGGGGTCAGATTAAACGCCTGAGCAGTGAGGTGGAACTTATTGGGGTCCTGTCGCAGGAATATCTTATGTGCACTGTTCTGCACGATGGCCTGCCCACCGGACCCAACATAGAAGTCTTCGCCCGACTGAGACGCGGCGATAACGATACCTTTGCGCTTTCTGTAGAGACGGAAGGCCGTCTCAATCGTTCCAGCTTGGGTCTTGCCAATCAGTTCGTGAGCCTCGTCGAATACGAGCACTTTACGCGTGTCGAGTTCTCGAGGATCGTTCATAACTGCATCCGCCCACACCATCGCGATCTTCAAAAATACACGTTGGAGGTCCGGGTTTCGACTGAGAGCTTTGAGGTCAAACACGATAAAGCGCTCTTTGAGTTTCAGCGAACCTGGACGATCAAAGAATCGCGCGTATGTTCCCTCTCCGTAGTAGTCGGCGATTAGGCTCGATATACGCTGCCGGCGCTTTGCTCCGTCGTCGGTCTCATCTACTCGGCGTGGCGCCCGCAGTACTGATACCACATCGCTCAAGATAAACTCACGCCTCATCGGACCACTGCGGTAAATCCGGTGTGCTTCGATGAGTGAATCAGCGACGCTTCCTCTTTCAAGACGATCGGGAACGTTGCTTCCATCGGTTGCCATGTCACAGATTACATCTGCACACATGTCGATGAGATCCTTGTAGTCATCGCTGCGAGAATCAGGGGATATCTCACCAAGACGAGCGAGGAAGTTCATCGCTGGAGCGCGCGAGGGAGTTGCCTCATAGATACGACCACCAAACAGGCGAGCTATCTTCTCGAATCCGCACGGCTGACCGACCATTCCTTTATCAAAGATGAAGGTGATTGGATTACGGGGGACAACCCGCCCATCCGACAAGGTCGAGTAGTGCCCGCGGTTGAGCATAGTGATTAGAAAGCACATCAGGTAACTCTTACCTGCGCCCGATACGCCGCTGATCAGCACGTTTGGCGCAATGTTAGAGTCAAAGAGGTCAAATCCAACCAGCTCACGGTTCCAGAGACTTGGGAGGAGGATCTGACTTCCGGCACTGCCGCGCCAATTGCCCCAGAGCGGAAACATCCGTACTGCGCGGGAGGACTGTACTGTAGTCGTCCAGCCTGCTCCATCTGTGGATGGATCGTATGCGCCCGGGAGTGAGTTAATTAACACCGCCATATCAGAGATCTCGTGCAACATTCCCCGTGCACCGTTTAGTTGCGGGAATGAAGCTACGGCTTCCGATGTTGCTCGGACTGCCTCGTCATCCGTTTGGCAGATAAATGTTTGGTGGACTCCAACCTCAACGATCTGCTCACGAGCGTTATACAGCTCCTGTCGAGCCTGTCGGATGGCACTAATCTGATGCAAGACCTTTTGGTTGGACCGGCCTGCCCAGCTCCGCTCGCGCATACCCAAGGTGCCGTCGAGACGATCGAGGCGCTCAAGTTGACGCTCCTTCGGTTCCTTCGAGAAGGTGACACTGAGTATGTTCTCGTATGGAGCCGATTGAAGTGGGGCGATCATCAGTGGCATGCAGGTCTTAGGTGGTTTCACCATCGATACAGATCGGAAAACACGGCCATCCTTTTGGATGATACCGTCACGCGGATGCTCAACATGCGTTTCTGAGATCTGATTTGCGAGTAGGTCGTGCGGGTCGTACTCAGGAACCGGTATCGCTGTGCCACGACCACGGCGATGTTTGCCAGGTTTTACACTTCTTCGGTTTAAGATCGGGTAGAGCAGGTTAATGAGCCCTTGTCCATCAACACGGCGCGGATAAAACCCAAGGTCAGCGAGCTTTGCTGCGGTACCATCCATGATACCCTTAAACTTATTGGCAAAGCCCATGTATTCGGCGTAGCGCTGCTCAGCACTGAGCCCAACGGCGCCGTAGAAGAACATCTTCATCGTGCGAGCAAGTTGAGCTCCAAATCCTTTTCCCTCCCACGGGGGATCGTAACGAAAACATGCGTACAACCGCAGTTTTCGAGGACGTCTATGGAGCGATCGACTCTGGCTTGCGAGTCGAATCGAACGAATCCACCGTTTAGCCATCCATCCTGCAGGACCGGAGACCGGATAACGATTCATGCAGTCACGTAAGAGATCTTCCACGTCAAACGTGGTTATCCAGCAGAACTGTGCGGAGAATGTATGTTCTAGGGAATCGAGCATCTCCTGGACGCGCTCGCAGAGCTGGAAAGCCTCGGCATCAGATACTTTGGTAATCCACTTAGGTTGAAGTTCCCAGATCGACCAGAGGGAAGCATCGGTATGAACAAAGATTGAATTCTCCTGGTCGTACCGTGCAAACGGAAGAAGTTTGTTGAACAGCTCTTCATCCTGAAACAACCTTTGGCGCTGTAGCCGATTGATACCCATAGTACCTACTCGTCGAAAAGTCGTGGCTGTTCTGCATGAGCAGCCAGGAAACGTACCTCCCTGTTTTCATGGTCTACTACAACCTGAACGCGGGCCTTACTCTCTATTATCCGCGCCAGCTCGTCGATTGTTCCAAGATTTGTTACAGATATTTTATCTTTTGCTATCGAAGGCGCCGTGTAGCTCGAATATCGCGCCGTCGCGGCTAAGACTCTAGCGGTTTCCTCTAGAGTGGTGTTCTTGAGAGACAGCTGAAACACTGGTCTAAGACTAGGAGAATCTCGTAGGTTCTCTGCAGCCTGTGGATACTTGTCGCGCTGCGGAAGTACCTCGGGCGGCCGAACCCACCGGGTACGGGCGTAGACCGGCTCTGGGCCAACCGTACGCACCGATGGCAAGAACAAGCCGTTGTTCTTGGGGATCGGCTGGTAGTCTTTTACTCCGCCGCACCCTGCCGCAATAACGCAGCACGTTGTCAGGACCAACAAGCTTCGCATTACCTCAGATCCTCCGGATTGACGTACCCGATGGCAGAAGCGTTTCCAGTGGTTGAGCCAAGTTGCGCCTCAAGTTCAAATGCGTCTGTAACTGCCCACTGCTCCTTTTTCACCTTGAGGTAGTAGTAGTGAGCGGGAACAAGATCTCCGTGTGAGTTTAAATGGTCAGGTACCCACATCAGGCGTACAACAGCTGGCTGCATCACTGGGTTGTTCGGTTGGGGTGCATGAGCTCTCTGGTAGGTGCCCATCGCCTCTAATGCTGCCCGCGCATTTGCGCCCTTGCCCCCCGAGCCTTCGTTGAGCAACGCCGCATCGTTCTTCTCTCCGAAATACGCCACTGGTGAAGGGGATTCATAGAACGGGTTGAGAACACGTCCCATGGCACTGCAACCAGTGCTTATAATTGAGAGAGATAGTATTGCTGCTATTGAAAGAATTCGCATATTCACTCCTCTTTCCCACCTAATCAAGTGACGTGTACACAACTGAGGGGTCCTGGTCGACCTGCTCTAGTAAGTCTGGTATCGCCAACGATTGTGAGAAAACAGCGGTCGCTTCACGACCCGATAAAACCTGAACGACCGGAACCAGAGTCCTGAGACGATCCCGAATGATCTGCTGCCACTCATTTGCAGCGCCTGATACCGCAACTCCAGCGGCGTACTGAGGGATTGCCCCTGGATCAACTGACTGGTTCATTGCACCGTTCGAAAAAATCTGTGTTTGAGTGTTTGCTGCGCGCATCGCTTGCCCTAGTCCTGACAAGCCACCTGCGATACCAGCGCCGACGATCGCCTTGCCGATTGGATCGATCAGTACGCCCTCCATACCGCGGATTCCGTCTTCGCCGACGATCCAGCCGTCTACTGCAAACTCTTTTCTGCGCCCATTCGGCAGACGAATGCTCAGCCGAGTAATTCGGAGTAGTGCACGGGCGTCGGTTAGCGAGCCCTGTGCCGCTGCAATCAGACGCCCCTCACCGAGAGGAATCGTATTCCCATCTGGTCCTATGACATCTCCAAGGAGCTTTAAGACAACAGGGTAGGGCGTTCCATCGGTTGGTGCGTTAACGCCAGCGAGCAGCTTCACGCGTACCGAATCACCTGGCATGATAGCTGCTAGTCGTGGTTTTGCTGGCTGCGGTGGGGGCTGTACTGCGACTGGTTGCTCATCTTCGAGCGACTCAAGCTCGTCCGGGTTTGCGCTCACCGGAGCAGCATCGTCGATAGCGTTCAGATCCTGCGGACCAGTATTCGTTACGCTCTGCGTTGCGTTAGTAGCCTGTACCTGTTCGAGACGCTCAAGAATCTTTTTAAAGATAGCTGCAGTGGTAGCTTCGTACTCCTGCATCTCCTTTTTCTGATTCGCCATCTCTTCCTGGAGCTGTCCCGTTGTGCTTTGGAGCTGCGTAAGTTGTCCGTTAAAGCGCTGAACAAGATCGGTCCAACGCTCATTTGGATCGTTGGCTCCCACTTTTACTTGCGGCTTTGGCGCAGCCGCGCGGCGGGCGGGGGAGTTGTCGGCGAAGAACATGTATCCGATGGCAAGTAGCGCGAGCAGAGTGATAAACTGAGTCTTCCGCTCACTTCTTAGTCGCAGTCCTAGGTCTCGTAAAAATTGCATCATATCGACGTAGGCTCCTACCGCGCGCGTGTAACTAAGTAAACTTTAGCTTGATCTCGACCGGCTACTTGGTGCTCTATTGTCATCGGACGAGCAGCAAGTTCCCAATTTGACGCAGATACCGCCCGTGTTCCGTCGATTCGGAACGCTGCCGGGTTAAGCTTCTGCGACTGATCAAGCAGATTTTTTGCATCGAGAACGTACCCCCATAGGTTCGGACCAACGAAGATTCGATCAATCTTGGCGATAATCGCGCCATCGCTCACTACCGTTTGCCCCTTGAACTTGTCGCTAATCTGATAGCCGGGAATCGCTGATTTTCCGAATTCAGCCACGAGGGCCATCTCACGCATAAGGCCGGACACCTTACTTGCGGGAGCATACTCGTATGAACGCTCCTGAAATGGTGGCATCTCTTCCTCTTCAGCTCCCATTGCTCCCTTGCCATCTCCAACCACAACCTGCGCATCGCGCGGGTTGTCGGAGTTGGCCTTTCTTACGCGTAGAGGATACGAAGTGCCGTTGTCGAGTCTCACGAGCAAGGCCTCGCCGCGTTCATTCATATTCTCCTTACCAAAGAGGATGAGAGATGATCCTTTCTTCTCAAGGTCAAGTCCAGCGTTTCGGTTTTTGAAGCCGTTCTTGATAGTACCGCCTTCGAAAATAACCTCTGTCGGCTCACCCACGTTGACCCACACCGGGATTTCGCCGGCACCGCTCGAGTACTCAACGTCTCGTGCATACGCAGCAACCGGTCTCAGCACGCTTGCAAGCAATGCGCATGAGTACAGCAGGGCTAGTGAAAGGTTGATACTACTTACTCTCATCGATCAGCTCCCATCGAATCGTCGTCTACATCGGCGTCGGTTATCCGCTCGCCCTTCGTATTCGACTTGAAGGTTACACTCGTAATTACAATTCCATACGGATTAATCTTATTTCGTGGAATGGTCGTCAACGTTACCTTAAAGCGGCTTGTGACTACCGGTAGTTCAGCCCCCGCGATCACTTTCCAACGCTCTCCGGATATCGAAACGGTCACGTCATTGCCGCGACGACTTGTGGCAGTCTGAAGTGGGTCGACAAAGAATACCTGTGTTCGCGCTGAATGCTCTATCGCTCCAAGTTCTGAGTTGATCATCTCCTCGCGGAACTTGGTGAGAAGCGGCTCTTTCAGCATCTTCTCGGCCTCCTCAAACTGTCTGCGAGCGGTGCGTGGTTGATAAGTCGCTATGAGATTTACGTAGTCCATAGCAACGTTGACGAACTCGTTGTCGGGGATATCCTGCGCAGCGTAGATCCCAGGCATCGGCTTGGAGGGAACGGTGAGAGTAATCTCACGCGTTGACCACATGAGAATTGCGAACGCTATCGCCATTAAGGTTGTGGGGAGTTGTATCAGCGAGAGCGATCGCCACATGAGTGACTGATCCTTGTAGTTCTCCCAGAGGCGAATGGTATCACTCTTATCCCTTCCAACGTGAAGGTTTGTATCGGCAACTCGTTCTTTTATGGTATCAGCAACATTTACCTTTCGCATGAGTCTACCTCGCGTAAAAACCTCTAACGTTTCCTCGGCTCCTCCTGAGCCATCTGAATCGTCTCATCGAGCTCCAACTGCATGTACAATGAGCTCTTATTGAGCGTGGTGATTCGTCCGCCACTCCAGCGTGGTTGAAGCTTTGCCGGGACTGGAATGCCCGGGGGTGCAAAACCGCACGTTGTCATCAACAGATTCATCACTCCACGCTCCTCATCGGGGAAACGCTTTCTAAGGCTCGCCAAACTGAGCGTTGTGCCGACCATCACGAGCACAAGAAACGGCATCCACACCGCTGGTTTTTCCACCGCGGTGCTGGCTAGGAATGCCATTGTTAATCCTGCCATCCACTCCATGAGCTTTGCGCCCGCGAAGGACCAATCTTCATTTAGTGCTGGAATTACGTGACCGTCGTCCATGTTCGTTTACGCCTCAATTAGTAATCATCTCAGCTTAGCGTTTTGCTTCAGGTAAAAGCCGTGAATCAGCCTCAAACTTAATCCCCCCCCTGGTCGCGCGAGGCTGCGGATCAAGGACCCGTTCCAGATCCTCGGCCCGGTCAATTAAGGTTGTCCGCCATGCGTTTGAGTCCAAAAGTTCGTCTGGTTTCGCCAGCTTACGAGCTTTATCGAACTCATTGATAGCGGCCACAAGAAGCGCTCGGGAGCGCGCATAGTGGGCGACCGCTTCAGCAGTCACCTCTGGGCGTGCGCCACCCAGTGTTTGGCCGTGAGTCTCGGCGTCGGCCGGGGAGTGACCAATCAGAAGGCTGGTTAAGAGTGCGAGAATAAACGATTGTACTGTAAGCTTCATGGTCACCACCTATAATAAACCTTCTGTCCTCTATTGTGAGAAACCTTATTGTAGTTTCTGAAGCACTGGGTAAAGGTTGTTCGTGTTATCAACTAGTTACTCTGCAACCGCAGACCCAGGCAGTTACCTGCCGGGGCTCAAGCGCCGGAGTCTCTACTAGGGTATGAGTAGTTTGCTTTGAGGTGTGTACTAAGACCTAGGGGGCTTTTTGTGTTGTTTCTGTTGGTTTTAGAATAAGGTCATCCGAGACGGCCACTCAGATCATTGCTAGTACCAGCCTAAGCTCGAATAGCGATTGATTGGTAGGGGCTCTACGCCTAAGATCAAGGGGATAGGATCTCTGAACCGCCACGCTGTGCCGGTTAGCGTCAGCAAGATGTTAAGAATTCCGAGGGGATAGGCGATGAACACTCTGGGCTTTGTAGCCGATGTGAGAACCTTGATAGATACGGGGATTTGTTGGTGACCGAGTTTTTACCGACACCGAATGCACGGGACTTTGACCTGCTGCGTAATTCGCGCCGCTATAAAGCGTGGCGCGTTTCATTGGCTGTCGTATTGATTCTCATCGGACTTTTTTTTCTTGGTCTGGTAGGGACGTTCGTCCTCCGTAGTCAGATCGGCCATGTGACCTCGCTACAGGCCCAGGGAACGCGGCTGGCGCAGCTCCGGCAACCGTGGTCGAGCGAGTTTGTACAGGAATGGGCGCGGTGTCAGGAATGGCTTGTCCATCACGGCACATCAAGCGAGGCAGATTTGTTTAACGGTCTCTCGGGGCTTGTGATTGAAAGCATGCTTAATTCGAACTCTGCCTCGGTACGCGAGGCAGAGTTGACTACCTTTGGACGAACGTTCCTCGCTATTCATATGGGGATTGTTAGGGTGATCTTTTTTATGATCGCCTCTCTTCGATTGTGGTTTGCGGTCAGCCTGATCGCGTTAGCGCGCGGGCTGCGGGATTGCAAACCGTATAGAGCCTTGGATGCCTTGGGTCAGATGGGTAATGGCAGGGTGTTCTACTCTGGAGCTCGCGCAGGGGTGGAGTCGGTGACAGATGGGGGTATTCCAGACCGTCTCATTCGTGGATTTGCGTGCCCCCAAACGAGCTCCGTTCAGGAGGCTAAATCCTCAGAGCTTTGGAGGTTGTTAACTGAGTATGCTGTTGCCTCGCCGACTAATCTTGCTTTGACACAAATTCTCCTGAGGCACAGAGATACCGCAGCATACGTTGCTTCGTCAGGAGAGGAAGATGCCCTCGAGGATGTTTTTGTCGAGACGGGACTCTTCAATAACACCGTAGCGCTCGTGCGGGAGGCACTCGCGCTTCATGGCGAGTACGCTGCGCAGTCACACTGTGACGATCCACCGTCAGACTCTTGCTCTATCGAGAATGACAGGAGTGTTCCTTATGCAGAGCGCGTGAGAACGGCTCTCCATCGCGCGCTTACTCCACGGATGCGACATGTGTTAGGAGCAGTGCCCGCAGGGCAGGTTGCTACCTTGGTACTCGCGTTTGGGTGCGGCAAAGTTCTCGCGCACTCTTTTGAGGGCGAGCGCTGGGTGAGACGGTCTATCTTTCCGCACCTTTCGGCCCGAGCCGTTTTGCACTCACTAGTTGAGTATCCCCAGGATTACGATGTAACTTCGCGTTCGCGACTGCGACGGGCCCTGGTGTATGCGTCGCGTCGAAGTCCATTTGCTCCGATTCGGCTTCCGGTTGATTTCGAGGACGACGTGTTGGCACTTCGTCAATGGGCTGAGGTGTTGCTAGCATGTCCTCATGAACTGCCGCAGGTTGCGGTGGATCTTGAGTTGTTCGCAGTGCTTCGCGAGACAAACACAGTATGGCAGGAGCGATTTTTTGACTCAGCTACAGAGGATCTCTCATCGTGGCGCGCAAGCGCTTACACCACGAGAACAGATCTACTGTTCATTCCCTTGATCACTGTCGTGAAAGCTCTTAGGGGGGTGGTGGACCCGGAATATCTCGTTCGACTCCAGACCCTGCTTGCTTCGGCGGCAGCGACTCAGCGCCAAACTGAGACGCGAGCATCGGAGAACGAAGGTGCTCCGCCGAATGCATTCGCATCTGAGCGCGCGCACGCACTCCCGTCTCATGATCGCATAGAAGCTCTCGGATCGGCGCATGGAGTAGCTGCGGCGGATATGCGTGATTGGTTGGTGCTACGCCATGTGCTGTTGAGCTTTGGATGGCTAGCGAGTCGTGTGGGGGACTATTCGGTGCCCGAAACGGGGGCAGTATTCGCGGTATTTCAAGCAACGCCGGTTTTATCAGGCGCGAATAGTCAGGGCCGTCTTGGATTAAGAGGGATGATTCCCCTCAGGGGCAGTAAGGTTCGTGAGCGTCTTGGAACTGGCTGGAGCGCCCTCTGCACACACGTTGATCGGGTCACTATAGCTGATCGCGAACAGGATTTTGAGAAGCTGCTTCAGGGAATAGAGGAACGAGCTCCGGCCGAAGAGGGGGATGAGGACCTCGTGGCGGTATCGAGAACATCATAAGGCGTAACTTACATACGTATGGCACGAGAGTATAAAAGAACGGATCTTAAGACAGCAAGGGACGAGGAGCTTAAGACTAATCTCTTTAGAGGTGGTCTGGCCACGCTCGGCGCTTTGGGAGTGGCAGCTTCACCTTTGGGCGCAGCTTTAGACCCGATGCTTTTGTGGGGACTCGGCCTTCTTCCCGCGTACGCCTTGGGTATGGGCGGGTTAAGCTTTGGAAAGCATATTGCATTAGAGCAGGAGCGCCGCGCAGAGTCAGCCCTACGCGGTGGGCGTCCTGTTCTTGGAATGCCGCCCAATCGGAGCTGCCTCTCTCACGCTATCGATGACGCGCGTAAGCGAAACAAGAAGATGATCGATCGGTATCTTGTTGGATTCGAGCTCGATACGGGGGAGCCGTTATGGGTTGATGATGATGAGATCTGCACTCACGGAGCGGTGTTTGCCAAGACGGGCGTTGGAAAGACCCTGTGGTTGGAGTCCCTGATTTTTCAACAGATGGCGCGGGGTAGGGCCAGTGGCTGCACGTTTATCGATGCAAAGCGCGATTCTGCGACTCTTGCGCATATTATTTTAATGGCGCTGATAACCGGTCGCATAGAAGATCTGATAGTAATCGATCCGTTTGACTCGGTCCACGCCTACAACTTCGTGATGACGAATCAACGAGCGGATGTAAAGGCTCGCAAAGTTCTCCGCGCAGGTCTTCCGCCGACTTCGGACCAGAGTACTACCAAGCACTATGACCGACTGGCTGCTGATTCGATATACAGGATGGTTCGTGCCATGGAGAGCTTCGGCTTGTCGTGGTCCATTCGCGACATTGCAGTGGCGTTGTCTGCATTTCAGATAGCCTATCCGCAGCTACGCAACATGTTACATAAGATCGGCGCACGCCAGGCCCTTGTGGAGCTTGGCCACTTGGCATCGAGCTACCGCAATCCTAAGGGTTCGCTTGATTCATCGCGTATCACGGAGAATCTTAGAGGAATTGCATCCGAGCTGCATGCGATTTCCGGGAGCGCAGCGGGGAGCGTTTTTTGCACGAAGTATACCGATCTCGTTCTAACCGACGCGATTCTGCGCGGAAAGATCATCTACTTCATGCTACCGCGTCTTGAGGAGGCCGAGAGCGCAGCCCGCATGGTCAAAGTCTTTCGAGAAGATCTCGAGGTCTCAATCGGAGAGATAACGTCATCTCGTGCGCACAATCTTGAAGACCCGCATCTTGTCATTATTGATGAAGGTTCATCGACATTCGGTCCAACCTGGGCAAACTTGTTTGAGCTCGCGCGTCGAGGACGATTCGCCCTCCTGTTTGGCGCGCAATCCACGGGCGGTTTGACCGATACAACGATGGGCTTGAGCGAGTCGTTTTATGAGCGAGTGATGGCAAATGTAAACCTCAAGGTCATGATGAGAATCGGAGATAACCGAACCGCAGCCGACATGACGGAGTGGTTCGGAAAAATTACCTCAACAAAGCGATCGGTAGGAGCAGGAGTTACGACCGGCGTGTCAGCGAGCACTATGAAAGGGGCCTTAGATATCAACGCACGTCGTTCTGGTGGCGAATCTCAAACGGTAAGTTATTCCGAGGATGAGAAGGATCTTGTAAGTGCTGAAGAGTTAAAGCACGAGATGTCAGCCGAGAAGGGCTTGGCCTGGTTTGACCTCGGTAACGGCAGGATCGTGAAAGGGCGCTCTTTCTGGTTTAACGCAGAGATCCCTGAGACGTGGGAAGGACGTGAACATATTGTGAGACCGGAACGTTTTGAGGTCGATGAGGTGGGGCTAGCAGATTGGGTTGATGAGCAGATTTTAGTGCAAGAGGAGGGCGAGACAACGGAGAGGTTTGCGCCTAAACGGAAGGAGCAGTCTAGTGTGTCAGCAGCCTCTTCGCAGTCCCCGGTGACTCCTAAAAGTGACCGAAAGACCTCGGAGGCTGCAACTGCGGCTCCAGCTAGCTCATTTAAGGTAAATGTCGACAAACCCCCTGGTCGGTCTCGGGGCATGGTAACTACCCTGGCCAAGGCTCCGCTCCGCAAAGAGCCAGATGCACAACAGAAAAGTGCCGGGGCTGGACCTAAAGCGGGGCCTTTTAAGGTTCGCAAATAAGCGGTGAGGGGTATATAGCGATTGACAGAATTGCGCTACGGAATCCCGTCACTTGCTATATAACGTCGTCTTGCCTTTAGTTGGTGATGAAAGTATTGTTTGTGGGAAAGTAGGCCGAAAGGTGTATCGCAGAGCAAAAGGCTAGGTTTTCGAGATAGAGCACGGGGGCTAAAGGTTTTTATGTATCGTGGCGGTGTGACATTTTCAATAACAAAGTCCTTTGGGCGTCTACAACTAATCCCTGAATCAGATGGACTTAGACTGTTTTACATCCCAGTCGTAAACGGTGCAGAGACACCGGGAGCTCCGGGTAGCCTGGACATGCTGTTACCGATTGATGCTATCGGGGGGCTCTGGGCCACGACGCGCGCATTCCTCTACGGCGTAGAATCGCTCGACGAGAACGTAATCCTTCAGAGCGGTGCTGTGGAGAGCGAGTCAGACACACTCGTAAAGCTGTATCGCGACAAGCCGCGTGGACAACAGGGAAAGCTCAATGGCGAGGAGACCTGCTGGCTACGTATTGTAACCGGGCGCACAGAAGAGGAGCGTCGACGCATTAAGTTAGGCCCACGTGACCTTTTGTGTCTAGAATTGGCGTGCAACTCGGTCATGATTCTGGCCGGTGAAGCTGGATCTCACCGACCTGCGCTTGTATAGCCTTAGAACGCTTTACCTCCCAATTATGAATAGAAATCCCAGAAGGAGGGTTGCAGAGGAACACAATCATACACCGACTAAATGACCGATAAGTAAAGTTATCGGTCATTATTGGGGTGATACGTATAATAGTATTCGGCACGAGACTACCATACGCAAACCTGCTCTGAATCAGGCCCAATCGCCCCGAAAAACAGCAATTTCCGCGCAATCCATGGAGGGCAGTCTGCAGGAATCTTTTGGTCAAGTTTGTGTGTGAACGAGAGACCTCCACGGCGGTACACGATGCTCTCCTGGTCGTTTGTAGGCATACAGAGATCGTCCTGACAGGCCATAAATGAGCAGAGGCTGATGTACGGTAGCTCTCGTGCAGATGATTGCAGCAGCCTTTGCTGAAGTCCTGGATGAGTTGTTGAGACGATCTGAACGCGGTCTGAGAGAAAGCCAAATGGATCCGGGCATGGCGGCATAAAGAGATGATTGGAATAGGCTGGCTCGATTCGGAGATTGCTGTACATGGTGAGCGCAGACCGGGTCTTGATCCCAAGATAGGGAGTGCAGGCGTTCAACACTGCAAGGGTAAGCACAAAGAAGCTTGGGCGCCCTACCCGTTCTCTGCACATTACACCGCGTGCGCTGCGGATGACGAGAATTAAGAGTGTAGCCGCAAAACCCGAAAAGAGAACGTGACGAACGATTACATACTCACTAGTTGAGAGGATCGCCGCCAATGATAAAACGATGGTTAGCGCGAGGGCAAAAACCCAGGCTCGTATAATTGGTTTCAAGTATCGATCGACAGTGGTGCAAACGCGGCCACAACACTCCTCGGGTAGCCAACTGGCCAGCAGGACGAACATAGCGGCTGAGAAGTTGCCAAAATAGCGGGTAAAATTGAGCGCTAGAAATATGTGAAATACGATCCCACAGATTACTCCCAACTGACGACTCCGCGGCCATATCAGCATAATTGGAAGGAGCAGTTCAGCAATCGCGGAGAAATCCGCTATGAGCCTAAGTAATTTCTCGGGAGAGCTTGAGCCCATCCGATAGAGAAAGAATGTCTGAACCGAAAATACCGAAGCGCAGCTCGTCGCTGGATCTAGGTAGGCGGAATTTAGCTTTGCTAGGGCCGCAAAGAGGTACACAACAACGGTTAGCCAGCGTAGCGACCCTTTCACAGCTGTTGCCAGATTCTCAATGCCGTCGATTGAGTAAATCTTTCTTGCAAACGATATGGCGATAAAAAACAATACCCAGCGATGATTGGGGTTGGCTGGCATCTGTGCGAGGAACGCAGCTATGAAGCTCCACACGCTTATCTGTAGCATACGCCGCGAGTGCAGCGCAGTCATAAGCCCCAGCCCGGTGATTACCGTGATAAAGGCGGTCCACGAATGGAGCAGGGTCGCAGGCTCGTAGTACGAAGTGATGCCTGAAAATATGAGAGCAAACGCCCAGAGAAAGACCAGGAGCCGCGAGGATTGACTCGACATGCTTTGACTACAACGTTGCTCTTGTTCCATCAATGGTCGCGCAAATTACTTTAGCTTTTTAGTAACCGCCTTTTTGAATTGCTCGATATCTTTAAGCTCGTCAGTACCTTATCACGCCCGTGCGCTGAGAAAAAGGCAAACAAAACATCTCTCAGGGTAGCGTTCCGAGAAGAACAACGAGCTTTATTTTAGCCTAGCCCCTCGTGCATTAGTCACAATGATGGTGCGACGCGTGCGCGTTTCGGCTCCTAGTCGGTCCTTTACCACTAAGGTGAATCGATATCGCCCTTCCTTCCGAAATCCTCTTTGAATGCTACCCGAGGAGAAGCGCTTTCCATCCGAAAATCGCCACGCATACGTGAGCGGCTGCCCCTCCGGATCCGAAGATATACTGGCATCGAGCACGAGGCTCTTGCGACTTCGAGAGCTCTTGAGAGAGCCTTGAGCGATGCTCACCCGCGGAGGTTTGTTTATGTACAATGCCTTGAATACCGCTGGCGAGCGCGTTGTGGTGAAGCTTCTGACGGAATCGCGATATCCGTCCGCCCATCCGAGAAAACTTCTTCCTTCGTAAATCAAGGAGGCACGGATGGATTGCTCAGATCCGACGATAGGTTGTGCGATGTAGGGCGTCCTCACATCGAGCTCTTCATCGAGGTACGAGATAGTTGCGCCGCTCGGTTCACTCTGAAAGATATGTGGAGCAGTGCGAGGCTGAATCGTTACACACTTTTGATCGCTTAAGCCCTCTCCGATACTCGCAAGGAGGCAGAGCTCATAGGCCGTATTATCAGCATGCTCCTTTGGGATAAAACTCCCCTGCTCCCCCTCCACTTCTGAAACAAGGTGGGTATGTTCATTGTGTATCTGCAATATGTTCCATGACAGTGTCAGGTTATCCGGGGAATCAGTGGTGGCAGACCCTGAGAATCGTACTGGGACTCCGATCTCAAACGTAGTCCCCGGGAGTGGTTCAGTGATACGGGCTACAGGCAGTGTTTGACCGCTTCTGACGGTAAAGGACTCCTTCGAAGAAGCAAACGGAGCAGAGGCTTCAGTCACTGTAACCGTGACGTCGTAGGTTCCCGCCTCAGGATACACGTGGATCGTCTCGGCGTCGCTTGAGGTTGTTCCGTCACCGAAGTCCCAGAGGAACGAGATAGATTGCCCATCTGGATCGTAGCTTTTAGAGGCCGATGCATTAACTACCAACGGTTTCGCGCCGGATGTTGGAGACACACTGGCTCGGATAACCGGCGGTGAATTACCAGCTCCGACGGATTTAAACCGCCTCACCTGACTAGTCCGAGTTTTGAGGTCGATGTATACCGCATATATGTTTTTATCTGGACCGGAGAATAGCTCTACTGCGCCAAGATTGCTGCCTACCTCTGTGGCGAAGTCATGTGCTGTTGGTTTTCCAGCAGCGTCAAAGGTGAGGTAGCGTATAAATCTCTGGGCGTAATCAGCAAAGAAGAGCGCGCCACGATACTTATCAGGATACACCCTGCCCTCGTAGAATGCGAGTCCGGTGATCGAAGCTCCAAGATCCTTGCCTGTTTCGTCGTAGGGATGACGATAGTTATACAGCGGCTTCGTGACGATTCCTTGTCCCTGCGCATACATTTGGTTACAGAACTCAATCGTGCGTGGATGAGAACGATATCCGACCTGTTGCATACTCGCGGTTGCCTCGCCTTCTTTCTGTGCGCGGTCGAGAAAGCCACCCTCGTAACACGGCCAGCCGAAATTTATTCCCTTTCCTGAGTTGATCTCCTCGTAATAGGAAGTTCCAACGTCCCCCATAAACACTGACTCGCTCTGGGGCTTTAGTGTTATTCGAAACGGATTGCGAAATCCGAATGACCAGGTGCGTGAGCGATTAGACCGCGGAGCATCTGGTTGATACCACGGGTTGTCAGGCAGACCTTTGCCCGTATCAGGGTCGATGCGTAAGACACGACCTGAGAGCGAATCGATATTCTGAGTACGCAATCCAACCCTCGTCGGCCCAGAGTAATCCGCACCATCACCCAGAGATGCAAAGAGAGCTCTGTTGGGCCCAAACATCAGCGTTCCGGCGGTATGTGACGTGGCATCGCAGGCGATACAATCCTCAATAGGGGTTCCATCCATCGTCAGACCAGTCATACAAGACGCACGCTCAGGGATGTTCGGATCCCCTAAGGGTACCGGAGGAGCTGTGTTTTCAAGCGTGCTGTTTCGACCTACCAATACCTCCAAGCTCCCTGGTAGAGCAACCGTGTAATCTTTGCTTGCATCCGCAGTAACACGTGAGACTTGGATTACCCGCGGGTCCCCTGAATCAGGCGTAGAGCCCGGTGGATCATAGACGTATGACAGGTATATAAAGGGTCGTTGTGGAAAATCTGGATCTACGGCGATTCCCAGAAGGCCTCGGTCGGTAGTTTTATTAACTATAGCCTGCAGATCGAGAAACGGCGTTGGTAGCAACTTACCCTTATCGACTACTCTGACGATACCCACCTTGAGCGCCAGGTAGGCCCTCTCCGGTGTTGCAAACGCCAGAGCTGTTGAGATCGGGAGATCGCGCAGCACAACCTCCTCCAGAAAATTCTCTCCCTCTGCAAACTGCGATTGGGCAGAAGTTGAGACAGGCATTATTGCTGTGATCACAAAAAAGATCGTTACAATCGTCCGAAGAATAACTCGATGAAAGTACCTGAGCATGTCGCACCGTAAACAAGTAGTAGAGCGGTTCGATTCAGGCTGCGAAGATGCCAAAACGAAAGCTTCACTCCCTAGCGAGGAAGTAATCACCACTCTCAGTGTGGTCGGAAAATGTCACGACAAGAAAGATCAGGCTATGACCGCTGGCAGGATGCGATTCGCCTTAGGGTCTCCGCTCCATACTCCTTCGTCCCACAAAGGAGGGGGATTATTTGCTAGAGAGATGGCGTCGTGCTTGAGCAAGCGAGTACTCAGAATTCCACCGATGTAACGCGACACCCGTTCTGCCTCTGAATTGTTTGTCTGACTTCCAGAAATGATTGCAATCCGCTTAGTCGAGTCTCCTCATTCTCTCATCTGCCGGGGCGATTCAGCCTCCTGCCCGCTTAGCTTTAATTCCCCTCTTCGCTAGCTCAGCTAATACCACGTCACAATGATCACCCTGCAGCTCAAGAGCGCCATCCTTCTCGGTACCGCCTCCTCCAACGAGACGTTTGAGGTCAGAAAGCAGGGATCGTAGCCCGTCTTTTGTGAGCGCAAGTCCGGTGACAGCTGTTACTGTTTTTCCACCGCGACCCTTAGTCTCACGTCGAACCTTAACGTTCCCATCGCCGCGAATCTCACCCTTGTGCATCGAAGCGCACGCGCAGGAGGAACGCGGCTTAGAGCAGGAAGTGCACACCGTGCCGTGTTCAGTTGAGTACACCTCTCGGTAACGATCGTTGGTAGTCATATTCTTATACCCGCAGACGATAGCAGTCTAGAACACTTGGCATGTCCGTTCTAGAGCCGATTGTTCTAGAAGCCATCTCAAAAATACCATGCAGGCGAGGCTCCGCGAGCTACGAGAGCGCGAGAATGCAGGGAGAAAACGCGCAGGTGTATCCGCTGCGATACAGCGAGCACGTTTTCTCCCGAAGACGACGCGATCTCGTAGCGCAGCGAGCCGCAGCCCAGGGGATTTTTGAGATGGCTTCTAGCCTAAGTCCCTGTTGGGTATATTCCCTACTTCCTGATCCTGTGTAGCGTATCGGCGTCATCTCGCGGCTTAAGAGCACCCACCTCGGCCAGTATGGCGGCAGCTGCTTGAAATAGTTCTACGGGGATCTCGGTGTCCACCTCAACAACCTCAAGAGCAGAGCACATCTCGGGCTTCTCGATCACCGGAATTCCATATTTTCGCGCACACGCAACGATATAATTTGCCAGGTCATACTCACCGCGAGCAGAGAGTACAGGGGGAGATTCGGGCCCTTTGGGTAAGTCGAGTGCAAATGCCTGAAAGTATTTCTTCGCCATAGAATCTGCCTACATGACTACGAGCCTCATTCGGTGACTCGGTTTGTTGGGCTATTACTAGTATCGGTTTTCCGACAGAAAAGTTGCTAGAAAGCAGTGCACATACCCCCGGAAGTGCTTCCCAAGCGATAGCTTGATTTTCTGAATGGGCCCTGTGGACCCATTCTGATCCGGAGATTTTCCAAGATTTGAACAATTTCAGTCGTACTCAGAACATTTGGTTTCAAATCATTATTCCCGTTGTTTTTAGTGCGCGCGGTTAGTGAGATGAATCGTTGGGGGGAAGTGATTGGATGGTGCTAATCGAGCGATCTTTCGCGCGGCTTACCTCTATTAGTCATTCGTGCGCAAACTTGAGTCTGTCTCAGCAGCGTATCCATAGCTGACCATCATCGCTTTGAACGGATTGCGGTCCCACGGTTCGCAGCATACTCCAGCGCCATCGAGCAGAAGCGATCGATCGATGCAGGGCATGGTGATTGGTTGAGCGGGGTTCGCGAAGAGCTCGCGGAGCTTATCTACACTCGCAGTTCCCCCTAAACCCCATTGAAGCAGCTGCACTGCAGCGCTCGCGGAAATATTTCCGGAACTGATTATCGCCGGGCAATTGTTTACTCCAGCTGAACTAGCATAAAGCTCCAAATCGGTGCCTCCATCCGGACACCGAGTTGCAATCACTACGGGTTTGCAATGCTTTGCCCCCTTCGTGTTCGTGTATTCAGCAGCCCGTGAAAGGCGCTGAGCAGCCTCCTCGGTTATACCACCTGCTCCGGGTATCTTCACCACGAGCCCGCGTATATGCT
>JBIKKR010000086.1:0-13333 GCA_044360225.1 Bdellovibrionota bacterium | reverse complement strand
AATCAGCAAACCGCTCATAGTACCGATTGTATAAGACAATTTTTTCACGAATCGCCACAAGCGTTCAATGAGGTTTTAGATTGGGAGAGTAAGGGGCTAGCAATATGATCTGTACCTTGGACGTCTCGAGAAAGGCTTTTACTGTTCGATTTCTGTAGTACCTAGCGTTATCAGCCACTACAATAGTCCTACTTTTTTCGTAACTATTCAGCATAATCCATTTCTTTCACGTAAGCCCCTATTAAGGGGCGGATTTGCGGAAGCTTATCCGGGGTGGAAAACACTAACTGTTCACCAAAATAGCGCTTGCCCGATTAGGGGATGACAAGAAAGAAAGTCCAGCAAAAATGCCTGTTTTAATCGCATACTTTCCGCCAACTTGTTTTTTCTGGTGAATAGTTACCTTTTTTCAACACCTAGATAGCCCCTTTCTGCAGCCCGAGTGTTTTTTGTCTTTTACGGCGCAACTTGGATCCGCCAAGATTGCGCTCGCCCTGCTCTTGCGAGTGATTTTTTCAAAAAATCACTCGCGCAGGGTTTATTTATCCCCACCCTTTTCCTTGGTGTTGTGCAACCAACAAGACTTGGATAGCGTACGGGGTTATGGCCGAAACCTCTCCTGTCATCTCTCTAAGACCGCGATATGCGCAACCCCTCGTAGCTAGCCTGCTAACGCTCAGTAGTATCCTGAGTACGCACTGCGGGGCGCTAGCAGCGCCGAAGGACGCTCCGGCGCAGCCGCCGAGTGAGATAGTTATCGACGCGGTGGTTGCCTCAGTCGATGAGAAGCCCGTGACCCTCTCTGAAGTTCAATCAAGACTCCCCACCCCTCGCAAAATCTCCGTGAAGGAGATCTCCACCGATCAAGAAGCCCAACAAACTCTTCAAGCGATTATCTCCGAGCGTATCCTTGAAGCGGAAGCCACGACCAAACGTGCATCGGTCGATGACACCGAGATCGAGGAGTACATCAACGAGGTCGCTGGTCGAAATTCACTTTCAAGGCCGGACTTCGAGAATGTGCTCAAGCGCGAGGGTAAGAGCCTGGAGTGGTACAAGCGTCAGGTAAGGAGCGAAATCCTGAAGACAAAGTTGGCTTCCTCGATCACCAAGGGCGGCGTCAGCGTGACCGAACAGGAGATCGACGAATACTTAAGCACCAGCCCAAGCTTCTCAAGCGAGGGAGCCTCTGTGAAGCTGCGCTCGATCACGGTGTCTCATGCAGGACGCCCAGCAGAAGAGGTGACCTCAAGAGTTCAGGCGGTAGAGAAAGCTCTCACTGATGGGAGAAGCTTTGAGTCGGTTGCTCAGGAATTCTCCGACGATCCACGCAAAGTCGAGGGGGGGCTGCTCGGGGTAGTCGCTGAAAAAGACCTCAGTAGTCATATCCTGGACGCAATTCTATCGCTCGAGACTGGAAAATATAGCAAAGCTGTAGTAACAGAGGAGGCTACGCAGTTTTTCTTTGTTGAAGAGCGCTATGGTGCACGTGGCGATGCGGACGACAGTGAGGCGCAGGAGAAAGCGCGTCGTGAGGAGGCCCGTAAAACCATCCAAAAGCGTAAAACAGAAGAGAAGCTTTCATCTTATTTCGGGGTGGAGCTTCAGAAGAATCATACGGTTGACAAGAAATTTTAGTGACGACGAGACTTTTTAGTGGAAGGCGCTATGCAAGTAAATCCGGTTATCTTTAGAGAGTACGATATCCGCGGAACGGTCGGCAAAGAGTTGAGTGAGGAGTTTGCTCGTCTCCTTGGACGTGCGTACGCGACCCTCGCCAAAGAGAACGGACAGAACCGAATCGGTATAGGCCACGACTGTCGTCTCAGCTCTCCAGGATACGCGCAAGCTCTTGCTGAAGGGCTCGCGGATGGCGGTATCGACGTTGTTCTTACCGGGATGGGACCCACGCCGCAACTCTACTACTCGGTCTTCGCTAACGACCTTGGGGGCGGCATTCAAGTAACTGGAAGCCACAACCCTCCGGATATGAACGGATTCAAGATTCTGCTCGGCAAGCAAACTTTGTCAGGCCCACAGATCCAAGACCTCAAAGTACGCTGCGAGAGTGTCCTTGGAGAGACTCCAAAGGGCAAGCGCGGCACCATTTCAAACCTTGAGGTTCGACCATCGTACATCACATCAATCATCGAGAACTCACAATCACACATGGGTTCTCGCAAACTCAAAGTGGTTGTTGATGCGGGTAACGGTGTGGGAGGGCTTGTTGGCCCTGACGTCCTCCGCGCTCTCGGGGTAGAGGTCATAGAGCTCTTCTGCGATCCAGATGGCCGATTCCCTAACCACCATCCAGATCCAACAGAGCTTAAGAATATTAAAGACCTTGTGGCAGCAGTGAAGAGCCACAAAGCTGACTTCGGAATCGGCTGGGACGGCGACGCGGACCGGATCGGTGTTGTCGATGAACGCGGAGAGCCGGTTTTTGGAGATATGCTTCTCCTGATCTACGGACGTGCAATCCTCGCTGAGAAGCCAGGCGCTACAATCATCGGAGACGTCAAGTGCTCGAGCCAACTCTTTGATGATTTGAACGCTCGCGGTGCTCACGCGATAATGTGGAAGACCGGGCATTCGCTCATCAAGAGCAAGCTCAAAGAGACCAACGGCGACCTCGCTGGCGAGATGAGTGGTCACATCTTCTTCAAGCACCGTTACTATGGGTTCGATGATGCGCTCTACTCGTCGGCGCGACTTGTCGAAATTATGAGTCACCATACAGGCCCACTCTCAAGCCTCCTTTCAGGGCTCAAGCCTATGCTCTCCACCCCTGAAATGCGTGTAGATTGTCCGGAAGCGATCAAGTTTAAGATCGCCTCAGCAGCTCAAGACGCATTCAAGGAGTTTAAGGTTGAGACGATCGATGGCGTGAGAGTCACCTTCGATAAGGGCTGGGGACTCGTTCGTGCATCGAACACCCAACCGGTGCTCGTTATGAGATTCGAAGCAGAATCAGCAGAGCTCCTTGAGAGCTACAAGAATACGGTAATCGAGCGAATTGAGGCGATTAAAGCGTCGCTGTAATCCGACGCGAGAAGGCTCATTCGGTTGACTCGCCGTAATCTACTGGCACTAGCCCATGGAAGAGTCGTCATCACAAGATATCTCTGGCGAGGTGTTCTCTGCGCTGAGGTACTATGCGGATCTCAGTGCGGGAAACGCACAACCGAGTGGCACCATCGCTTTTTGTGAGCAGCTCAAGGAGCGCGGCCTCCAACACCCCACGGCTGGATATTCCTCGCTCGTCTGGGTTGATGGCATCTATGCCGGCTCCCTGCTGCAGGAGCGTTTTATTGCCTCACTACAGCGTGGTGAAGTGCCGACTCCCCTACTAGACCATCGGACTAAATCGCTGAAGTCCCGCATCATACTCACCACACCGGAATCCCTTGTGACGACCCCGCAAACGATCCTCGCGGCGCTGGGCCTTGCAAATGCCGCATGCGCAGCATCCCTTCAGTCGTCGCAACGTCTATGCTCTCAATGTGGTGCGCACCTTATAAGCTATTCATCACCCGGCGATGTACTTGCGGCTATCGCTCAGGACTGGCTCGGGCAAACGATATCACTGTGCGCGCAGTCTCCGTCAGAGCGCTTCTCCGGCTGGGCTCTCGCTCGCGGATTCTCGCTTACCATGACATCTGAGGGGATCAACTCCGCTCATCTTGATCGCTTCGCGTGTACCACGGAAGCACTTACACCTCTTGGGACAACCCTACACTCTGCGTGGCGCATTCCAGAGCTGCGACTGAGGTGTACAAATCCCCAAGGAGAGGAGCGAACGTACTCACCTACTGGATGGTGCGCTGCGTGCAGGAAAGCCCCTGAGAGGATCTCAAAAGCCAAACTCACCTCAGTGCTCACCCTTGGAACTAGGCAGGACGGGCCACACCGACCAGAGGAGCTGTTGGTATGCGACCCACCACATACGGTTGCGCAGCTTCTTTTGACTCCTCTGCGTGAATTGCAGCTCTCACCTCGCTCGCCTTTGAATCTGGCTCAGGAACTCCTGACTGTACTTTCACTCGACAACTGCACTTTTGGTACACGTACCGATCGACTCGATGCACGTAGCCTTGCGTTAGTATCAGTCATCGTAACGTTACTCGCTGTCAGAGGCGCACACGATCAGATCATCATCGATCTCCCGGACAATCTCCTCACTGCCAGTGATACTCTTGCAGTTACTAGCCTTCTTGAGCGCGCGAGTGCAACGTGCGGGGCATCGCTCATGAGCTCGTTAACTCCACGCCATGAGCCGAGTTTACTACCCAGCTTAGTCTCCTTAAACGATGGCTCCAGTACTACTATCTCACTCTCTCTCCCTTGCGGCCGCACTTCTGCACCCCGCAATTTGAACCTCCGTGGAGGAGACCTGCTGCGAATCACTCATCGAGATTTCTCCTCAACAACCCTGTTCCACGATCTTGCGACCCAGCTCAGTAACTCACAAGAGCACGCTGAGATACCCCTTCAGGTAGTCGCGATCCCGCTCTTCGGTCAACTTGACCGTACAACACGGGTAGTTGGGCACGAGCTAGGGCTCGTTGAGCCCCTCACTCAGCTGTACGCTGCCTCGCTCGATGCCCGATCACACGGCCTTTCGGCCAAGGACTTTATGCTTTTTGGCACCCGCTATCCTCGCTATGTCTGCTTACATTGTCGCGGCCTCGGTGTGGTTCTTGATTATCACAAACAGTTACCGCGCCCTCTCGCCTCGCCCTGTCTAGCGTGCCATGGCCTGCGGTGCAAAAACCCGGTGAGCACTGCCCTGTTCCGTGGAGTTCCCTTTCCTACCGCTTTGAATCAACCTATCGAGAGATCCTATGCGACGCTCGCGACATTGACCAAAACCAGGCGGGCGCTTGAGGTGTCGGCTGCTCTTGGATTACACCACCTGCCCCTCGGCATGCCCGTAGCTCTGCTCAGTCTAACCGAACGTCGAAAGCTCTCTATCGCGAGCGTCCTGTCTAAAGGTCGCCCCGCCAAACCGGTTGTAGTTGTCCTAGAAGCCCCAGAAAGTGCCCTGTATGGTGGTCACCGAGACTCCCTTGCTCAGTTGCGAGACGCTGCCTTGCACGAGGGGAGAGTGATTTGGATAGAGGTCGTGTGACTTCAACGACCGCATGGGTCAATACATTCAACTAGTTGCATAGCACGCTCGCATTACGGAGAGCTGCCTTTACAGCTCGTAATGGGGTCGTTTGATTAACAAACTCAGGATGATTACAATAGGAGATACGGCTCGGTTCGCCCACACGGTTCGATACCAAGCCTACAGATAGGTTGTTACAGACTGGTTTTCACGTAGGTTAGCCCGGAGCGCTTGAGAAAGCTCCCGAGCGCGGGTGTGCTGCACAATACCGGTAGCCGTCCATAGAGGTGCGTATACGCTCTTACCTACGTAAAACCTTATGACCAAGAAGCCCTGCCACATTGCCGTAATCGCAGTTCTTGTCGCGCTTCAAGCCGCACCGAATGCTGTTCGCAACGCTCTAGCCAACGATGAAACGAACGCCGCTAACATTGAGTTTGACTCCCGAGAGCGTGAGCTACGTCGAAAGGAGGAGGAGTTGTTGCGCGCGATGGACCTTAATTCAGCCGAGACAGTAACAGCCACGTCGATCGAGATCGCTAATCCACACACAGAATCCCTCGATGCAAAGGGCAGTCAGGTACAGGTCCTCGAAGTAAAGGCACCCGAACCCACGGTAGAGGTAGCCCCACCTGCCCTTGAGAACCTACCTACTGAACAAGCTCAAGCCCCCCAGCAGCGACCGGCACCACTCAAGGATTTAGAGCACCACCCAGCGCTTGAGCCGCCGCGAAAGGTCGAAGCCCCGCCACTAGTGACGTCCAATCGAATCCGCACCAAGACATCCGAACAGTCACCAGACGGTACAACAGCCAAGCGTTTGGGCTCATTTTACCGCATCGACCGGGCTAGCTTTGACTCAGACCGCTCACGACCAGTTACTCATTCGCAAACCGTGCCGATTCAGCAGTACAGCGCAGCAGAGACTGTCCGTCCTGCGTTGCTCATATCAGATGAGCTTGCAACGATTCAAAATTCTTCAACATACCTCAAGACGGGACCTACTCGCCTCGATTCCTCGTTGGTACGAATGCCCCGATACACAGAGGTGCGAATAGATTATCGCTCCGGGAACTGGTATCGTGTCAAAACGACCGGCGGTCTCCGTGGCTGGGTTCCTGGTAGCGCTCTCTTATTTGATGCAGACACTCCGCCAAGGTCAGCGGTCCGCGTAGGCGGCGTGCGAAACGATCGGTGAGGTAAGGAGCTTTCACGGCTGCCCCCCCCCGCAACAGAATCCCAGCAACAGAACCCCAGCAACAGAACGCCGTCGAGCTACGTAAAAGCATCACCGGTCAGGCGATGTCAAAAAAGATAAAAACATGCACCACACACACTCCTCCTTCCAAACCCGCCAGCCCCTCCTTACAGCTTGGAGACACACCCCAGTACTCGTGACCCTGATAGCAGCGGCCTCCTCGCTACTGTCGGCTACGCCGATCCTGGCGCAAGTAGAGAGCCCTAACGCTCGCGTTCTCGGGTCGCACAGAGTTCTCGAGCAGCTTGTTCAGCGAGCAGCGGCAACACAGTGCGATCAACCGCTCTGCTCACTACCGACCGGGCCGATTACATTCACCATACGAACCCCTACATCACCGCACACCAGAATCACCCTGACATCTGCTAAACTTGCTGCCCCCGTTTCTGAATCATCGAAACTCCAAGCGACATCAGAGGCTCCTCGCGCTCAGGGGCCCATTCTGCTACGAGGATGGACCACTGTCGATCCCGCCACGGGAATCAAAAATCCGGTCGCGGCATTCATCAGCCGCTCGACTCAAAACCCAACGCTCTCGATTACCGCTCCCCTCGGATCTCGCAGAACACGTACCAGGTATCGTGGGGAATCCGCTTCACTCGTATCGCTCAGCGTGGCGTTATCAGAACTTCCCAGAACAAATCGCCGCAATGCACGTGCACCTCGATTATCACGGTTTGCATTTTCAGGTCTCATATGCGGAACTACTCACGCGGAGAAGTCGTGGCGATTCACGACACAGGCAGCAGCGAGCTCTCTCGTGACAGCACAGGCGAGCTATCCCACGCTCTATATCGCTACGGACTTTGATCCGCAGTTTGCGACTCGTGCACGCTGCGCTACTGTATCTGCATGCAACGATGCGATCATGAACGCGCTGCATACAGCCGCTGTATTCTATGAAACACAGCTGGGCTACACCCTAGCCGTTGCACGACAATTTGGTCCTACAACTTTGGGTAGCGAAACGGCGCCTAGTGCTATTTTGGATCGTGCGCAGCAGCTAAGCCTTCAACCACGAATCCAGTTTGTGCATACAGGCTCTCATACAATTGATAATCAGGTTGACCTTTTTACTTTTTTTACCGGTAGGACTATGGATGACAAGACTATCGGTATTGCCTTCGTCGGAACCGCGTGCCGCAACGATCGATCAGAGTTCGGACAGTTGGTAGTTCAGCACGTCTCCAATAGTCTTAATCCTGTCATAGCAGCTCATGAAATGGGCCACACGCTTAATGCCACGCACACGAGCAGCGGCATTATGCGCCCACACCTCAGTAACAATCCACCACGTTCGTTTTCGAGCTCTAGCCTACTGGAGATCTCTAGCCACCTTGATACCTGGTACTCAGAGTGTCGGCAGGGCATGTCACAAGGCTACGCTAGCCCCACCGCCACTCCGACCCCGCGATCAGGGAGTGGTGGCTCCACGTCACCAAACCCGTACGCTGGCAAACCGGTAACGCTGGGGCTCTCAGTGAGCAGTCCTTTACCGAAGACCGTCGCTTTGACCGCCACAGTAAGCGCAGTTAACCCAAACTGCTCGGTGAGTATACGCTCAGGAACGACATCGCTCGCGACGCGTAACGGGGCCGTACTGGTTCAATTCACTCCAACCGAGACCGCAACCACGAAGACAGGCAGCGCCAGATTTCGTGTGAAACCAAGTGGGGCGCACAATTCAAATGTATACTTCGTCGCCGCGTACACATGTACTGACGGCGCAACACTTGAAGTGTCGCGAGTGCAGAGGTTTAACCCCAACCGCATTCGAGGCATATCGAGCTCGCAGAGGTCCAAACGGATCTGGCTCAACTCGCTGCGCCAATCAATTCGATAAACTCACACCGAAACGATTATTTCGTTCTTAACCTGCGTTACGCCTGGAGCCATCCATGCTGCGGTTTCGGCCTCCTTCCGCTCTGCCCACGACCGCACCTGGCCGCGGAGGGTAACGGTGCTGTCTGCAGAATCGACCTCAATATTTCTCGATTCAAGCTCCGCATAACGGTGCAACGCAGCCTTGATCTCGCTCTTTACATCCTTAGACTTCGCGTGCGGGGCTACCGATATGCGGTTTGTCACCCCCTTTACACCGACCAGCTTCTCCACTGACTTTTCGCAGGCCTCGCGTTGGTAGTTCCAGTCAACGCTTCCCTCAAGTGTTACCCAGCCCTTGGTCACAGATATATCAACATTCTCCTCTGGTACGGAGGTATCCCACTTAAGCGCATTGAGCACGGCCTGCGCTATATCCGAATCATTTCGCTCTGTCGTATTTGGCAGGCGCACCTCAATATCGTTAGCAACCGCTCGGACACCTGCTACCCGCTTTGTGACCCGCTCAGTGTTCTGCTTCTGAAAATAACTCGGCACAGAACCAGTAAGCATGACCACTCCGTTGGTGACTGCGACCCCAACTTTTGAAGCATCGAGGCTTGGATCCCAACGTAGATCCTCCATCACATCTTGCTGTAGCTGTTTATCACTTTTCATATATCCCTTTCCCTCTCTCCATATCAGGTATTGATTCCGGTAGCTCTACACATTGACTGCCCGCTTGGCTCATCAACGACAAGTCAGCTCCAGACGATTGTTTGTACGCGAGTTTTTCCCGCGCTGCGATGAGCACAATCACCCTAGAAGCCATCTCAAAAATCCCCTAGGCTGCGGCTCGCTGCGCTACGAGATCGCGTCGTCTTCGGGAGAAAACGTGCTCCCTGTATCACAGCGGATACACCTGCTCGCGTTTTCTCCCTGCATTCTCGCGCTCTCGTAGCTCGCAGAGCCTCGCCTGCAGGGTATTTTTGAGATGGTTTCTACATCGGCAGCAGATCGCGTGCGACGCGGATCACGTCTTCATAGCTAATAACGCCTCGCAGATGCCCGTCTGTATCAGTTACAATCACCGCTCCGATTTTGAATTCGAGCAAGCAGTCGATAACCTCTCGTAGGTCAGATTCGGGCTCGACCATAACAGGCTTTGTTTGCATCGCTTGCCGAACAGTTATAGTCTTGCGAGCCGTTGAGGGAGTCATCTCAGACTCAGCGTTAAACATCTCTGAAAGATAACAACGTAAATCTCGGTCGCTAATAATACCAACAACCTGACCAGCTTCTACGACTGGCAAGTGTCTCACATCCTGACTGCGCATTATCTCACTGGCATCCCGAAGCAAAGCTTCTGGGGTAATGACTGCCACATCTCGCTGCATGATCTCGCTTGCTTCCATAGCGCTACTCTTTAAATTTAGAAACGTTGATCCCGACTTTAGAACTATAGCGGCGATCTGCTGTCAGCTGTATGAGCCCAGTTGCTCTATTCCAGATTCAGCAGTCAAGGAGGATGAAAATGGTGCAGGTGCTCAAAGCACAGAGGGCAGGGTTTAGTTTTATCTATCTCCGAATAGCGCGCTACCAACTCGAACAATATCGGCGCCCTCTTCAATTGCGATGTCAAAATCTGATGACATGCCCATGCTAAGAAGAATCGTGCTGTCCTCGAAACAACGATGCACTTCGCTCGCTACGAGAGCTTTGCGCAACTCATCCAGTGCACGAAAGTCGCCCCTCGCATCCTCTGGACCCGCATAGAGTGGAGTTATGGTCATGAGACCTTTAAGCGCCAAGCAGTCGTGATAGGCAGTCATCTCCTGACACACCGCGGATATCTCTTCTGGACTAAACCCGCTCTTCTGCGGGTCGCGGCCTATATTGACCTGAAGCAAAATCGGCTGCCGCTTACCACGTGCGCGCGCCTCCTTGGCGATCGCGCCGAGTACCTTGCGTGAGTGAACAGATTCAATAACATCAGCCAGACGCACCGCGTCGCATACCTTATTGCTTTGCAGTGGCCCTATCAGATGCATCTCTCCCGCCACGGACAATTCACTACGTTTGGCCTTTAGCTCCTGAACGTAGCTCTCACCAAACACTATGCGAATGCCACGCGCACTTGCTGCTGCGATGTACTGCTGCATCTCAGCTACACTCTTTCGTTTGGAAACAGCGACGAGAGTTACCGAAGCCGGATTGCGTCCAGCACGAGCGGCAGCACGCGCTATGGCTTCAACAACTTCGGCAAGGCGCTGCTCCATTGATGATGTCATGGAAGCTCCCGAAGCACTGAGAGCAGCGAAGCGATATTAAGGCCCACCACGTTTGAATAGGAACCACGTATCGAGTCAACGTACTGTAGGCCGATCCCTTGAATCGCATAAGAGCCAGCTTTATCGAGCGGCTCCTTCGTTGCCACATACTCACGGATCTCCTGCTTACTCATCGCTTGCATGGTTACATCAGTAACGTGTGACCACACACGAGATACTTTCTGCTGCTCATTTACAATAGCGATCCCACCCCACACCTGGTGCGTTCTCCCCTGAATGCTCATCAGCATATCAAAGGCCTCCAACTCAGATTCCGGCTTACCAAGCGACCGACCATCAATAAATACTGTGGTATCAGCACCGATAATATAGGCCTCAGGCTCCAGCGCTGCGATAGTAGCTGCCTTCAGAAGCGCTAGCCGCTCCACCATCACCTGTGGTGACTCGCCAACGTTGGGAGTCTCATCAACACCCGGAACTTTTACCGAGAATACCACCCCTGCCTGAGTGAGCAACTCAAGGCGTCGTGGAGACGCAGAGGCAAGAACTATAGGGAAAGGTAGCGGTTTAGTTGCTTCCATCATCACACCTCGCCTGGGGACAGCACATCAACAACCGCTCGCAGAAAAGCCTCATGAAGAGATCTCGCGCACACAACGATCTGATCTCCTATATTGTTGTGTAACGCTACGCGCCACTCGCGTTGATCCTCGCGTGCACATTCAGCCACCATCCCACCGCGAGCCTCTACGATCCCTATCAATTCATCAATTGAAGGGATCCAAAAAAAGTAGTGGCGATGATCCTCTGGAAGAGGTTTTACGGTGCCTGCTGTAAGAGAGAGGAGCCGTGGTCCTGGCAGGACCTGAAACTCCTCAAACCCCAAGTCAGCGAAACCACGGGCCACCAGATCTCCCACCTCAAAGCGTGGCTCGAGCCCGAGCTCACGCAATCTACTACACAGCGCAAATTGGTCTCTGGTAAACCACATAGCTGCTAGGATTCCGTATTTGGCTGCATCCGATCGAGCATCTCTACCGTCGATGTTCCACCCTCAACGACGGTCATTTCAGATACCCTCGTCAGTCGTGCTTTCTTATGGAACTCCGGTATCGAAAGTACTCCGACGTTACACATCGTTGAGCGCAGCTTTACGAGTGAAACATCAACCTTATCCGAGAGCGGCCCACTATACGGTACGTATGCATCAACGCCCTCTTCGAAGACAAGCCCGGCTGTCTCGCTCTGCTTGTAGCGTTGCCAGTTGCGAGCGCGATTCGAGCCTTCTCCCCAATACGGCTTGTAAAGTCTTCCGCGGTAGCTAATCTTCGCAGTCGGGCTCTCCTCAGTCATCGCAAAGTATTTACCCATCATGACGAAGTCCGCTCCCATGGCAAGAGCAACGATCATCTGTGTATCAGAATTCAATCCACCATCTGAGCAAATCGGGATATAGATTCCAGTTTCAGCTAGGTACCTATCGCGCTCACGGGCTATATCCATCAACGCACTCGCCTGGCCACGCCCAATTCCTTTCTGCTCACGAGTAATACAGATCGAGCCACCACCGATACCAACTTTAACGAAATCAACCTCGGCTTTTTCAACTAAGTACCGGAAGGCATCCGCTGACACGATATTTCCGCCACCGAGCACGATAGTGTCTCCGTAGGTGGCACGTAACTTTCGTGCAGCTTCAGCCTGCCACTCGGTGTAGCCATCAGAGGAATCAAGACACAGGCAATCAACCCCTGCCTCCACGAGCGCCGCGGCCCGCTCGGTATAATCGAAGGTATTGAGCGCTGCACCAACAAAGAGTCGTTTGCGGGCGTCCGTCAATTCATCTGGATACGAGTGGTGATCATAATAGTCCTTGCGGAACACAAGCGAGCGCAGATTGCCCTGCTTATCAACGATTGGCAGGCACTCCTTTTTATTTTTCCACAGCAAGTTAGTGGCTTCCTGCAAACTCACCCCCTCTTCTGCGAGCACCAGCTTCTCGCGTGGCGTGTAGAATCCCTCAACACATTGCGAGAGATCATCTTTATACTCCCAGAAGTCCTTGCTGGTCAGAAGCCCGATGAGCTTTGAGTTTCTCTGGCCGTTTTCAGTAATAGCAATCGTTGAATGTCCGGTCTTACGCCGGAGCGCCAAAGCATCAGAGAGAGTTGCTGTTGGCGGCAGATTTGAGTCCGACTCGACAAAACCCGCTTTGTGCTCCTTTACCTCGCGCACCATCTGGGCTTGAGATTCGATCGATTGCGAGCAGAAAATAAATGCGCAGCCACCCTTACGTGCCAGCGCTATCGCCAACTCTGGACCAGAAACAGCCTGCATCGCTGACGACACAAATGGTGACTTGAGGGCTTTTCGCATCCCTTCCGCAGGCTTATAGCGTTGGATAGGAGTTTTAAGAATCACATTTGCTGGAACGTGATCCTTTGTAGTTAATCCCGGCAGAAGCAGATACTCGTGAAAGGTATGAGATACGTCGTCTATGATTATCGCCACGGAACCTCCTGGTCACAAAACAAGGTAACAACACACAAGAGCCGGCCCAACGGAGTCGCTTACATCGCCGCAGCTCAAGATGTTGGGAGCGAAGACTACCGCGAATCGGCTAGTTACACAAAGGGCTGTGGCGGGGGGGCAACCGATATAGAACCATCGGCGCCTCTATCGGCCGTCATACGGTTAATGAGAAGAGGGGGTGAGGAGCAGGGGAGAGCGGTATTATCGTCTTCTTTTGTTGGATTGTACGCCGTCTACATCTTGGTCCTGTCCTGCTGTCGGAAGGCCGAGCGAGGGACCCCGCATCTCGGGCTTGTCAGGTGCTTCTTCCTCATCCCC
>JBIKKR010000085.1:0-13415 GCA_044360225.1 Bdellovibrionota bacterium | reverse complement strand
TGAAGCCCAAGTTGACCGATTCTTGATGAAGATTGTGATCGACTACCCATCGTTTGACGAGGAGGTCGAGATTATCGGCCTCGCTGCGCATGAAGGTACAGTTCAGCAACCGCTCGCTCGAGTTATCCCCCTCTCTGCGTTGGCTTCTCTACGGGCCAAATGTCAACAGGTATACTCAGACCCTAAAGTCGACCGTTACATCGTTTCACTCATACACGCAACACGATCTCCCGATGCCTATGGACTAAAAGGATTAATTGAATGGGGTGCCTCTCCGCGTGCCAGTATCGCTCTCAAGGTGTGTGCTCGTGCAAACGCCTTCCTCAAGGGCAAAACATTCGTTACACCTGATGATGTAAAGGAGATCGCGGCTGACGTGCTCCGTCACCGCGTTCTCGTAACATTTGAAGCTGAAGCCCGCGGTATAACGAGCGACGAGTGCGTCAAAACGCTCTTGGCGTCCGTAACCGTACCGTAGCAACGCAGGGTCTAAGGAAGGCGAGAGGCTTCTATGTCACACGCTGGCTTGATCACGCTGCCTGCAGAGCTTCGGCGACTCCAATTGCGCTCGCGTAAACTGGTGACTGGGGATCTATTAGGACAGTACCGCTCGGCATTCCGTGGCTCAGGGCTCGTTTTCTCCGATCTGCGCGAGTATCAACCGGGCGATGACATAAAGCATATCCACTGGAAGGCTACGGCACGTACAGGCACAGTGTTCATCAAATCCTACGAGGAGGATCGCCAACTTCGCGTTCTTCTCGCGGTTGACACCAGTCCATCAATGCGAGCTAAACTCGGGAACCAGGCCTATACCAAGGCGCTTGAATTCTGCTCACTGATCGGTTCACTCACCCAAAGCGGTAATGACATGCTGGGCCTCTTTCTCTTTGCGGAATCACCCGGTGAGTTTATCCCACCGTCTGCACGCCAGAGGAGATTCTCGCGCATACTCTCTGCCCTGATGAATGCGCACTCTGATGCTTCCGCTCTCACCGATCTTAATGCTGCGTGCGAACACCTCGGCAACACGTTAAGGAAACCAAGTATCGTATTTGTGTTGTCTGATTTTGAATGCCCTGACTTCTCAGCGGGACTCCGAAAACTCGTGATGCGACACGATGTGGTTCTCGTTCAGATGCAGCCTCCACCTGCCGCACTGCCGTCGTTTGGACTCGTTACCTTTCAGGATGCTGAATCCGGAGAGATCTGTGTAGTGGACACGAGTAGCCGCTCAGTTCAGCAGGCATGGGCAACAGCTCTGCAGAAACGCAGTGATACTGTCAAGAACATCGGCAAACAGTGCGGTGCAGACCACATCGTCATTACCGACAACACAGCTCAACCCCTCGTGCAACTCATGAAGGAACGGGTGCAAAGGCTCTCACGGTAACCATGAATACCCCAATCCCCACGCCGTTTGATATCATCGACCCCGGACCGGGAGCACTCGTTCCTACGGGTTTGGCATGGATAGCACTTCTGGCTGGGGCACTCGGAGTGTTATTGTACATCGTGTACAGGCGCCGCATACCAGGCGCCAATTCAATACATGCGACACTTCGTGGATTACTTGATGAGCTCCGCGCAGCTGCCGCTCAACCGGGCAGTGTGCAGAACCTTGAGAGGGTAATCCGGCTTGCTCGACGTATTCTCACACCGTATACCTCGGAAGAGCTCGCTACGATGTCGTGTAGCGAACTTAGGTCGATGTCTGCAACTCTCAGCACAGGGGCGGATGCAGCAGCTGCTTCTCTATCAACGCTCCTCGGTCAGCTCGCAGAGCTTGAGGAGCAGGCGTACGCGCCGCAAACAAACCTAGCAGACCGTGCGCGGCTCAGCGAACTGCACACCAATCTTGTCGGTGGACTCGAAGATCACGTGCGGAGGTTTCGGCCATCATGACGTTCGCGTTTCCCGCCGCTTTTATTGCTCCATTGGTGTACTTAGCACTGCGGTTTTTTGCGCGAAGAACTCGCGCCGAAAGCGTTATCGCTTCAAGCACATCACTCCTTCGTAGCCTACCGACAACTCTCCGACTTCGTCTCCGAACCCCCTGTCTGTTCGCTCTTGAACTCGCGACGATTGCGCTCCTTACGGTCGCGGCCGCCCGTCCTCAAGTGGTGACGATCGTTGAGCAGCCCAAGTTAGCTCGTAACATCATGCTCGTTGTTGACACCTCCAACAGTATGTCAGGAGAGGATTTTCCAACCAAGCTCGGCGCCACCTCTCGAATGGAGGGGGTCAAGTCGGTAGTTTCTGAATACGTGCGGTCCAGACGGGGCGATCGGGTCGGCCTGGTCGTTTTTGGGAACACCTCGTATCTTCAAAGCCCCCTTACGAGTGATACACTTCTCGTGGAAAAGCTCGTTGCTCAACTACAGCCGCGCATGGCTGGTGATGGGACGGCGATCGGTGATGGTCTAGGTCTGGCACTCAAACGCCTCCGCGATGTTGAGGGGAAGAGTAAAGCAATTATCCTCATGACTGATGGCGTTAACACCGCGGGTCAAGTCAGCCCGCTCAAAGCGGCTCAGATCGCCAAGGAATTCGGTATCCAGATACACACGATCGGCATCGGAACAGGCGAAGTTGCTCTGGGGCAGAGCACCTTCGGCGGACTCCTGGGTACTATGCCCGGACCGACCGCTGAGTTCGACGAAGCAACATTGAAAGAGATCGCTCGACTCACCGGGGGAGTGTACTTTAACGCCACATCTCTTGAGAGATTCCAAGACGTATATCGCGAGATCGACGCACTCGATCAAACCGAATCACAACAGCCTGAGAAGCCAATTATCCACGAACTTTTTGCTCCCTGGGCCTGCGCTGGTCTGTTAACCCTGCTCCTGTCGCTGATGTTACAGACCTCGATCTTCCGGAGGTTACCATGACAGGTAGTCATATGGGATCCGCTCTATTCAACCAGTGTGGTCTTCTGAATTCCTGGAGCCTAGCAACAATTACTATTGTACTTGTGGCGATACTTTTTGAATGGCGCGCAGCTCGGGCACGCACCGCAGCTCGTCAGGCCCTGGGCCTTCCAAAGCCTGCGTCGGCTACGCTCCGACGAGCACTTAGTTTTTGTGCAGTGCTCCTTCTCGTTCTAGCGGTTAGCAGGCCGTTCTGGGGATGGGAGGATATCGAGACCGAGAGCACCGGAGACGATGTGATATTTCTCGTAGATATCAGTCGGAGCATGTACGCACAGGATTTACCTCCATCGCGCCTAGAACTCGCCAAGCGTAAGATCAAGGACCTTGTTCAGACTTTAAGTGCAAACGGCTCCGCAGCAGGCTTTGGCATTACGGTCTTCGCCGGCGATGGCTACACCGTTTGCCCGGTTACAACAGACCGCGGAGTTCTCGCCCAGTTTATTGAGATCCTATCCCCTGAGCTTGTAACCAGCCTCGGCTCGAACCTCAAAGCTGGCATCGTTGCGGCTCTCGGACGTCTCGACGAGGTCGCTCTCAAACACTCACGGCTTATCGTGCTTTCTGACGGAGAGGACAACTTTCTCGATCAGACCACCCTACTACAAGAGATCAGAGGGCGTGGTGTCCGCGTAGACGTACTCGGGATAGGCACACCAGCCGGCGCTGCGCTTACGCTTCCGAACGGTGCGCCCCTCGTCGATGGATCTCGCCGACCGGTAGTGAGCACACTCAAGGAAGAGCCACTACGGGCGATCGCCTCAGCGGGAGGCGGACGCTACGTTCGAACCAGCCTAGACGATACAGATATTCAAACTCTCTCAACTCCATCGCGTATTCCGAGTACTGGCTCGACGCATCAGACGAGCCAGATTCGGACATACCGAGAACTCGGGCCGTGGTTAGCCCTCCTGGCCCTCGGAGCACTCGTCCTCGCCTCGGCAAGCCGTCGAACGAATCCGCTCCTGGTGATTCCCCTGCTTATCCTGTGCAGCAACGCGGGCACCGTACACGCCCAAACTCCCCCTCCTTCGGGCTCTGATCTTGCACTACTTTCAAACTCGCCCTTCGAAGCGTACAAACGTGGCGATTACCAAAGAGCCTTCGATGAGTATTCGGCTGCCCTAAAGCGAGCGCCGAACGATCGAACGTTGCTCTTCGGTTTCGCGAGTTCCCTACACCGGCTGGGGCGGTTTGAGGAGAGCGCCCAAGCGTTCAGAAAACTTGCAGACTCAAGCCCCTCCGGCCGTGAGTATTTTGAGAATACATACAATGAGGCGAACGCACTACTCTCCTTAGGCCGTTACAGCGAAGCGATTGACGCGTACTGGCGAGCCCTCGATGTTAAGCCGGATGACGAAGCAGCTCGTCATAACGTAGCAGTTGCTCGCGCACTCCTTGAGCAACAACGCAGCGCAACTCCGACTCCTACACCGACGCCTACTCCAACACCGCCGCCACAGTCGTCACAACAACCTTCTCCAAGCCCTGAGAGCTCTCCCGATCCGAACGAGCAATCAGAACGCGATGGCTCAGCTACCCCATCACCCCAACCCGAAACACCACACGCGTCTCCAACTTCAGCTGCCGACCAGACTGCAGCTGCAACAGCGAGCCCTTCGTCGAGCTCTCCGCAATCAACGGCAACAGCCGAAGTAACCGGCGCTACTCCAACAGCCGGGGCTACATCGAGCCCAGTTGAGACAAACGCAGCACATCCTCCGCACCAACCAACGCCTCAAGAGCGACTAAAGGAATCGCTCGACTCAGATGCGTCGCCGCCCCCTGTATCCTCTCCGGCGCCAGCAATAGAGAGCTCTCAAGCGGTCCCCGAAGCCCAAGCGTGGCTCGATTCTTTGCCCGATTCGCCGCTCCTCGTGCGAAAGTACCGCGGAACGCCGTCCGTTGGTGGACAAACATGGTAGAGAGGAGATACGATCACCAGGTGACACCAACCAGCTTTGCTATGGGCACACGTCGTAAACATCCATTGCTACTCTCTCTCTGCATCGCCGTGTTACTGCTGGCGCCTTGGACATGCTGCTTTGGGCAGAACTCGCTTCGCTCTGAGATCACCCCTCAATCAGGACACATCGATGATCTCTTTATCTTCGCCGTTACCTTTGAAGGCTCCCAGGAACGGATTACTCCGCAGATAGCCGCCGGGGGAGACTTTGAGATTCAACTCCTGGGTCCTAGAACCTCGATATCAATCGTCAATGGTCAGGTGCACTCGCGCCAGCAATTCGTTTATCAACTAAGCCCCAAACGCGAAGGGGATCTGCAAACCCCCGAGGTACAGGCTAACGTCGATGGACAGCTTCTCTCAGCTCCTCCGATCGCCGTCTCGATCAAAAGCTCCTCAGGACAGCCAGCGCCATCCCCCAGTAGCGGCTCTGAACAGATTTTTATGCGCCAGACCGCCTCTCCGGAATCGGCGTACGTCGGACAGCAGATAGTCAATGCAATCACGGTATATACGCGGGTAAACTTACGGGGTGTTCGGATCGACGACGAGGCAGCTGATGGTTTCTGGCAGGAGATGATCTCTGACGGCAATAATGCTCAGAGAACAGTAAATGGGGTTGAATACGGCTCGGCACAGATCCTCCGTGCTATGTTCGCCCTTAAGCAAGGGCAGCTACCTATCCCCGCGCGCCACGCGCTCGTTCAAGTGCCCGTCACGAAACGCGGCAATCCCTTGGGCAGCCTAGACCCTTTTAGCGATGATTTCTTCGAGAACTTTTTCCAGCGAACCGTGGTTCAGGAGAAGAAGCTCACCTCAAATGAGCTCTCATTAACCATTAGGCCGCTACCCCCATTACCCCCAGACCTGAGTCAATTCACGCGCGGACTGACGATCGTTGGAAACACGTCTATTTCAACAAACGTCGCTGAAACGGCACTCCATGTCGGCGAGAGCAAAAACATCTCGATTACGCTCTCAAGCACAGGGCACCTTAACCCCGTCAAGATGCCCCCCCTAAAGGTTCCGCCTGGAATTAAACTTTATGATGGTCAAACAACGGTAAAACATGACACCGGCCAGGGAAGCCTTGTGACCCACAAGACGTTTAACTATTCAGTCGTACCAACCCAACCAGGCCTGATCCGAATTCCAGGTATCAGTATCGCGTACTTCGATCCGGATTCGGAGTCGTACAAACTGACAACCTCAGGAGACATCTCGTTGGCAGTCTCAGGAACTCCCCTCGCCCAGACCACAAACTCCGCCAGCGACGTAGGAGTAACGCCACCGACATCCACTGGGGCCCCCTCGCTGGCAGACTCGAATCAGGCGAGCCAAGGGCAGGGAGACCTAGCCCCGGCTGCCACCATGCCCTACGTTGAAAAGACACGGTGGGAGCAGCTCTCAGAACGGGTCAGTATTCAGCTGGCTCTCCTCATCCTGGCTGCAGCCATCACGTTTATTGGTCTCCTGTCGATAGTCCTCAGGCCTTCTTCAGCCCAGGTATCCCGCACCGAGACCCTCAGAAAGATCTCAAAGGCGACCTCGCTCGACGACCTAGAGCTCTGTGTGAGGAGTTGGGCGAACGGTTCCCTGCCAGGATTGCGGCCAGGGGCGACATTTGATGAGATTCGCGCGGTTATCCGCTCATCGGCTCGAGACGGAGCAAACGCACTAGCGCTCATAGCGGTCCTCGATCAGCTGGAGGTAGCACGCTATGCCGGAGCCAGCTCCCCATCAATCGACAAGCTCAAGCGTTCACTACAGGACTCAATCAGGAGCTGGCGCTGATGTACTTTTGAGGAAATGCGGTGTATTCTCGCGCAAACCTTGTCTCAGCAGGCGCATACAGCTATGGCAATTGATGCACCAACAGTTCAAGAAACGTTAAAGCTCATGCAGGCAAAGCTCTCACGGGTCGTTCCGGATGTAGAGCTTAGGATAAAGGCTGAACTGGTTTTTGAGATCAATAGACTCAAGAAAGAACGAGGCGCTCTTATTCTTGGTCATAATTACATGGAGCCGGCGCTCTTCCACACCGTTCCAGATATCGTCGGAGATTCGCTTGAACTCTCCCGTAAAGCCGCAGAGACTACCTGCGACCCAATTATCTTCTGTGGCGTTCGTTTCATGGCTGAGACTGCAAAGATACTCAACCCAACCCGAACAGTTCTCCTGCCAGCTAAGGTCGCCGGATGCTCGCTAGCTTCGAGCATTACAGCGGCTGATGTGCGGGCACTCAAGGCACGATATCCGGGAGTTCCGGTAGTCTCGTACATCAATACATACGCAGACGTGAAAGCAGAATCAGATGTGATCTGCACGTCAGGAAATGCTGTCAAAGTCGTTCAGTCATTGAAGTCAGACACAGTAATCTTTCTACCCGATCAATTTCTTGCCGCTAATGTGGCGAAAGAGAGCGGGAAAAAGATCCTCTTTCCCTCACCTCAGGAAAAGATCGACTCTTCGAATGTGATCATCGGTTGGCGTGGAGCGTGTGAAGTGCACGAGCGCTTTACCGTTGAGGATATCCGATCGATCCGCTCTCAATTCCCGGGAGTAGCGGTACTTGCACATCCAGAGTGCCCGCCTGAAGTCGTCGATGCGGCAGACTACTCACAAAGCACCTCACGAATGGTGGAGTTTGTTAAAAACTCGGATGCTCCGCACTTTCTACTGCTCACCGAGTGCAGTATGGCTGACAACATTATTGCAGAGAATCCATCGAAGGACGTGCTGCGACTGTGTAGCATTCGATGCCCACACATGAATGAGATAACACTCGAGGATACGTTGAACGCACTCCGACACAACGAGCAGCAGATCGACGTGCCCGCCGATATTGCCTCGAGAGCACGCGTTGCGCTTGAGCGCATGCTTGCTGTCAGATAAGGTCGAACTAGCTATTCCCGACACTTGGGGAGCACCCGTACAAGCTCTGCCATCACTGAGGCGGCTTGCTTACAGACACCCGTAACAAGTGCATCGTTTTGCTCATCAACCAACCCAGATAGGTGCATTATCCTAAAGTCAGTCTTCGACAAAGCCCCCGCCCCATCTGCCGGCTCATGCTCTGCAATGAGCCCATACACGACTTGATTGAGCCCAATCAGCCACTTTAAGGGTTCAACCGGCCTAACCTGCTGACTATCTTTTTTGGTTCTTTTGCTCGTGCTGTACAGTAACTCCGATGCGAGACTCATACTACATCTCTCTTTATCCAGCATCACTGACGCTAGTCAGAGGAACCATTCCTCATATACTGCTCTACGGCTTAACTTCGGTCATGGCTGAGACTTTGTAGCGTTTTTTTTGTTTTAGCGAGGTTGGTGCTGAGGGTAGGCCAACAAATCTTTGCTAACACATTGATAGCACTGCAATATTCGCAGTGCTTTCGCATTGTGCCGAACCACGTTGAGTTTAACAGCGCTCGGCGGCGCATTTGTATCCCTATCGAAACTTCCAACTCTTTCGAGTAGATAGCAGGAGAACTGCGATGCCCTGACCAAATCTCAGGGCGTCGCAATTCTCGTCCATTTTAAGAGGCCACAAATGCGCGGGAGTGGCTGTTTTCATTGAGTTTTGCAACGCTGGCCCGCGCATTTGTATCCTGATCGAAACTTCGGGCAATTTTGAGTAGATAGCAGGAGAATTGCGATGCCCTGACCAAATCTCCCATTTTTGGATTATCTCCCTCGATCTATCTTATACTATTAGGATTACGTCGATTCTGGCGGAATCCACCGGTTGATTACGTGTAATCTGACCGAGGAAGATAGGTGGAAAGGATAGAGTCCATCGCGGCAGGTCAGAGGCATATTCACTATGAGAGTAGTTTGCATTCATATCCCCAAACAAGCGTGGGACCCGGGGCATGCGTTGTACATGACGAAGCGCGAGATGATGAACTGCAAGTACTTTGAGCACCAGCTTGAAGAGCTTGCAGAAAGCATCTGGGAACCATTTTCGCTTGAGATATACCTCAGTGGCCGTACCGTGTATTTCTGCATAGCAGGAAGCGATGAAATGATCGACGTGCTTGCGACGGGGATCTACTCGTGGCTTGGTGATAGCCAAGTGCTCGATATCGAGGACTACACGGAAAAGATCACAGCAAACACCGTACTCTGCGGGACAGATCTACGTCTTGTGCGCCCCGATGTGTACCCGATTCAGGACTGGAAAGGCTTCAAGTCCGGCTCCCTCGCCCCGATCCTTATGCCTCTGCAGCAGATTCCCGACACCGATTGCTTTTTGATTCAGACCATTGTCCGCCCAATAAAGGATAGCGCTTGGTCAAACCTTTCAATCTGGAACGCACGACTCAATGCCCGCTTCAAGGATCTCTTCTACCTGCGCCAATATTTTAAGCGGGACTTTGCCCTCGACGTCGCTGCAAAAGTGAATGCTAAATGCGCCTCAAGACTCTTCTGGTCAAACTATCGAATGTCAGCCTTCAGTCACCTACCTCCAGGAGCGAGCGCACAAGAGAAAAAGGCCACTTATGACCGCCTCGTTGGTCACCTCAAGATTCTTAGCGATTCTGTGAAGGCCTTCAGCCTAGACGACTACAACAAATTCACAGCAACCGGGATTGAAACGGGAAGTAAGATGCTCGCAAAGATCCGCGAGCGTCGATTTATACGTCCGTACCGTTTTTCGAGTCGCGAACTCTCCTCGCTGTACTATCCGCCAACACTCGGTGACATAGCAGCTACGGCCCAAGTGCTCTCCAAAAAAGCGCCTGCACCACCGGATGTTCCAGCTTCAAAGAAAGACCCAACTGTGGGTGACGTAGCCCATACCAACTATCGAGATCACGAGCTGCATTTTGGCTTCCAGCGCGCGGATCGTAGACGCCACCTCTACATTATGGGGAAATCTGGGACTGGCAAATCGTGCCTCATTCAGCTTCTCGTGCGCGATGACATGGAGAAGGGATACGGGTGCGCGGTAATAGACCCCCACGGAGACCTGATCGATGACATCCTCCGTCTCATTCCACGTCACCGCATTGATGACGTCGTCCTCTTTGATCCTGGCAATCCTGACTACGCCCCGAGCTTTAATCCGATGGCCCCGGTTCGACCCGAGCTCAAGTTGCGCGTAGCGATGAGCTTCCTTGACTCATTCAAACGTACCTTCGGTAGTGACTGGAGCGAGCGCATGGACCTAGTCCTACGATACGCAGTACTAGGCTTAGTGACGATGCCGGGCTGCAACCTCGTATCGCTCCGAAAGATGTTGTCTGATGAGCGATTCAGGGGCGACATCGTTAGGCAGGCGCGAGATGAATCGGTAAAACGGTTCTGGCTACGTGAGTTCACTGCACGACGCAAGGAATTCGAAGAGGGTCCAATTTCGAGACTCCTAAACCGCCTCGATGAGCTGCTCGCAACTGAGACGATGCGCCACATCCTCGGACAGTCGGGCAACCTCTTTAACTTCCGCGAGTTCATGGACAATCGCAAGATCGTTCTTCTGAAGATCTCCAAGGGGGTCCTTGGCTCAGAAAATGCTTCGCTGCTCGGTTCGATGCTCGTCTGGAAGATCTATGAGGCGGCGATGTCCAGAGCTGATGTTGCTGCTGAAGATCGTGAAGATTTCTACCTTTACGTAGACGAGTTTCAGAACTTTGCCACAGAATCCTTCGGTGAGATCTTGAGCGAAGCGCGTAAGTACAACCTTAGCCTAACCTTTGCGAACCAGTACCTTAACCAGCTTCCCAAACAGATTCGGCAAACGATCTTTGGAAATATCGCCAACCTGCTATCGTTTCGCATCGGGGCTGAGGATGCAGCAACGGTTGCGAGTGAGTTCTCACCGGTCTTTAGCGACGGAGACCTCGTAAATTTGGCGATCCGCGATTTTTACGTCAAGATGAGCATCAACGGCCAGGTGCAAGCTCCGTTTTCCGGACGTACAAAAGACCTGATCTATCCACCAGCTGGCGAGGATTTCGCCAAGCAGTGTGTCGCTGCTGCGTTGAAGAAATACTGCCTGCCTATCCGCAGTCATATTACGGAGCAGGCAGCTCTGTAGGATTACTTCAGCCGCCGCAAAAACTTCCTTGCGGAGCACCTAGATTCCTGATACCACTGAATAAAGCTTGAGCACTTGCGATTTCCGAAGCGCCGCTAAAAGCGAAATTTGTTATGGATCAAACAGCGCTATCATCCGAGCTTAATCAAAAGATTATCGAATTTGGCACCGGAGTGTTCAAGGACCTTGAGGACTTTGAGATGTCGCCGCTTGAGATCCGCTTTTGGAACGCGCGGATGATGCAGTGGTCGATGTCGCGGCCCGATTTCAAAGTCAACCTTTTCCGACTCGTTGATGTCCTCCCAACTCTTAAAACTCCAGAAGCAATAGCTAAGCACGTCCAGCTATACTTAACAGAGCCAGCGAATCGGATTCACCCAGCGCTCGGATGGGTGGTCGGGTGGTCGAGAAGCAACCTCGGCGCATGGCTCACGGCCAAGGCAGTCACCTTGGGCGTGCAACAGATGGCGAATCTTTTTATTGCCGGCCACACTCCACAAAAAGCGCTGCCGGTGCTCCGAAGGCTCCGCAGTCAAGGATTTTCGTTCACCGTAGACCTCCTTGGAGAGTTCTGCGTGTGCGAGGGTGAGGCCTCTGAGTATCAACAACGATACCTCGATGCGCTGGAGACGTTCTGCGGAACGATCCCCTCATGGCGCGAGGCGCGCCCGATACTGCCGGGGCATCCAGGCGAATCGAGTCCGGTCTGCATCTCGGTCAAACTTACGGCGCTTTACTCGCAAACCGGATCGCTCAACTATGCTCGAAGTGTCGATATCTTGAGTGAGCGGCTCGGAGAGATAGTCCGTCGCGCAAAGAAATATCAGGCGTTCGTATATGTGGATGCAGAGGATTCTGGTAACAATCCGATAATTTACGATACGTACAAGCGAGTGTTTGGTTCCGATGAATTTCGCGATGTGCCGTACCCGGGGATCGTCATTCAAGCGTACGCTAAAGGTGCAGCCGAACGGGTCAGTGAGATGCTCTCATTTGCTAACAGCCGTGGCGCGCCGATTGCAATCCGTTTAGTCAAGGGTGCCTACTGGGACATGGAGCGCGTTATTAGCGCCCAAAACCATTGGGACTTCCCACTCTTTGAAGAGAAGCGCCTCTCTGATGCGTCCTACGAGAACCTAAGCCGCGTACTACTCGACAACACGCACCTCTGTTTGCCAGCGTTCGGGTCCCACAACATCCGCTCACTCTCTCACGCCTGCTGCTACGCAGAGAGTAAGGGGCTTACGAAGAAAGATTTTGAGATTCAGGTTCTTTATGGAATGGCTGAGCCGATCGCTCAGGCATTTGCTCACCGGGGATACCTGACCAGAATGTATGTCCCGTTAGGCGAACTTTTACCGGGGATGGGATACCTCGTTCGTCGACTCTTGGAGAATACATCGAATGAATCCTTTCTTCGGCACACCTTCTTCGAGCACTCTGAGATTCAAAACTTGCTCAAGGACCCTTCTGAGCCGCCTGCATCAAAGATCACAGCTGCATGTACACTGCCTTCACTTGACCGAATCAGGACGGAGAATGAGAGTGTCGCCATAAGTAATGATACTGTCAAAGATACTGTGGCGTGCAACCTCGAATACTAACGCTTGTATCATACATAGAGGGGATATCATGACGACCAGTAGCTTATTCAAAAATCAACCACTGGCTGATTTCTCACTCCCAGAGGTTCGCCGCTCGCTGTCTGACGCATTGGAATCTTTTAACCAACAGCTCCAAGCCCAAGGTTTCTCAGCGATGCCAATTATCGCTGGAGTGAGCGAGGCTGGAAGAGAGAAGATATCACGCACGGATCCGAGCGATAGACGGATCACCGTTGGAACCACATCATTCGCATCGGTTGAGCAGGCGTCGCGAGCTGTCGCGGTGTGCGCAAAGGGCTTGAGCGCCTGGCGCGCACGGCCGTATGGGGAGCGTGCCGCGATAATTGAGCGACTGGGATTCCTCATAAAGGAGCGGGCCTTGTTCTTCACCTCGTTGCTGATTCGGGAGGCAGGAAAGCCGTGGCGCGAAGCTGACGCCGATGTGGCTGAGGCGATCGATTTTTGTCTGTACTACGCCGCTGAGATGCGCAGACTGGGACCTCCGCTGCTAACCGAACAGGTACTCGGCGAGGAGAACCACTACCTCTACCAGCCACGTGGTGTCGTTGCTGTTATATCGCCGTGGAATTTCCCCCTTGCGATAGCCTGCGGAATGGCAGCAGCTGCCTTGGTGACAGGAAACACGGTTGTCTTTAAGCCAGCCGAGCAGACCAGCATCGTAGGCCACGAGCTCGCTAAGCTTGTGCTGCAAGCTGGAGTCCCTGCGGACTGCTTTGCCTTCCTACCAGGTCGCGGTGAGGAGGTTGGCAAAGCTCTTGTCGAAAATCCAGCAGTATCGATGATCGCCTTCACAGGCTCACGGGATGTTGGCCTAGAGATCATAGCAAACACAGCGACAGTAAAACC
>JBIKKR010000218.1:0-3749 GCA_044360225.1 Bdellovibrionota bacterium | reverse complement strand
TGCCACTCTGGTCAGAATTATGGGCTCGGCCGTTAACATATCTCGTAGGTGGATTGCTGCTACTCGTAGTTGGCCGCGTATTGAGGACGCGCGCACTGCGTTAGGTCAAGTATCTGCGCTACTTACTCGTAAACTCTATCGCTCCGTTCTATTCGGCATCGAGCAAGGAGGCTAAGAGGGACTCAATCTAAGCCAGATAGAGGTCAGCGACTCTGAGGTGCTTTTTGATGCTCTCAAGACGAGAGGTGAGATGTGCCGAATCCCCTATCGCCATATAGTTCGGCGTGGAGCCGCCGTGGTCACAGGGGTGCGAAGCTGACGCTGAACCCCGCGTAGGTGGTTTCATCGATAACAATGACCCTCTGAGGTGGCGGGATCGTACCAACGAGAGGAATCGCCGTTGCCGTCTAATTCAACGAGTAAGACCCTCTTGAGTCCAAAGGCGGGTGGCGTAATAATGGCGCGCTCACGAACAACTACGGAGGTCGTGGGTTGATCTTTTGTTTCTTCACAAAGCTGATGGGTGCCGGGACCGGGTATAGGCTGCCTACCAGACACGGGTTGATCTTGCTGGACGTTCAAAATATCTTCGGTCAGGATATCGCTCTTGACCAGATAAAATATTTTAATGAGCCTGTTTTTAACGATCCAACGGTGCGACTAACGGCAAATATCAATTTTTAGCGAAGGAGAGCAGAGTGACAGTAGGCGTGCAGCTGCCGCAAGGGGCGCGAGTCCTGGTAACAGGTGCTACAGGTTTTACGGGAAGGGTCCTAACGCGTAAGTTAGTTGCGGCAGGTGCCCGTGTGGTTGCTATCATCAGGGGATCCTCCCAGCGCGGTGATTTGGCAGAATTGCCAATCGAGTGGATCGAAGGAGATGTATTCGATCCTGAAGTAATCCACCGGGCTACGCGGGGTGTTGAGTATATCTTTCATGTGGCAGCAGCCTACCGTGAAGCTAAGATTACCGACGACACCTATCGCAAGGTTCATGTAGAGAGTACAAAACTACTCGCTGAAAGCGTTGTGAGCAGCGATGTTTTTAAGCGCTTTCTTCACGTCTCTACAGTCGGTGTTCACGGCCATATCGATGCCCCCCCCGCGGATGAACAGTATCGGTTTAGTCCGGGAGATATTTATCAGCAGACGAAAGCCGATGCAGAGCAGTGGATTACTACTTTTGGGGCGCAGAAGGGACTGCCGCTTACGATCATTCGACCTGCAGCCATTTACGGGCCGGGAGATCGTCGGTTGTTAAAGCTATTTAAGATGGCTTCCCGCCGATTTTTTCCGTTATTTGGTGCGGGTAAGGGCTTGTATCACCTGATACACGTAGAGGATCTCACGGATATATTCATCACAGCAGCCATAGCACCTCGGGCGCTTGGTGAGGTGTATATTGCAGGCAATCCAGAGCCGAGTAGGTTGGAGGATATTGCTCGTACTATAGCGACTGAAATAGGCAACACACGACTCACCTTTGTTCGGTTACCAGCGTGGCCACTATTTGTACTGGCCGACATATGTGAAGCGGTGTGTAGGCCTTTGGGAATTGAGCCCCCTCTGTATCGCAGGCGCGTTGCGTTTTTCACAAAGGATCGGGCGTTCGACACCCGTAAGCTGCGTAGTCACCTCGATTATACCTATACCTACTCAGTGGAGTCTGGCCTGCGCGAGACCGCCAGGTGGTATCGTAGTCACGATTGGCTATAGCTCCCCATGTTCTTGAAAGCTGAAATAGCCTCGCCTGGCAAAGATAATGTGATCGAGTAACTTCATCCCCAGGGTCTGTGCGGCTAACGAAATCTGGCGAGTCACGTTTCTATCTTCTTGGCTCGGAGTTGGATCTCCTGATGGATGGTTGTGTGCGAGTATTATGGAGTAGGCGTGGTCCGAGATCGGCCCCACAAATATCTCTCGAGGGTGTATTGGACAGCTGGTCAGAAGTCCTATGCTTACAGTTCGTGTCTTGAGGACCTCGTGCGCTCCGCTCAATGAGATCGTCACTACGTGCTCCTGTGGCTTATCAACGAGGTGTTGTAAGAGCGGTAATACGTCTGTGGCACCGCGGATTCTGATTCCATCTGGCCGGATGCGTCGTCGTGAAAACTCAATCGATGCGGCTAGAAGGAGGGCCTTGGAGGGCCCTATACCGGGTACATCCTGAAGCACGCCTACATCAACGTCACTCCCCGCAAGCTCAAGGTGTGGCAGTACCTTGGTTGCCAAAGTGCCAACCGGACAGCCCTTTGTGCCTGAGCCCAGCATTACGGCTAAGAGCTCCTCATCGGTCAGCGCCCGAGCTCCCATGACTTCTAATTTTTCGCGTGGAAGAAGGTTCATACTTTTCCTTATTATCGTATAAATACAGGGAGAAGTTGCTAAAAAATTCTCTGGGCGTACGTATATACATATGATAGAAGCGGAGTAATGACGGAGCAGCATGAGCTCGACCCCATAGCATGCTTCCTGACGGCGTGTGAAATTGAGCGCCGAGAGCACCGAGCTAGCCGTCGGGAGCGCAAGGTGGTGAACGGTCGGCGTATATCAGCCGAGCGTGGTCGTTTTTTCTATTCCTTCGATCTTCAGGGCGATACCGACCTTCGTGAAGATACATCGCTGCAGCTGATCGTAGGGGACTCGTTTTATCACGGCACGGTCCGGTCTGTGTCTCAGCACGCCACCGGGCGTTCGGTTTCAATCGCCGTAGCCACCGACCTCGGGCCATTTGTCAGGAGCGCTCGGATTGAGACCCAGGATCAAGACCTTCTGCAGGCGCTGATTCTGAGGCTCAAGGAGCTCAAGGGCCCTGGTGAACACCTTGGGTGGAATGGTGACCTTGCCACGCGCGTGCTCCGTCTGGATAGGAGGCCGTCCGATTTCACCGAGCTGTCGAATGTAAAGCCACCGGAGGACCTTACAGAAGATCAAAGCGAGGCCTTAGTGCGATGCTTGAGCCAGCCGGTGACGTACGTTTGGGGGCCACCAGGTACGGGAAAGACTGTACTTCTGGCGGCGCTTGCCCTGCAGCTGTATCAGGATAACAAGAGAGTTCTGATAGTTTCGCACACAAATCACGCTGTAGACGGTGTAGTGGAGAGTCTGTGCAAGCGAATAATGGAGCGCAGCCGGAGGGCTGCGGTTGCTGAGGGTAGCATCCTCAGAGTCGGAACGATGGTCAGGGAATCACTGATCAAGCAGTACGCCGACCAGGTCAGTCTGGATGCTGTAATCAACAAGAGCCACGACAAGGTGTCGAGTCGATTGGCAGCGCTTACTCGTGAGTTATCCGAGGTACGTGACCAGCTTTTTAGTGCATCGCGAAAGATAGCGCTGCTCGACACTCATCAGCAGTTACGCGCAGAGATCGACCGGGTTAGAAACTCCGACGCGCTACCTGATGAGGAGTTTGTGAATACGATTGAACGAGTCGTCAGTCCTGACGGAGATGGGCAGCTCAAGAGCGAGTCTCGTGAGGAGATCGTTGATTTCATGGATGAGTGCTTGGATCGGGTAAGTGGTGAACTCCAAGGGTGTGATAGGCGATCCCTTGAAGAGAGCACTATTGAGTTGTCGAGTCGGCAACTTGAGCTTACAGAGGCGATTGCGGTGCTTGAAAAGTTTGTTAGGGACTTGCGCCTTAGTTTGCTCGACAGGGCGCGTATCATCGCCACCACAGCAACACACGCGATGCTCTCAAGCCAAGATCTCCAAGGGTTCGATGTGGTGCTTATCGATGAGGCATCG
>JBIKKR010000090.1:0-12502 GCA_044360225.1 Bdellovibrionota bacterium | reverse complement strand
GAGCGAATACACCACGATCATGACCGCTGAGACCTTTAAATGAAGAGCTTGGATCCCGGAGTAATGCCGTTACTATAAAGGCGTTAAATTTCAACGACAAAAATATCACCTGCACGACCGTCGGTGTGCCCGTCAAAATCCAGCGTAGCATCCTTCGAATCAGGTTTTTACCGGCGTACCTCCGATGTGACCTTATAAACTCAAGAGCAAGCCAATCCTTCTTGGACCAATCGTAGATCCTTATTGAACATAGGTCTACAAAAAGGGAAAGAGCCATCATAATCAAGCTGCCTTTCAAAGCCCCAAAGTAAAAAATAACAGCTCCGAAAAGCGGGTAATCGAATAAAAAGGTCAGCGTAGAATAAGTTGACAGGCCCACTGCAACCCGTCCGAGTCGCCCCAAATCGATGACATCATCGTTTGCCGCACTTGCTCCAATAAAGCTGTCATGATTGGCTGCAGCACTCTCGAATTTGGGGCGGTCTATAACACTAGACGGCATTCTTTAGCTTCCTCTGAAGGCCAACTACTCCTAGTTTGAGACTGCCAAAACCAGCGCCGTATGTGTAGCGAATCCTCAACCTCACTGTATCTCCCGATGCTACCCGAAAAGGGTCCACAGGTATAACAATAGGAGCGTTCATGGCCAGAGAATCCCACACACGTACCGACGGCGATAAAAATGTTTCCGATACCAAGCATACCGAGTTAATCACTCCTTCCTCCCTAGCAACCAATTCGATGGTCTTGTCGACCGTGGGCTGGACAATCGAAGAGAAAGACTCACTCCTTAACAGAGCTTGATCGCACATTTGTGCATAAAAGTTCACATCGGGGAATCCCTGCCATAAATGCCTTACCATCTTCATTTGGAAGTCACAGACAGAAAAATTCATGGCGCCCATGCTTGCGTAGGTATCTAGCCTCCCAGGAACAAACACGGTGCTCTGGTCGACTAATTTTGCTCGATGCAGATTATTTGAGGCCCCAACTTGATCCTCATCGATCATCGCCGTGGTGAGTAGCTCCATAACTACCACATCGAACGGCCTCACATTCATGGGCAGGTTCCAGTTTGTGGCATCTCCAGTAACAACACTAATTTTCTCTTGCAGCCTGTTTTCCTCGATATTCCTCTTCGCAGCATCGGCTACTAGTGGATCCAATTCAACCGCCAAAACCTTACTAGCCCCTGCACGAGCGGCCATCATCGCAAGCAGCCCGGACCCTGTACCAACGTCCAGAACAGTCATGCCTGGTCTAATGAGCTCCTTTAGAGCACGGTCAAAAGCCTCAGAACGAGCCTGATCAGACATGCACTGCGCTACTAAATCTATATTACTGAAAGCCTCACCCACTCCGCTCATTTTTCTACCCTAATTATTAAGAAACTGCCCACTGACACTCATCCTCACGCCCTCTCTTCCTAGGGTGTTTATTTTGCCGATACTAGTCAAGAGCACCTCCCTCATATAGACCGAGGTTCTAAGATCGGTCTCTGAGAAGAATTTCACTAAATCTTATAGAAAAGCCCCCTAACATAGCGAACTCACTACACTGGCAACACGATGACTCAATTGTGCCTACTGGTTATAAGACAGCGTTCGTTACTCATTCTCTAAATTCGAATCCCTATTCGCAAAAGGGGACTCTCAACTTCAAGTAGTTTTATCGTTTAATTTCGAAATTTGTGGCTCCTAGTCAAATGAATATCGCGCTCAATATTGGAATAAGAACTAAAATCATTGCGGTGGTTACGGTAATCTTCCTTGGTCTTGGCCTCGGAATTCAATTAGCGTTCAACGTAATCTTAGAGCAGGAGTTTAGCCAACTTGAACGACAAGCCGCGCATAAGAACATTGCACGAGTTTCACAATCTTTCTCTGCGATATCCAATCGATTACTCAGAAGCACCGTCACTGAATGGGCGCAATATGACATGGCTTATGAATTCGCAACCGGGAAAAGTGATGACTTCATCGAAAAGGAGCTATACTATGCTTCCCTTTCTGCAGCTGGCTTCCCGCACTTCGTCGTTTTTGATTCTCTAGGATCTGTGCTTGCCCACGGACAGCTTGATAATGAGGCGGAAAAAGTAGTTCCTCTTAGCTCGGAAAATTTTAGGAAACTGACTTCTAGTGTCCCGATCTCGACATTTATTAAGAAGCCAGATCGTAGCGGCTTGGGCGGAATTATTTCTCTGGACGGTCGCTCCTTCTTTTTAGCGTTAGGAGCAATTATCCCCACCTCTGGGAACTCCGATCCAGCCGGCACACTACTATTTACACGCCCAATTGATGAGGACACCATTTCAGAAATTCGAGAACTAACCCAGATAGATTTATCAGTGGATCACATCATCGCGCATAATGAAGGAGCACCAGATGATTCTGCTGATTCAGGCACTACACTGACCAGAAATGAGGTGCATAGTTTTCTGCAAATCTATGATTTGGATGGTCTACCTACGCTACGAGCAGATTTCACAACTCCGAACGAATCGCAGAGGCAAACCCGAAGGATTCTAAGCATTCTCATGATTGCGATTCTTGCGAGCCTCGTAATTGGAAGCATCGCTATAATCTCAGCGCTGAATCTGTTTGTACTTAGTCCAATTAAAAAAATGGCGCGCGCCCTTTCAGTTTCGTCAGTGACGGAGATATTCCAGAAACGTTTAGAGACCGGCAGAGGGGATGAGATTGGTATTCTCGCCAGAGTATTTAACACCCTCATTGAAACTCTATCTGAATCCTACTCTAACCTTGACAAGGCTCTGCATAGCGCACAGACCGCCAACGCCGCCAAATCCTCCTTCATCGCCAAAGTTAGCCACGAGCTTCGCACTCCTATTCACAGCATTACGGGAATGCTTCGAATTCTTCTCAAAGAAGAGCGTTCTAATGCTAAGCGAAACTATATCATGATGGCGCGCAATTCGGCCTTCGGACTGCTCGAAACAATCAATGAGATATTGGATTTCTCAAAGGCTGAGGCCGGAAAGTTAATCCTTGAGCGCACCGAATTCTCGCTTCATGAGGTAATCCGAGAGGCTATTCAGATCGTTGGTCCTCGTGTTGAGGAGAAAGGATCGCTTGAGCTTTTTGTCCAGATCCCACAAGGCATACCTAACACTGTAGAGGGAGATCCTCTCAGACTAAAGCAAATGTTAGTCAATCTCCTTGGTAACGCCACCAAGTTCACTAAAGAGGGACAGATCGGACTTTCTGCAACGATCCTAGAGAGAGAGTCGAGTCACATCAGAATTGAATTCAAAGTCTCTGACACCGGTGTCGGCATCCCTGCAGACCGAATCGATCATATCTTTCAACCGTTTAGTCAGGCGGATGAATCGGTCTCGCGCATGTTCACTGGAACTGGCTTGGGTCTAACGATCGTCAAACAGTTCGTCGAGGGTATGGGAGGAGAGGTTCGGGTAGTGAGCACCGTCGGACAAGGTTCTCAGTTTATATTGAGCATCCCGTTTGCTGTGCCGGCTAGCGCTACACCTGTTGTGTATAGACCAACTCTGTGTTCGGCACGAGTTGCATTAATTGATGAGGCGTCCGTGACCGCGGAGAGGTTTGCCCAGGAGCTTGAAGACTATGGATATATTCCGGAAATCGTTAGGTGCGACGACTGCGCAGAGCTTGATATGCTCTCGCGTTCACTCGGTCAGTATGGTTTGATTATCGTAACCAGTGAGGCGTTAAAACGCTCGCGAGTCTTTGACCTTGTGGTGGAGCTCCGAGGGCGTGAGTCAGTGCCAGTAGTGTCGATTCTCTCGCCTTTTGAGATCTCAGTCAGAGAGCGCCTCTTCGCCTTGGAGGTACCGTTTGTTGTCACTCGCCCTATTTCATTGCTTGATATTTTAGGGGTAGTCAATGGCGACATAGCACTGAATTCCGAAGGATGGGAGGACTCAGAGGACGTGTCGTTACAATCACAGCGCCCGTTGGAGGTGCTGATCGCTGATGACGCCCAGACAAACCGAATCATTTTGACTGAGCTGCTAAGAGATGCTGGTCATCACGTCGTGTGCGTCGAAAACGGTATTGATTTGGTGACTCGAGTACGGGAGTCATTTGAGGGCGTATCAGGAACACCCAAATTCGATATAATACTCACTGATGTTCAAATGCCTCTACTTGATGGGCTCAATGCAACATCTCAGATCCGATCGCTGGAGAGTTCGCTGGGACGTGCGGCTCATCTTCCTGTTATAGCAGTTACTGCCCACGCTATGACCGAGGAAGTAAGTCGGATGCGCAATTTCGGAGTCGACGATGTGGTGACAAAACCCCTAGATCCTCTGAGACTCGGACAGGTAATGCAACGACTGACTGGCCAACAGCCAACCGCTGCGAATAGAGTAAGTCCAAAATCTGTAACGCTACAGCTCAGCGAAGATGAGCTCGCGGAGTTAGGCTTTCGTCTCTGGACACAGATTGCCAAGAAGGATGATGGACTTGTAAAGCTATTCTCTTTATCCGAAGATCCATTAAGCCCTGAAGATTTCCAACGTGTGCTCGATATCGCGGACGTCATTGAGAGAAGCGGAAACTCCGTCAGAAGAACGCTGCTTATTTTCAGCGCGTTTATGGATTGTTTCAGAGAGCAGTTACAGAAGCTAAACGAGGCGAAACAAGCTCGTAACGTTGAGCAGCTGCGATTCGCCTCTCACGCACTCAAAGGCCTGCTGCTTGACGTTGGTGCCAGGGCGTCAGCAAGCCTTGCTAGCTCCATGGAGCAGATGTGCAAAGAGGGTGGGGATGAGGGCTTCTCGCACATAACCCAATTGACGAAACAGACTCTCTTTATCTCACGTCTGATATCGCAGATTCATGGCATGGCAAGCGGTAATAGCAACCAGTCAGCACGAAGAACCGGGAGCGACGATCCTGATCATCCGGACCAGTTGGATTAGAAGTTAATGATTATGATTATCATTCGAGGAATCGCGTGCACCACGAGCGTATCAAACCGCCGCTATATCAGCGGCCTCCGCAGTGTATGCTGCGCCCTGGTGATAGGTTTGGGACAGGCATACGCCACTCCCAACGACGACGCGGGTGAAACAGGTACCCCACCCTCAGTCGACTCTACAGAGGTGTCAGAGCCCCCGGCCTCCCTTGAGCGCCTCTTTGGGGATACCATCCCATTTCCGGATCCAGACAGCTCTGGGTTTGAGCTGTACGCACTTGCGATGCACGATGCCTATGCGAACACAACTGGTGGAGCCCATCGAGGGGGTGGAGTAGTTGGCAATCTGTACCTGTCTTTGACGGTCAACACTGAAAAGGCAGGCTGGTTCGATAACGGTAAATTCGTGCTTGAAGGGATCGGGGTGTACGGGCGCATGCCGTCACGGGTAGTTGGAGATTATCAGTACTCAAGCAGTATCGATGCACCAGATGGCATCGAGCCCTATCAGATGTACTATGAGCACACGTTCTTCGATGATCGGCTATCGTTGCTCGCGGGCATTCATGATTATTCCCTTGACTTCGCAGTTCTCGATTATGGGTGGGAGTTTGTGCATAGCGGGTTTTGGACCCCTTCAACGATGACCCAGATGTGGTGGTCCTTCTACCCGTGCACAGGATTAGGTTCTCGGGCGAAAGTAAAGCTCTCCGAGTCCGCGTACCTTCTGGCAGGGGTCTACGATGGCAATCCGACACGGCAGGACAACAATCGCAAGATAGATTGGGGGTTAAGCAAAAAGGATGGTGCTCACTCTTTAATGGAGTTAGGGATCTCGGAGAGCGCCGAGGGGAAGCGACCTTACAAACTAGCTGTAGGAGGCTGGTATAATTCCGGGGAATTTGATGCTGCTGATGGAGGTGTTATGCACGCCAACTCCGGAAGCTATGTAGTTGGACAGGTATTGCTTGCGAGTGAAGACGAGAGTTACACGCGTGGGTTAGGCGGTTTTTTTCAGGTTGGACAGGCCGACAATACTCGCAACTTCAACTCTTGGTATTTCGGAGCAGGCCTTCGCTACAAAGGACTCTTTGATTGGGGGCCAGATGATGTGCTTGGCTTAGCCTGGGGACGCGCACAGATCGGCTCAACATATCAGCGTAACAATCCCGGCACGGAATCCTATGAAGGAAACGCCGAGCTAACGTATAGAGCTGTCCTTCGACCGTGGCTGACCATCCAACCATCGTTGCAACTCATCACGAATCCCGGAGCAAATGTCGACTATGACAACGCAGTGATTATGTACCTGCGTTCGGAGATTCTACTGTAGGCAAGCGTGGCAAAGGCTCATGTACGCGAGCCGTTCCCTCGCCTTTCTACGCGCCTTTAGACTCAACAGCCTTACCCCCTTCATTCCTCTTCGAAACTGGCCCGACAGGCTCTCTAAAGCTATGAATAATCGCGCGACGTAAAGCTGCGCTCGCTGCGACTCTTCCATGGAGCGTTGCAGACTTAATCCATGAGTACAGGTGCCTCTCCAAGATAAGCTTAAAATCACGCATGGCCGCAGACGCTTCAGCGTGAGGGAACACCTCTTCAATAACCTCTCGAATTGCATTCTTGGTAAAATCAGATGGGGTGCCATCGATCTTAAATTTAAGATAGTAGGGCTCAACCTCGAGAAGTCGATCACAGAGGGTGGGGAAATTTTTAACTGCTTCCTCCGGCACCCCTTGCGGCCATGGCTCACCTCCAAATTCACCCCTCTGCTCAGCCTTTGGTTGCTTGCCTGGGAAATCAAGCTGCGCCAACCGATCCCGCAACGAGACCACTTCTCCGCTATGAGGATCGCGCTTTTTTATAGAGGGGACCGTTCCCCCATGAGCTCCCGCGAGCGCCTGAACTAATCCTACATTAAAATACGGTTGAGAGGCGGGGAAATTCATTACCGAGTGCGCTCCCGGTATTGACTCCTGACGATCCTTTGGCTGAAACACCAGAAAGGCACACTGAGCTGAGCCGGTAGAGCGCTGCGTTGCGAGAATGAACTCCTGAATCTTTTCAGGCTTGACTGAGGGGCCGAATATACAAGCCTCTACCTTTCGTGCCCTGACCAGGTCCAATCCAACCGACATCGCCCCTTCCTCGTACACCTCACCGAAGATATTTGTAGTCGATACCTGCTCCCTGATCAGGGTTCGTGAACTCAGTCTGTAGTCAACCAAGAGGCATACATCGAGCGGGGCGCATGATGACTTCGTAGTTTGATTCATATAATTCCTCCAGCGCTGCAGGGTCGCGATAACGTCATGCGAGCAGCTAGCAACGGTAATCTCTATTAGACTCTCCTCACCTACTTACCCGTAGGGTCGGTTGAAATGCGAAAGAACATAATAGGATTTTAGCAAGGGCACTTTGGTCAGCCGATGTGAGCTGCAAAAATCTTGGTTCAGATTTTTCGTGTATGTGCCGAAGGTCTCATTATGAAGTTAGTGTGCAAGCATAAGGGATCGAGAGCATGAAGTCTCAAGATGAAAATAGCAACAGCCCCAACACGGTGCAGCCTCCAAATCCGGCCAGAGATACCAATAGCACCGCACCTCTAGGCGCCTGTCTATTAATCGATTACCGGCTGAGCTCTAAGGCTCGGTTAAAGAACAACTTAGAGTCGACACAGCTATTCGAAACGATTGAGGAGCCGGGATCACTGCAGGCATGTCTCGTGATACTCGCTAAGCGCCCAGTTGACACGTGTATATTTGGTCCATCAGTCAAGAGTTACAAGATTCGTGAATTCATGGGTACGCTATCTCTTACAATCAAGGGCAGTGAATGTGCCTTTATCATGGCCCAAAGCGGTGAGGGACGTGAGTCAGTATCGGGGGTACACTCAGTGATCGAATATCCGTGCTCGCAGAGTGCCTTTAATCAAGGGGTAGTTGGAGCCCTGACGAAAGCCCATGGAGGCACGCTTCCTGAGGCTAAGCGATACGATAGGGTCTCTGGAAAACCGGTGTCTCTGAGAAAATCAATCGAAAAACTCGAATTTCCGAGCGACAAAACGGCCACCAGCGTGATGCAAGACACACGATCTTCTCTCTGGCCACGCGAAACATTTGATCTCGTCTTACGAAACTCTAGTGCTCTTAAACTTAAGCTATCTGACATACAACCCTTCAACTTGGGTTTTCGAACAGATGGAAGTCCGACTGAATTCACATCAAGGACCGTGCTTGAGATCATCGATTCAGTATTTCCAAACTCTGACAAGGTGCCGGGCATGTCTAAATTTAAGTTAGTTCTCGAAGAGCTTCTCTACAAGTGGGCGCAGACTGGGACGCGGCTTGGGCGTAACACTGCCAACACCTGCCTCAGGCGAGAGATAATTAACTGCTTTGGGTTGAATATTCAGTAGACGGTCGCTCGTTAATCAAACGGCGTTTGCCTACAAGGCTTTCATCGGAAATATCCTGTTTGAGGTCTCTCTCCGGAGGCACCGCAGCGGTCGATCTATAAAGTATCTGATATCTCTACCAGATTTACTCTTAACAAAATGCGGTTAGCCAATCGCCTTTTGCACAAACAACGTTAAAACAGAGATCGGGCAGTATTGCCCTTGCTATCTACACCAATTTAGGAACTTAGGCGCAACAATAACTGGAACACCGTAATCCTAAACATAGACACCCCCTCTCACTAGTGATCAGAGGGGGCTCAGCAGTGCTGAATTACGTTATCTGTTTTGCGGTGTTATTTGAGTAAGGACACTCAATACATCAGGGATGATCTGGTATCCGTGCGCTCGCGCAGCGCCGACGGAAGGGGTGTACCTCGCGCTCCTCTGCGCTTACCAATCAACAAACCTACCGATTGTCGCGAGTCGGAACGTTCGACCCGCCAAAAGTCTCGTCTGCACCTTGCAGTAATGCGGCTTTTGACAGCTTCCTTTGCAATACTGCTAAACATGAGCGCCGCTCATGCAGCCACGTATTACTGGGTTGGACCAGCTGGTGGCAACACCAATAGCGCTAGTAACTGGCAAAGAGATGTTATCCCATCGCAATGTGGCCAGAGTTCCAATTCTACGCTACCGACGAGTGGCGATGACGTTGTCTTTCTCTCATCTTGCAATACATCTCCAACTAACAACACCGATCTCGTTGCTCGCTCACTCACCATAAATAGCGGATACACTGGCACGATAGCCTTTAGCAGTCCGACTAAACTTACTATTGGGTCTGGCGGAATCGTTCAGAGCGGAGGCACAATCTCTGTGACGAGTGGCATCCTTACTATCCAGGGCGGCTACGATCTCCGTCAGGGGGGCACACTGTTCCTCGATGCGACCTCAGGCGACCTTGCATTTCCATTCGCCGTTACGATTACTGGCGCCCTTAGTAACAACGGAACAATAAAGACGAGAAACCCGCGATTTAGCAACACTTCAGGATCGAGCTTTACTCATTCAACAACATCTACCGTTGAGTTTCTCGGCGACACAGATGGTGCTGCTGACAACTTCGGACTAGACACCTTCGCTACCTCCTACGGGAATCTCGTTATCCGCTCCGATGATGCGCTCGATTCCTTTACCCAAGGCCAATCAATAAGTTGCAATTCATTCACGGTATTCTCAGGCCTGCTCAATCTTAACGGCTTTAATCTAACCTCGACAAGCTCAGCCCTTAACGGTGGAGTCCTGGTACTTAGAGGCAATGAGAGCACGTCGAACAACTGGGCGAACTTTACCCTCAATGCAGGAACGGTGCGATACGTTGGTGATGGAGATGGCGTGGCTAATATATTCACGGCCTCAGCATTTAAACCTGGCACTGGCGTTAAGGCAAACATTGAAGTATCGATAATCGATGGCAAGGATGAAGTTCAATCTAGGCCGGACATTACCGAGATAGCTGGGTCAATTACTATTAATAGCGGGATCTATAGCCAAACTGTGTCGGTAAACCTCGAAGGAAATCTAACTACTATAGACGGTGCAACATTCAAAGCGAACACATCTACGGTAAATTTAACTGGATATAATCAGAGCATTCTGGGTAATAATACCTTCTACAACTTAACGAAGATTTTTTCTGCTGCGGACACACTAAAATTTGAAGCCGGAAAAACAACAACGATTACTAACTTTATCAAACTAAAGCCAGCTGTTAGTGTACCAACTTATCGCCTTACGCTAAATTCTACTTCCACCTCCCAATGGTTGATACTTCCATCGAGCTCAACGGAAAATGAGTTCAAGTACCTTGACGTTCGGTCTTCCATCAACAATCGCATAACTCCTATCAACCCTTTAAGCTCTTTTGGGTCTAATATCGTCAACTGGTTTAACCAGGGATGGTTGAATAACACAGCCAGCGACGGCACAAATTTTAATAATTCCGCAAACTGGAGCCAGTCAACCACAGGATATTCGGGCTTTCCAGATTCACCGAATGAAATCGCACACTTCTTCAATCCATGCACGGTGCAACCCAAAGTAACCGAAAGTGTCTCGATTTCTCGGATAAACTTCAATACAGGATCATCCGGCGGATGCAACCTCTCTGCAGTAAATGGGGCAAAAATTACCGTGAATAGTACAGCATCTTCCTCAAACTCTGCTGTCTACAGCTACACTACTCTACCCAACGCTTCTAATACTATATCCTCTGATTTGGAGTTCCTCCCAAATTCCGCGCTCCCAATTAATCAAACCATCAACTCAACCTCCGCAAGCAGCGCAACTCCAGCTAACCTAATTCTTTCAGGGGTGCTATCAGGAGGAGGAAACCTTAACTCCCTCACCTTCACTGCTACCAGCGGCAACTCTCGCACGATAACGCTATCTAATGGTGCCAATACCTACGAGAGCAAGACGGTAATTTCGAATGTAACTCTCAGGGTTGCGAAACTAGGTGACCCAGCAGGTGGAATTAAGGATTCTCTTGGAGCCAATCCCACAGTTGAATTGAATTTGGCTAATTTAGCTCACATCGGCTCAAGTGAGACAACTGCAAGAAACTTCATCCTAATGGGCGGAACTAATAGGATTATACCTGATGTCGGCAAAATGTTAACGATTACCGGCGCGATATCAGGAGGAGGAAGCGTTGGCCCAAAGGTTTTGGAGCACAACTCCAGCGGCACGTTAGTTCTGCAAGGCACTATATCGGATGGAATCGGCACTATCGGTGTAAATACGTTGAACGGCATAACTTCTCTTTCAAACCCCAACAACAGCTTCTCTGGGGGAGTTCTAGTTCGTAACGCGACCCTTGAGGTGCCGGCCATAGGTAATTCAGGACAAAACTCGCCACTTGGAACATCGGGAACTATAAATTTTGGAGTTGGAAGCACTCATTCGCAGGTTTTGCTATACACCGGGCCGGGGGAGACCACCAACAAGACGCTCCTTTGTAACGTAGACTCCACCAGATGTGAGATAAGGCAATCCGGGTCCGGTATTCTGAAATTCACATCAAACTACGCACACGCTGGCAGCGGCACACGCAACCTGGTTTTCAGCGGCTCAACAACAACAGGTATCGGAGACTTCAGCGGAGTAATAGGAGACCATGGTTCAATCGCTGCCTCCGTGACCAAAGAGGGAACCGGAACCTGGGTCCTCTCAGGTAACAACACCTACACTGGCGCAACAAACGTCTCTGCTGGCTCCCTCTACATAAATGGTGTTCAGGCAGCAGGAGCAGTTGGCGCTGTTACTGTGAGTCCAAACGCCATACTCGGGGGCTCAGGAACGATCACTGGAGACACAACCCTCAATGCCAATTCCCAGCTTAATCCCGGATCCTCTGCAAACTCAATCGGCACGCTTACCTTCCGAGGAAAACTTAATCCGCAAAGCGGACTTATTAATAACACGATGACCCACGGAACGATTAACCTAACAGTTAATGGGAATGTGCCGGGTGTTACATACGACTCGATTGCAGCCAATAGTCTTGAATACGGAGTACCTTCCACAAATACTGCCGGAGGAAGGATAGCCTTCACAGTGGGTACTGGTGTGACAGGGACGTTTAATGTCTTGAATTCTGCGACACAACCCTCCGGAGATTTAAGTTCTGTGACCTTGAGTGGGGGTTACAGCAACTGTGCATCCGGAAACAATTGGACCCGCACAAACAATATCTGGAATTGCGTTCCGAGCTCTTACAGCAATATATCCTTCGACCAATCAGAAGGAGTACTTAAGATTCCAACTTATACTCCAACATCAACTCCGACGTATACGCCGACAGAAACTCCTACTAACACTCCCACTGATACTCCAACAGAGACACCTACTGATACCCCGACAGATACACCCACCGAGACCCCAACCGATACGCCAACTGATACGCCAACTAACACCCCAACCTACACGCCGACAGAGACGCCAACTGATACGCCGACTTATACGCCAACCGAAACTCCTACCAACACTCCAACTGATACTCCGACTGAAACTCCTACTGACACACCTACCGATACTCCAACAGAGACACCTACTGAGACTCCAACCGATACGCCAACTAACACCCCAACCTACACGCCGACAGAGACGCCAACTGATACG
>JBIKKR010000083.1:0-13794 GCA_044360225.1 Bdellovibrionota bacterium | reverse complement strand
GGCGGCAAACGTCCCAAGCCCGAAGAGCCGTATGTGAGAACCACAAGTACGGTTCCGTGAGAGCCGGGGGAAGGTAACTTCCCCTAGCTACTCGACCCCTGCTATTGCGAGTGGTTTTTTTCAAAAATCACTCGCGCAAGGTTTAGGATCGGCGTGGAATTGAGTGGGTCGCAAGAGTGCTATTACCTCGCCTGACTAAAGCTTCATTCGCTTGAATATAGCTTCAGGAATGTGCTGGATAACAAGCATGATAGGCCGCCAAAACCAAGGGGTGTAGACGACACTCTCCCCCCTGACCATCGCTTTGTGAATGCGCTTGCCCACAGTAGTAGGTTGAGCAAATAGGAGACCTTTGGGTAGGTGCTGAGTCATCGGAGTATCAACGAATCCGGGCTTAATCGTGGTAACTGAGACGCCGGAGTGAGCTAAACGATTCCGAAGCCCCTGCAGAAAGGTTGAGAGTCCCCCCTTAGCGGCACCGTAGACGTAGTTGCTTTGTCGCCCACGGTCTCCAGCTACGGAAGAGATCACTGTGATATTACCCCTACCGCGTGCCTCAAAGTAATTGGCTAGCCAGGAGAGGAATGCGATCGGGCTTAGTAAATTCGAACGGAGCGCTTCCTCAGTTTTTTCGTACGTCTTTTGGCATTCGGGCTGATCGGGGAGTTCCCCATGCGCAATGAGCACGGCGTCAATGTCCTGTACTATCTCAAGCGCTTGTTCAAGGCGACGTTCGTGCGAGTTGAGGTCATGGGCATCGAAGGTTGCGGTATGTACTGTGACGGCACCACGCACACGTAAGTCATTCGCCAAGGTCTCAAGTCGCACTTCGTTACGCGCGAAGAGGAATAGTGATGCTCCCGTCTTCGCAAATTCTCGCCCTACCTCAGTAGCGATAGCCGAAGTTGCTCCTATAATCATTACGTTCTTCATGGGTAATCAAAGCTCCAGTGTATTTCCTACTTCTATTTCCTCACTCTGCGCCAAAAGCTCGAAGAAAATGCGGGGTCGATGTATGAGCTAAACTCCTGCCATCGCGGATATGAAGCAATAAAAGAGTCGGGCGACATTCGGGCGTCCTTTGCGGCATAGAGGGCACCGCCAGCCGCAAATACTATGGAATCGAGCTCATTCATAAGCGCTAGCGTAGGGGCGCCATCATTTGGGAAGTCAAGGGCCAGTGTGACTCCCTTGCGAGGGAACGAGAGTGTACCTGGGGAGGTTACGTCCCCAAAAGTCTTAAGGACGGCGAGAAACGATGCGCGCTTTGACCGAGTTATACGGGCAAATATCTCTTTAATGATACTGCGATCCTGCTCGAATGGAACGACTAGTTGATACTGAAAAAAACCACGACGCCCGTACATTCGATTCCAGTCGAGAATCGCATCGAGTGGGTAGAAAAATGGTTCGTAGTGGGTGAGTCCATCGACAACACGAGATCGCTGCTTGTGGTAGTATAGGGTGTTAAAGCTCTTCATAAAGAGCGAGTTGAGTAACCAACCCGGGGCCTCACAGGGGAATGGCAGCGCGAGGTTAGTCCGTTTTCCGGGTTTTGTCTTTTCGGAGAAGTTGCCAGCCATAAAAAGACCGCGCCCAAGGTTCTGACCCTCAGAGGTGCAATCAACCCATGATACGCTGTATTCGAAGAGTGTATCGCTCTCTGTGGAGATATCGAAAAACTCATCAAGGTTGCGAAACTTCGTCGTACGAGTATCAAGATAGGGGGATCGGATGGGGATCAGCTGGATCTCGACCCAGGTTATTAGCCCCGTCAGGCCCAATCCAGCGATGGTGGCACAGAACAACTCCTTGTTCTCCGTTGGGGAACACACAACCCGTTCGCCAGTCGAGCGCAGCAGCTCAAAGCGACGAACGTGTCGACCGAAGGTTCCAGCCACGTGGTGGTTTTTGCCGTGGATGTCATTCGCAACAGCCCCCCCAAGGGTGACAAACTTGGTGCCGGGTGAAACGGGCAGGAACCAACCTCTGGGGACAAATGTGTCAAGGATGGTTGCGAGGCTTGTGCCAGCTTCAGCGCACACAATTCCCTTACTAGGGTCAAAGGAAATGAAGTGGTCGAATCCGGCCATCGGGATTATTGAGTTGTCATCGTTGAGGCAGCTGTCGCCGTAGCTCCTGCCAAGGCCGTACGGCAAGACGGTCTGTGAGGGCGCACGGACGGGGAGAGGCTCAGAAAGCGATCGTACGGTCAGAGCGTGCTGGTTGAGCGGTCTCGGGAAGCGTCCCCATGAGAGGTACTCCCGTTTCTTTCCATTGGTAGCCATGTAAGACGCAATTCCTCGAAAATCCAGGCGACTAGCGGGTTTAATACAGCGCTTCGCACGAGGTCGAGGGTAGCCTGGGGGGAGCTCGGGCGCAATGTATCAATTAGTTCGATTCGTCTGAAATTCTGCTCGGTACTTACTCAGCTTGTACTAATTTTCCACCGGCATGCCGGATACTGGAAAATTAGTATTCCTGTTTTTAGCCCGCCTCCACGGGCTATTACTAATCTTCCATTTGGCCGTTTGTCTGGTATCCAAGTGGAAGATTAGTAATGTGAGCTTAGCCGGCAAAAACGGCTATTTTGTTGCGCACTCTTTCTTGACCTCACCTGATCGGCGATGTCAAGAACGAGCAAGGCCGCATCGGCCACAGCGCTTCGCAGTTCTCCCAAGTAGCCACGCGAAACAGCTGGAAGCCTCTACAGCGAAATTCCCCCCTTTTGGTCGCGGTTCTGGTAGCGTACGATATGAGGAAGGTATTCGGTTAGTAGGAACAGGTTAATGCAAGGGGTCACTTTCGAGTCGTCGGGTGATGGTACGGTAGTATGCGCGGATGTTGACGGCACCGTGTTGGCCACTGATCTGCTCTATGAGTCGTTACTAGTCGCACTCAAACGGCGACCGTGGATCATCTTTATCATCCCGTTCTGGCTGCTTCAGGGCAGGGCTGTTCTCAAGGCGCGGCTAGCAGACCGCGCGACATCCCTTAGGTTTGAGAGCCTACCTCTTCGGGAGGAGGTGGTCGCGTACCTCAAACAACAACGAGAGCGAGGGAGTCGAGTTATACTCGCCTCGGCCTCTCATCATACGCTAGTAGCTGGAATCGCGCGTAGGCTGGGTTCGGTAGACAGTATAGTTGCGTCAGACGAGCACGCTAATCGCAAAGGGGCTGCAAAGGCCGACGCAATCGAGGCGCACATCGGCTCGCACAGTTGGAGTTATATCGGCGATTCACAAGCTGACTTTCCGGTGTGGCGTAGATCGCAACACCAGGTCTGCGTCTCTTCATCAAGCGCATTCACAGGGCGCTTCAGGAGGGAATTCCCGGATGGCGAAGTCATTTCGGTCACGGGAGCGTCTGTGTCCACCTGGCTCCGTGGAATGCGAATTCACCAATGGCTGAAGAATATCCTTGTTTTTCTCCCGGTTGGTCTCGCGCACAGATGGTTTGATATCCAGGCAATTTGGAACTCCGCGCTTGCCGCAGTTGCGTTCTCATTATGTGCATCGGGTGTATACGTGCTCAACGATCTGCTTGATCTTGAGTCGGACCGGCAGCATCCAAGAAAGAGGAAGCGTCCGTGTGCATCAGGAGAGCTGCCGCTGAGCTCGGCGATACTTGTTGTTCCGCTCCTCTTTGTATCTGCTTTCGTCGTGGCAGCACTTGTGCACACCCAGTTTATGGCTCTCTTGGGGCTCTACCTTGTGCTGACCACGCTATACTCGCTTCGCTTTAAGGCGTTAGCATTAGTTGATATTATTTTGCTCGCGATGCTCTACACGATCCGAATTGTTGGTGGTGGCGTGGCGTCAAACATAGAAGTTTCCCAGTGGTTGATGGGCTTGTCGATGTTCCTGTTCTTGAGCCTCGCGTGCGTAAAGCGCTTTTCCGAGTTGCTGGTGCTGCAACAGCGAAATGAGAAGAAGACCTGGGGGCGGGGCTACTGGGTTGGTGATTTGGAGCAGATTGCGGCGTTTGGTGCTGCGAGTGGATACATATCGGTTTTGGTGTTGGCCCTCTACGTCAGTAGTCACGAGATTGCGCGTTTGTACTCACATCCAGCGCTTGTATGGCTTGCCTGTCCGCTACTGCTATACTGGATTAGCCGAATCTGGCTCTTGGCGAGGCGTGGGATCGTGCATGATGATCCTTTGGTGTTTGCTCTTCGTGATAAGGTTACCTACATCGTGGCGGCCCTTGGAGTCATCATTCTCGTCGCGGCTAAGTATTCTCGTGTTGCGTGGTAGGTTTTGTATGATGCGTGCGATCCTCTGGGCAGCTGTTATGCTGGTAGCGGGCTGTGCGGTACCCCGCACTAATTCTGAGTTCTCCGTTGCTGCTTCTGGTGGTGGTGGCCCCGCGTTCCTCTCGTCAAACGAATTGTTGGTTTCCGGACTCGTCTCGGAATCTATCGGTATTGCGGGAAGGGGGCGCTTGTTCGACGCAGAATCGCGGCTGCGGAGAGCGCTGTTCCTTTCACCAGGGGACCCAACTATCAGATACAACCTGGCAGTAGTTCTTGGTCAGCAGGGATATGCTGACGAAGCTCTAGAGTTGCTCCGTGATCTTCGGCGGAGCCATGGCGACCACCCGCGGTATGCGCTCGCCATGGCAGACGTGTATGTAGGACAAAGACAGCTCGCTGAAGGACGTGAACAGTTAAAGCTCGCTTTCGATGAGTTTTCGGGTGCCCAGAATTGGGTGCAAGCAGCCATGGCGGCGCGATCGATCTCCAATTTGGCCTTCGCTGATGGGGCGGAACAGGAGGCCCTGTGCTATTCGTACGAGGCATTTTTTCTTGACCAGACTGCGATCCAGCTAGGCCATCATGCGAGCATGTTGGTTGCGCTCCATCAATATGCAACTGCGGACGCATTCGTGGCAGAGCAGCTCGGACTGAATTCAGCCCTCGGGGCAGTTCCAAGGGTGCACTTCGCCAGGGCACTTGCGCGAGCAGCTCTCGGGAATGCTCAGGGGGCGGTTGAGGAGATTGAAGTCGCCCAAGACCTACTCGCGCAAGACCCAGAGATCGGCGCAGAGGTGAATGTTGCTTGGTGGCTTCTTAAAAAAGAGATTCCCCAAACCCCCGAGGACCAAGCAGATACTAAGTTGCAGGAATCGCTCGAAGCGGTTCTGCCGGAGGTTCTCCGTTTCAAAGAAAAACCCTCCTATGGCCTCGTGCGTTGGCCGCCCAAGGTTTTGGCGTTACTTGAAGCTGTACCCAACACGACTGATGAATAACGCGCTCCCCCTGAGGTGTTATGGTGATGTGCAAAAGTCCGTGCCAGTAATACGTACTTTTGGAGAACGCTATGCCTCGCGTAACTAAAACGGTGTGTTCGAGCCGTCGTCAGCCCCACCGAAATCACTCTCTTCTAGATTATCAAAACGGGTGTGCTCACCAGAGAAAGCGACTCGTATAGCTCCTGTTGGACCGGTTCTCTGTTTAGCGATGATAATCTCGGCAACACCCTTATCAGGGCTCTCTTTGTTGTAAACCTCATCTCGGTAGATAAACATGATCAGGTCAGCGTCCTGTTCTATAGCGCCAGACTCTCGGAGGTCGGACATCATAGGTCGCTTGTCTGTTCTCGACTCTACAGAGCGGTTCAGCTGGGATAATGCCACAACCGGGACATTGAGCTCCTTGGCGAGCGCCTTAAGCGATCGCGAGATATCTGAAATCTCCTGCTCACGTGAGTGGCTGTACGCTGGGCTCCGGAGAAGCTGCAGATAATCGACTACGATCAGTCCAAGTTGGTGATCTCGGTGAAGACGACGGGCTTTGGCCCGGAGCTCAGTAATAGTAATAGCTGGCGTATCATCGATAAATATCTCAGCTTCGGAGATCCGGCTAGCCCCGTCGACGATTCTGGCGAAGTCGCGCTCGGTTAGATTTCCTGTGCGGACGTTTGAATTGTTGATCCGTGACTCACTACACAACATTCGGAGAACCAGTTGTTCCTTGGACATCTCAAGGGAGAAGAACGCTACTGGCTTGCGGTTGTAGATACCCACATATTGGCTCCATCCTAACACGAGGGCCGTTTTACCCATCGATGGCCGTGCAGCAACGATAACAAGGTCTGATGCTTGGAATCCCGCAGTCATTTTATCGAGTTTCACCAGTCCGCTCGGCACGCCGGTGACTACTTCTTTCTGATCGTAGAGCTTCTCAACGATTCGGATAGAGTCTTGGACGATCTCACTCACACGATGGAACGAAGAATTAACTCGGAAGTCGGATACTCCAAGAATTCTTTGCTCGGTCGTATCGAGAAACTCCTCGATATCACCATCAAGTTCAAATGCTGAGTTGATAATATCGCTCGACTCGTGGATAAGACGTCGACGAATCGACATCTCTTTAATCATGCGCGCGTAGTAGGCAACGTTCGCGGCATTTGGAACGGCAGAGGCGAGGTACGATAGATGCTGAACCCCACCAACTGCATCAAGTTGCCCCATTGAGCGTAGCTGCTGGCCGAGGGTGATTAAGTCGATGGGCTCGCGTTTGTCCGATAAGACGGACATCGCCTCGAAGATCGTCTGATGGGCGGCTTTATAAAAGTCTTCAGCGCGGATGCGCTCCAGGCACACGTTGATGGCTTGGTTGTCTAAGAGAATACTACCAAGAACTGACTCCTCTGCTTCGAGAGCTTGTGGAGGGATCCTTCCTGAGATCGGCTGCGGCGGCGCTGCGCGCTTCTTCTCAGGATACTTACGGGCAGGTTTCATGGTGAGCGGTGCTGTCGGTGGTCGTTAGCCTAAGGATGGAATTATTCAGCACCGTGCCCACAAGGTCAATCAAAAACAGGAGAAAAACTGTGCACTCGATCACTCTTTCCAGATCGTCTCGGACCCAGAGAGATCAATCCATTTGGCAGCTGACTTTAAGACGTTGCTCCCCGCAAACTGACTGAAATCAGCCGTCGTGGTGTCAGCTCCCAGGTTCTTGGCCAAACTCATCGGATAAGAAAGTTCGCGACTTGGGCAGATCACTACAACTGACCTGCGCGTATCTGTAGTAGCATCATCGACATGGAGGAGCGGGCCCCCTGTGCGGGTTGGCGTCTGAAAGGTTGCCGGGTCTAGCGCTGCAGATGCTGCGGCCGCAGTAGAAGATGTGGCGTAGTGCTTGGCGGCTTCCAGTTCAGCTGGTAGGTACTCGTTTTCTTTACTGAACGAAGACAAGCCGAGAGAGAAGGCGACGATGTCTGCTGCCATCTCAATATCTGTAGCCACCTGCCGTTCGATGCCTTTGGGGGGGAGGCGTTTAACGACTACGGTTAGTCCTGCTCGCGCGACTGCATCGAGAAAGGCTCTCTGCCGTGAATCATCCTCGTGGGGAATAACGGTATAGTATCGCGCCACGACTGGGTTGCTCCCTGAGCAAACCCCCCGTACGAGAGCGCTCAAGTCGACTCGTTTGTTGAGGCGGCGCGTTGCTCTATCGAGGTTGACCCCATCGATAAAGATACCGACGACGCGCTTCTCCTTTTTTTTGATGAAGCCACCGCGCAACTCTTGAAATTTCTTATCGCTCATAGTTCCCTCTGGGAATAACCTGCGGGAATTTGATCTTCCCTGGATTTGTCAGGATAGAGATAACTGCTCGTTGCTATGGACTCTGCAAAATCGCACTGTGCGTTTAACTGCTCAGCCCGTGACCGTCTACCCTTATTAATGACATCGGGAGTATAGCCTACAATCAGCCAGTAAGTACAGGTACGCAGGTAACAATGATCGACTACCGAACCTCGACCCGTGTTCCAACGGTAACCATCGAGTAGAGCTGCTCCATATCAGAGTGCCTTATCCGTAGGCCACCGATTTCATGGAGCCATACCGGACCGGCGTGTATAGGTGTCTGGTCGTTCAGGTACAGAGCTCGTTGTCCCAGGGCCGCACGCATAAACCTAGAGCGGCTGCCCTGTTTAGGAACTGGAAGCGATCGTTTTGTGAAGTACTCGTTCGGTGCATACCATAACGGTTTTTCCTCCCGCACAGTGATCGAGAACGTACCTTGTGAGAGATGTTGGGCGCCTTCAGCTTTGAAAACCTGAGGCGCTGAGCCCGGTTGTAGGGCAGTTATCGTCTGCGAGCTACGAGAGACGACTACGTGAGCTACCTCTGTTGACATCAAACTCTCGGCTGCTTTGTCACTAAGCCGAGCACGGGGGGCAGAAGTATCTGATGGTACGGGTCTTGAGAGAGTTAGAGAACCATTCTCAAGCCAGCCGTCCCGCGCAGATGAACGTGTTCCAAGGGTAGCGCAGCCGGTACTCAGAAGTGCGCACACACCCACAGCAAGGGCACGGTACTTAAGCCGCACAGCGGCCTTTTGTGACAACACCTTAGCAATCTCTCTAGCAATCCTTTGCATAGCAACACCGAGTACGGCTTCCCTCGCCAACAACATTGAGAGATTCACAACGCCATTGAGTCCGAGACGTTCCTGCGAGTACCAGTATTCCCGTAGACTCAGCTTGTTAAGATGCAGAGTAGTCTGCAGAGGGAACGTGAAAATGAGGGCGGCGCCATTTTCGTTTGCTTTAAAGGGCCACAAATGCGCGGGAATAGCCGTTTTTATTGAGTTTTGCAGCGCTGGCCCGCGCATTTGTATCCTGTATCGAAACTCCCGGTAGTTTCGAGTAGATAGCGAGAGAATTGCGATGGCCCTACGTGAAAATGAGGAGTTGGAGGTGCGTAGCGAGTTTGATCTGGGCAAACGCGGTTAGCTTAAGATAATAGATAATATTTTCAATATGTTGGTTGCTATGTGCCAGTAGGGTCATACGACGAGATTCAAAGAAAGCTTGCCTCAGAAACCAAGTTGGGCTGTACTTTAAGGGTTATTCGAACCGTCCTCAACGGACTTGGACGCTTAAGTGGCCTTAAGATTGAGTAGGCCTGAGGCTGTGTGGACCTAGCAGTAGGTCTCCATGTTCGGCAGTGGCATGACCGGCAGTGTGTAGTACGTTGCAGACCGAAATTAGGCTGAGAAACGAGGACCAAACGGAATAAGTGACTTATGATAGTAGCCCCTTTACAGTGGGTTTGCGTGGGAGGCTTTTTCTCCAAATCGGCGCGAACTCTGCGATTCGCTTTAATGCTAGTGCTCGTGTCTGCTTTAACGTCCGGCTGTGGTCTGCACTTCCGGGGCAGAGGGGGCCAAACATCAACAGGCGCGCCAGCCGGGATCGCCGCCGACGAGCAGGTTCTCTTTGAGCCGGTTTCCCATGCTCCCAAGCAGATCTACGTTCGGTCGAGTCGAGTTCTGCCGCAAGTAGACCTTGAACTCACCCCAGAGGTTCAGCAGGAGCTCGAGAGATTTATGACCCAGGAGCGGGGCACGGTGCAGGATATTTTAGCTAAGGGAGTCGAGAGATTCGGCCCCATGGCCAAGGCGCTCAAGGATGCGGGTGTTCCAGTTGAACTCGTTTCGGTGGCGGCAGTTGAGAGCGGCCTTAACGCTCGGGCGGCTAGTCCAGCTGGAGCCCGTGGCATGTGGCAGTTTATGAAGACAACGGCCAGGTCCTACGGGCTCAAGATCGATAGGAGCAGGGATGACCGTGTGGACGTGAAGAAGTCAACCGAGGCGGCAGCACAGCACTTAAGGGATCTTTTCCTGGCCTTTCAGGATTGGCACCTCGCTTTGGCTGCGTACAACGCTGGGCGGGGTGCGATTAACCGCCTTATGAACCGGACCGGAGGAGAGGATTTCTGGGATTTGGCGCGTGGGGGATACTTGCCCGGTGAGACCAGACGATTCGTGCCTAAAGTCATAGCTCTCTCCCTTATCGTGAACGACCCGGACCGCTATGGGTTTGAGGGCTACAGGGCTGTTGGCTAGAGCGGCCGAGGCAATAATGTTTTCGACATCAATTCTTGTCGACGACGAGTGGATATCCCCGGTGTATGACCACGTGCATCACGGGAGGATCCTTTCCCTTTTCGAGCTTGCGCGGTTGGGTTGGGTTGAGTCGATTGGCTTTCCCAACGACGAGCTGATGGAGCAGGGCAAACTGCTCGTGGTAACAGGAGTTTCTGTTTCATACAAGCGCGAAGTTAAGCGCGGGACCATTTCTGTTACCTGTGATAGGGTGCGGATTGACGGCAAAACCATGCGGATTGCTCAGAGGATCGTGAATGAGCGCAATAAGGTCGCTGTAGAGGCTGAGGTATCCCTCATGTTCATGGACCCCGATGCTCGACGTGGTGCCGAGATCCCAGATGATTTTAGACGCGCTCTAGTACGCAGCCTGCCCGATTAAAACAGGGCGTATATAAACGGCGAAAGCGCCGATCCCTGGGTTGCGACTATAAGAATTCCAACCAGAAGGAACACTATAACCATTGGAACCAGCCACCAGGCTTTACGTTCCCACAGGAGCGAGAAGATCTGCTTTATTGTGTTTGCTTTGCTCATACGTTTACGTTGAGATAAAGGATGTTACCTATCGACGTGCATCCGCAGAGTATAGCATCGGTTGCTCGTTGATTAAAACCTAAGCGGCTACTTTCTCGCCAGCAGCGGGTGGTTCTGGCGCCTCAGATGTGGAGAGTTCGCTGATTATCCTATCTACCTCCTCAATCAGAGAGCCGATAGCGTAAGCCCATACGTACTGCCCAGCTTTCTTGCCAGTGAGCACCTCTGCGATCTCGCCCTTTTCTTGAACTCGATGCTTGATAAACAGTTGCTTGCCGTCGGTGAGGAGCACCATATCGCTTGGATTCTTGTGTAGTTTCGGCAGTTTTTTTCTTAAGTAATCAATACCCCGTCGAAAGCGGTTAACCGGTAAGCCCTCGCGCTTCATGCGGAACAACCAACACAGAAGCAATAGATCTGAATACGAGTACTTCGGACGTCCACGACTCTTTGTTTTTCCGGTTGTTGGGACTAAGTTAGTGCGCGCGTAGTAGTTTAAAAGTGCCAGGCCGATCTTCTCATCTCCACCGGTTAGAGTCCTTAAAATCTCTTGAACATCTTTCGCAGTGAATTCCCGATCTAAAACGTGAACAGTCATCCTTGAACTCCCGTACGCCAAAAAGTGTCGCCTCGATAGGCGCTTTACTTCAAGTACCTTCAAGTAAGGTACTGCGGCAAACTCAACTGTGTCAATCGGCAAAAACCGTGCTTGGGAATGTTGGAGCAAGTATGTGCAGGGGGGCTGTAAGTGCCCGGAGTCAGGTTTGATTGGATAGATGGGGGGCCGTGCATGTGATCCGGAGATCGCAGCAGAGGTTGTTTCAAGAGTCGCAGAGATCCTCGACCAGGCATGGTCTTCACACGATTCGCAAGGTATTGCTGATGCCATCAGGAAGATCTACGCACAGGTACCGCCATACCGAACTCCTGGTGGGTCGGCTCTCGATAGGTCTGAGTTCTATATTGCCAGACTGCGGTTGGAAAACGGTGCGAGAAAGTTATTTACTCTACTGCGGGATCGAGCGGCGCTCTTAGAAGTAGAACAAAGAATCCGGGCAATAGGCGAAGATATGAAGCAGATGACCTACGGCTACGAGATGGATGGTCGGGACGATCTGCCTACAAGCTAGGAGGGAGCTTAGCGTGCTACCCGCGGCAATCAATCCAGACCCGTTCCCCGCAAACAAAAAAAGCGGCCTCACTAGGGCCGCTCTTCGGTTCAATCGACCGTATGCTTAGTTTGTCTACTTCGCCTTGTTAGCGCCGGTTTGAAGTCGGCTTACCTTGCGAGCAAGAGTCGCCTTGTGAAATAAACCTTTCTTAGCAGCCTTCGACATCATCGACTCGGCTGTACGAGCGAAGGCTTGCGCCTCTGCTTTTGTACCGGACTTTGCTGCTGCCTCAGCTTTCTTGATAGCAGTACGAACTGCTGCCTTAGCTGAGCGGTTTGCCTCGCGTCGCTTGAGGCTTTGACGGTGACGCTTAATTGCAGATTTGTGATTTGCCATAACTACTCAAAACTATAAAACCCAAACCATTGGGACTGTAGAAGGACGGAGACTAACACAGCAGGCCGGAAGACTCAAATGCACCACGCCCCTGCCAGGGCGTCGCAATTCTCGTCCATTTTAAAAGGCCACAAATGCGCGGAATAGCTGTTTTCATTAAGTTTTGCAACGCTGGCCCGCGCATTTGTATCCTGTCGATACTTCCAGCAGTTTACAGTAGATGGCAGGAGAATTGCGATGCCTTGCGCCCTGCGCGCGACAATCGCTCCTCACGCAGCCCCTTTCTTCGGGCCCAGAACGCGGGGGAAAAAATCGTCGGACCATGCCTTTGTAGCCCCTGTTTGTCCCTGGTAGTGACCCTTGCCGCCCTCTCCGTAGGCTACACGCGGCGCCGATTCCATTCCGAGGAATACCAGTTGCGCGACACGCATGCCCTTGACGAGCTCGCGTGGGTAAGGCCCAAGATTCTGTAGTTCAAGGGTAATTTGCCCGGCAAATCCGCAGTCAATCCAGCCGCTTAGGCTGTGATTGAGCCACAGTCTGCCGAGCGAGCTCTTAAGCTTCAGGTCACACACCACATCTCGCGGCATCCTCACAAATTCCTGCGTCGTCGCCAGGATAACCTCGCCGGGAAAAAGTACGATGGAATCACAGATCAACTCTTCGGGATCCCGCGTGGGACAGATCCAGTGGTTACCTACGGTAACGTCGTAACTAGCTGGATTTACATGATCCGGGTTAAAAGGGGTTATTCCGCCGTTCTGAGCGAATTCTATTATCCAGTGGTCGGGCTTTATCATTGTGGTGTATCCTTGAGAGGGTTCTTCACTTCCTTAGTCGATCTGCCGATAAAAATAAAGCGTCGAGGCCGTTGTTTGTTATCGATAAGCAACCGGTACCGTTTTCTATGGCTGAACACGATACGATCTTCGAAACCGTGCTCCTGGTAGAGGACGAAACGGCCCATGCGCTCCTGATTGAGCGAGCGCTGAGGCCCCTGGTGGGTTCGCTTACCAAGTGTGGCTCAATAACTGATGGTCGGCATGCGCTCGATGCGGGCAGCTTTGACCTGATCATCAGTGACTTGAACCTCCCTGATCTTCGCAGCGAGGCAGCGGTACAGTCCATACGAGAGTGTGCGCCTAATACTCCGCTTCTTGTATTAACGTCTTCCTCCTCGCTGAGCGATGGAGTCGCGGCGATGCGAGCAGGCGCAAACGATTTCATGGTCAAGAATTTTGATTCCTCTTTCCCGGAGGTCTTGAACCTGGTGTTGCGCCGGTTACGCTCAGCGCAAGAGGCAGAGCATGAACGTGCGCACGTTATGCGCGATCGCGATCTGCTACGCGAGGCTATCGAGAACAGTAATGATGGCCTGGCGGTGGTTCACCGGGATGGTGCGGTGCGATACAGCAATTCAGGCTTTTCACAGTTTTTGACGTCCTGCGGTGTTGATTCGGACAACGTGTGCGATATCCCCGAGGGGGCTGTTATTCGAGGTGGCGAGCTCCTACCAAAATTGAGGCAGAAGCTTTTGAGCTTGGCTCCGGGAGAGGTATGGACGACTGAATTGGTGAAGAGCGGCGCGGAGGAGGGGGCGTTCGAGGTGTCGGTTTCAGCGTCGCGCGATGGTTTAGCGGCTGACGCATTGGTATTCTGGGTGCGCGATATCCTTGAGAAGCGGCGACGCGAGCAGTTTCAGCGAGAAATCCTCTCTACAACGACCCACGACCTTAAAGGGCCACTCGGCGCTATCGCAGTCTCGTGCGATGTTCTGCTCGACTCACCGGCATCCGACCAGCGGGCGCATGCTCTCCTTGAGCGGATATCGACCTCTGCAAATTC
>JBIKKR010000215.1:0-3875 GCA_044360225.1 Bdellovibrionota bacterium | reverse complement strand
ACTTTTCGCAACTTAGCTCTTCCTTCGCCGCTCTGCTTAGCCACTGGAGTCCAGTGGGTGAGGCCGCAAACCCTACTTTTCGACCCTACTCTGGGCAATCTCGGCTGAAACATAATCACTGTAATCGACAGATCCTCAGACAGCTACCAGAGTTCAGCTACTTACAGAAAAGCGATTGATTTTCCTATTTTTAGTTAGAGCGCTGAATTCTCCTCTGTCTGCCGCTGGTTCTGCTGATATCAGTAAGGCTAAGGAGTTAAAGGCCAAGGAGTTAAAGGCAAAGGCAGGCTCGCAGCACGGCGTGGCAGACCACCAAGAGGATGGCCAGGGAGAGTCATCGCAGTGGGAGATGCCATCTATTAGGGGGGCGGTGCTAGACGGCGCGCTAGTCAAGGAGGTTGTTTCTGGACTAAGCAAATTGGTTGTTGATGGCCCGCTAGCAGAAGCCGATGCTTATGCTGATCTCTCTGTCTACGGGTTGGCTAATCCAGAGTTAAAAACCGTGGTGCATGAGAAGAGTGGTCGGGATACTGAGATAGCTTTCGGCAAGAAGAATCAGTACCTCTCGAAGCGTTACGTCAAGATCTCCGGTCGTTCTGGGATCTATCTGGCTGACGAGGCAGCTTTTGAGGTTTTGAATAAGAGTTCAAGTGATGTGCGTTCGAAGAAGCCATTTAAATTCGCCTCAAGTGATCTGCGCCAGCTTGAGTTAAAGACATCCAAGGGGGTTGTGGGTTTAGATCAGCCAGTCGTAGGTGAGTGGCGAATTTTAGAGCCAGAGCAATATAGGGCCTCGCTTGAGGATGTGCAGGAGTTTATTGGGACGCTTAACGGTGTAACTGTTTCGGAGTTTATTGACGGTGAATCAGGAGATCGAAGCAGGTTTGGATTAAATAACCCGGGTGTCTATTTAGAATTAAAATTTAGAGAAGGGATCGAGCCGCAGTCGGTAACTGTTCTATTAGCCAAGGCAGACAAGGGCGAAAAAGTTGAGGGTGGGGTGTATGCCGCGTCGAGTGGTACCGATACTGTTTTTAAAGTTGCTACAGATTCACCAGCAGGAGTGAGTAAATTTGATGCTTTGCTAAAGGGGGTTGATGACTTTAGATATAAACGTATCGTCGATGCCTCAGAGTCAGAGATTGACAGGGTAGTGGCTACGACGGTAGGGAGTGATCCTGTTACTATAGTTAGCAGTGGTGTGTCTTGGACTGTAAACGGCAAAGAGAGCGATCCGGTTTTTGTTCAGCAGTTGTTGCAGGACATTAGTTCGCTTAAAGCGGTGAGCTTCCCCGTTTCGGTTCCAACTGATGCTTTTAATGCGCCATTTCTGATCCTGGAGATTACCAAAAAGGCGCAGGGTTTAGTAGCTGCCTCAAACAAGCCTGTACTTACAGTTACCGTTGGTGCAGAGTTTAAGAGTGAGTCCGGAGATGCGTTGCGATACGTGAAGACATCGCTTGATGAAACGGTCTATGCCGTCAGGGATGTTGAGGCTAAGAGGATCTTGCCACATGAGGAGAATCTTGTCCCTACTCCTACGGCTGCACCATCTACCCCTAGCAGCTCTGTGCCTAATGCCTCTGTGCCGAAAGCTGACTAGCGCTCCTAAGATATGCTTATACAGTGAGGTGAGCGCATACGTTGATTCGAAGGCTCTGGGGGTTGCTTCGAAGGTGCTGGGTTATTCATTTGAGAATTTACTCTTTTCTACGTCAAAGACCGTTTTTGCTAAGCGATAGGCTGTTGCTTTTTGTTGCCTTACAGTCAGGGCTATCATAAGCATCCATAGCTCTAAAAAACATCTTTTCTGCAGCTATAGGGTTTATCTTTTTTCCATTTAATGTTGCAGAGAAAGAATCACCCTCTAAGCTACTTAATGATGATAATACTTGTGTCAATAAAAGGGTCCAGGGACCCTGCTTAACTTTATATTTGAAAGTTAAACAATTGCTACTATCGCAATCGTATTCGATAGCTTCTGGGTTATCGAGTACAGCTGATGCTGTGCGGTATCGTTGGCTTGTAATGAAAGCCACAATTCCTGCAGTAAATTGAAAGGCGTCAATCAAGCCATCCACAATCCTATCAGCTAATGGCTCTGGCAAATTTCCATCTAAATTGGGTCCATCCGCAGTTCCTCTGGAAGACGTAAGTTCTGCTGCCATAGAGTGCTCCTAAACTTTTTATAATTCTCTTGATTTTAGCATAGTGAAAATGGCTAAACAAATTGATCTGCTTAGCCTTTAGGGCGGCGCAGTTCTCTGTTTAAGTGCTTGAAACTGCAAGAAGCTTAAATGAGGATAACCGTTAACGGGAATCACTAAGCTCACTATTAGCGACAAGTGGTAATGAGAGGGGTTGTAGAGGAGAGAATATTTTGGGCACTAGATCTGGTGTATTTCCGAACAGGCTCTACTTAACAACTATTCTTGAGACATAGCCAAGAAACAGGAGGAAACCCTCGAGAGCAAAGCAGCGGAAGCACGAGGAAGGGACCTGGACGTTAGTTCCGCAATCCTTGAGGAAGCGCGCGTCTAGGCTCCTATACCGCTACCAAATCCCCCGAGAATCTGGTGGATTAACATAACTGTGCCACTCAAGAAGCTGTCGTTGCCCATGAGCTGTTGGGGCAGGTAACGAGGCGAAATAACCGGTATCACCTTTGTGACCGGCACGTTCAGTTGATGAAGAAATAAGGCGACCTCCAGCAGCTCCCGTTCTACCTCAGCACCGTGGTCAACGGTTGTGCCGGTCTTCGGTATCGTCCCCGCTAGGAAAAAATAATCAAAATCAGTCGTCACCCAAACTGTGAGACCTGGTCGCGATTCTCTCAGTAATTGACAGTGCTGGAGATAGTCATCACGGGCACTGTGCCAGGCTTCTCCGGTAGCTGCTCCTAATCGTCTTACTCTCTCGGTGTTTCTTATTTCAGGATTGGCGGCCAAAGGTAATTTATAAGCGTGGAGCTCATCTCCTGCTGCGCCCATTCTGCAAGCCCAGCCATTCCAGGCCGGAGATACAACTGTGCAGTATTTCGATGGTAGATGAACGACCGAGGTTTTTGACAGTTGATTCAAGTGGTACGCCCAGGAGCAGTTCATTACATTTGGACCGTTGTGAGTCCATTCATCATGGTGAGAATCAAGATTGAGAATTAGAAGCGGAGCGCGCAGATTCTCCGACCGCCACAGTCGAAAATGTGGAACTAGTGAAGCGTGATTGTACAGCAATCTTGTTATCTGAGTATCTCCGTATACGCACCCTTTGGTCTGCGCTACAAACTTACGATCCGACTTCTTGCACTGCTGCACATAATCTTGGCAGGCCTGCGGATTGTATTCGATGGAACAGGTGGCTAACGGGTTTGTAACGAAGCAATTGAGCCCAGCCCGAACTACCTCTTCTATTTCAGACTGACTAGCTCTTAGGACTCTTTTACCTTGTCGTTGTTCGGGGAAGGGCATCAGACACCCGACAACGTCTTTACTCTTTACCTCGGCCTCGTTCAGGCGTCTAAAGGGGTTAGACTTGGTTACCGAGGCTAGGGGGCTATTCAGCAGAGTAGAAGATGCTCCGCTAGACAGCGGTGCGGTGTGGATAAGAGGGCTAGGATCGCTAGACGGCATTGGGCGATGGTACCAGAAAGTTGGGGTCAGAGGCAAAGTTATGTAATCATGAGTAATGTTGGGGTGTACTATAGTAGGTAACATAATTTAGTTGATATTTGATATGTTGTCCGGACATTAGGCATGCTAAGATGTGAGCATGTCTTCGGATGGGCGCTCAATAGCACATGATGCACTAGAGTCGATGCGGTTTGCTGCCGTGAGGCTTCATCGTGAAGGTGTCTCGATAGAGACACTCAGCCGCTC
>JBIKKR010000082.1:0-13897 GCA_044360225.1 Bdellovibrionota bacterium | reverse complement strand
AGATTCTTCGACTAATTTTGGAAACACATACCTGGGGACTAAGCTTGGATTACTACCGCAGTTTGGTCTGCTGCCTCAGATCGCTGTGCAACCACAGATGACGATCCCCACCGGCTCTGGAAGCTCCCGAGCCGAACATGTCTTACCGGGATTGAACGTGGTGTACTTGTGGTCCCTCACCGAAGGTTCCTTCCTAACCGGCAGCAGTCAGATCCGTCGTTCAGAGGCCGTCGATACCTCCGACCTCTCAACGACATGGTCACAATCAGCCGTAATCGGAACACAGATAAATAAGGAGCTTGGCTGTTATCTTGAATGGTTCGGCATTTTTCAGGATTCAGTGCCTGATACCCAGGATGCTCATTTTGCGGATACCGGCCTAACATACCTCTACTCCAAGGATACTCAGCTTGATATTCGTCTGGGAACGCGGCTGCAAGACCGATTTGGCGAAGATATCTTCGCCGGAGTCGGCATGAGTGTCAGGTTTCTATAACGGTGCATAGAGTGATCAGGGTTTTATTTGCCATCTCCTGCTGGCTCACCATCCCGTGGCAGCATAAGATTGATGACGTGCGGGTCACCTTCACGTCGATACCCTACGCCGCACGCGCCTACTTTCTGCGGCGCATCGGTTCCGAACCAGATAAGCGCACACGGAGTCGGTTCTCTGACACGGCGATTCGCCAGCCAAAGGTATCGTCCGTACTCCCGAGAAACTTTGCATGATCGGACAGTAATATCTCGACCAAGAGATGCAAAGACTCCTTGCTCCCAATCATCCTCACCGTTGACCAATCCTATTCGTTTACACCCGCGACCCCGAAGCTCCTGCGCAACACGGGCAAACTCGGAATAAAGAAAGGGTTTCGCATTATACCGTTGTGCCTCATCATCTCCGCTCAGGATTGAAGCGCTACCTACCAAGGGACGTAATTCGTTATTCATCCAATACGGAACCGCTGAAACTAAGGCTAGCAGCGCTAGCACAACACCTCCAATCGACCTCAACCGAGAACAGAGAATAGCAGCACAGCCGGGAGCCGCTAGCATAAATAGCGGTAACTGCAAGCGGCTTGCCCAGGGCTGCCATGATACAAAGACACAAATAAGAAAAAATCCCACTAAGGAGATAACCAGCGGGGAACCCTCGAGTAACGCCCCACGTTTGCGATTTATAAGCGCGGCCGCCAAAAACACACCAGCAATAAGCATAATCACAAGAGGACCACCGTTACCTGCCAAGTCCTCATGTATCCTCGATGGCTCTGACATCTGAAACACCGTGCCTAGCCAAGTTGCCCTCGGATCATTTACATCTATGCCGATCGCTTTATGTACATTAACTGTCTGCTGTAGCGACCAACCTACTGTGTCAAAAAACGGGAGATTTGCATGTAATGCCGCGGTTCTGATTACATTTGAAAGCACCGTCTTAGTAGATATTTCAGATACTGAATAATGTGAAAGTTGAACAGGCCCATGTGTTGGGCCTAGAGGGTGTCCAAAACTAACGAGATTACGGGACCAATACCCGAGATTAAGTACACATGCACAGAGCATCCCGCACGCAAGCGGCGCCATTCCACGCCGTGTGAAGTATCTGCGATACGGAAAGGCGATAAGAGCCGTAGCTGGTATCCAAAACAAGGATAACCCCTTCGTTAATACTGCAAGACCAGCGCCACCCCACAGCAAGGCCTCAGCTACTCTTCCAACTCCACGACGCACCATTAACATCCCAAGCAGCGCCGCGAGTGTAAATGTTCCGTGCAAAAGATCGGTCTGGGTTGTACTAGCTTGCAGTATCCCCATCGGAATAGTGGCGATGAAAATGACCGCAACCAGCTGTGCGCAGATACCACCACCGACTCTTCTAGCCACTGCAGCTCCGGCTACCATGGCGATAAAGAATGCCGCACTGTTCAAAAGACCCGCATAGCGATCGCTGCCTCCAAGACCGATCCCGTGGGCTACGATCATTTCATGGCCAGGATTAAGGTATAGTTGTCGCGAGATGTATGTTGGATAGTGTTTAAGCGATCCCTGAATTAACCAACGCATCACTCGCGGCAAGTGATACGTCATCGAATCCCAATTGCTTGGTGGCGCTGATACCGCGCTGATAACCGGCACAATTGAGAGCAATCCGGCTACGACTATGCACAGGGCATCGCAGTTCTCGTCGATTTTAAAAGGCCACAGATGCGCTTTATTAGACTGATCATGTAGGCGACTGCCGCTAGGAGGCTTATACAGGCCATAAAGCCATATCGAAATAAGGGCTACCAGAGCAACGCCATGGATGGCCAGCAACACCTGAGGCGACAATAACGTGACTAAGCTAAGAGCTTCTGCTGTGACACACAATCCCGCGCTCCACACAACAAACGCACCGACGATGCTCTCGCAGAGAGTAAAACCATGCATCCACCGCGAGCTCCACAGTAGCTGCCACAGCAGCAGATATTCGACCACCATTAGAGCTGCCATAACGGTATTTGCTTTTATCACCCTGAGGAGGTTTGCTTAAACAACTCTACCTGACTTATGCTCATTACAGAGGTCGCCCAGCAGTCTAATCACTCCTGCGTTAAAATCACGTTGAAAACGGAAGCTTGGGCCCAAGAGACCTGACAGCATTCTAAAAAAGACCTGTTTAACGAAAACGATAGCTGGCCCGATCACCCGACGGTGCGAACGTATCTTCTCTGCTCTAATCCCTGCTGAATAGAGGTGACACAAGCTCCGGAGAAGCTCAAGCCTCTCCGGCGAAACCACGAAGGAGTCGGTTGTAATTGCTGTTGATAGGCTGGCCACGCGCTCCTGCTCGTTGGGCGGCATAACGCCCTGTGAAACCAAAGAAGCGGTCCGTGAGGTGAGCGAGTGAGCCAGCTGGTCGCTGTCTACACCACGGATCTCTAGCCAGGATTTACCTGAATTCTGCGTCATACCTGCGCTAGGCTATCACAGAAAACGGTGTCGATGAAGCTCTAGGTACCGAACCTTATAATATTCGTCTCGCTCGGTAATATAACCGCTATCTAAGCCGGCCATGGCAGAAGCAACAATCGCCGCACCTTTGAGGAATCTCGGCCCTGGTCGATACAGGTCACCGCCTGGGGCAAATATCACCTCGCCGCGCTTTACTGCGGGGATCTTCTCCCAATCCGGGAGTGTCTGCAACACAGGGAGAGTCTGGACGCTCTGAGCGATCGACGCATATTCAGGCGCTACTATGATTACGTCAATACGTGCAGCAACCAGGTCAGACCATGTTAGTGGACGATGTCGATGCTCCGGGGCTCGCTCGAGTGGCTTGCCTCCAAACAGGCGAATGAGGTCTGGAAACCAACGCCCCTCGATGGCAATCGGATCCACCTGCGAGATCACAGCCACCTGCTTGCCACGGCAGCGATCAAAAAAGCTATCCGCCCAGTGCATCAACTGGGCTTTGATATGGCTCGAGAGTTTCCTTGCATCAACTCGACTACCAACAAACGCTCCGATCTGTTCTATGACCTGATAAACCGCCTCGAGGCTTTCTGCAGAGGTATCCTGGATCTTTACTCCGTGCCCCACCTCACTTGAGAGATAGCGTTCAGCCCAAACTATAAAACCAGCTTTGTCTTCCTCGCGGATGTCAGCCAATATGATATCGGGCATAACTCTCTTCAATTGGTTCACGTCAAGGCAATCGGGTGTCAGACCCTCTCCAAGCCTCCGCGCATCACCATCACGGTAGGCAACTGCTTTCTGCTGTGACGTGGTGAGCACGACAGCTTGCGAAGCATTCGATGGAACTTCAGCTCGATGAGTGATACCCACGAGGTCCCACCCCACGCCGAAGCGACCGAGGATGTCTATCGCGAATGGTTGAAGGGCAACGATTCTCACAACACGAATATCGGCATAATACGGGGTTTCATAAGAGCTAAATGATTGTCAATAAATCCTATTGACGCCAATGGGTTAGACGGAGCACTGTAAGAGGGTACTGAATTTGGTCAGTGTTTCATCGCGGTAGATTCTCATGCGCGCCACGTACGTGTCTTTTGTTGTGTTCTCTGCTCTGGCCCTAGCCGTGGGTATCTTTGGCGGCGGGTGTTCAACCAACACCCCTTCATTCGACGGGCTCGCTAACCGTGGTATCACGCCGATTAGCCCTCAAAGTCCCTATATGGGGTCAAATGTTTTTTTAGCTCAAGAGATGGAGCACAGCCTTTTCCTGTACAACTTCATTCAGAGCCGCGGATCACCACAGGCTATACAACTCCAAGGCAGCTCTGAACTTACGTCTGAACTGACGATGTTCTACTCCCGTGAACGCGAGTATTACTTAGCGATTCCGCGTATTGATCCAACTACCCAGGGAAAGGAATGGATCATTCGAGGCCCCTTTCCAATCACACGAGAGCAGTACCCGCACGTAGCTCACCTCAGCCCGGATGAGGGCGGCGTTTTTGAGGTCTTCGGCAGACAGGAGACGTACGGAGGTCCTGGCAAAGCCGCTGAATCCCGTGTCATACGTCCGGCCTTTATCCCCACTCCTCCACCCACTCCAGCACCGATAAAGAGGCGAGTAAAGAAGGTCTCTCCTTCAGCCGCTCAAGAGACTGCGGGACCCAGTATTGCGGTGCAAGGCACACCAATCAATCTGGATCAGGAGGCGTTGTTAGAGGCGCGTCGCTCACCGACTGGGGCTGCGACGCCCTCAGCACCCCTACCGTCTCCTAAGGCAGCCAGCACACCGAGCCGTGTCACCCTGGAATCAGCGCTTAAAGGCGCAGTAAGCTCAACGCCAGAGTCTGCGAGCGCCCCGAAGTAGCGCGGGCTCACTCGACACGGACTACTGTTGTTGCGGCTGGCCCTGCTGCTGCGGAGCCGGCTGCGCCTTCTCTGTTACTCCCGGCGTTGTTGATGAACGCCCACGGGCTATAAAGTAAATCAGAGCCACAATTGCTATCAGCGCCACTACCGAGATAATCGTCGTAAATGTGGAGTTCTCCGTCGTAACTCCTGCCGGTGATGTTGTTGTTGCCATGGGTCTCCTTTTTTCTATAGTTCGCTACCGCGGTACCTACAAGGGTAGCTTGTCTGTGAGAGCAACCTCTCAGTCAAGGCGTCGCAATTTTCCTGCTATCTACTCCCAACAGCTGGAAGTTTCGATCGGGATACACATGCGCGGGCCTATGCTGCGAAACTCAATAAAAGCAGCCATTCCCGCGCATGTGTGGCCCTTTAAAATCGATGAGAATTGCGACGCCCTGACTCTCAGTTACCCCTTTTTCTCTGACCTCATTCTTGGCCAAAAAAGCCCCGTTCCCTATGAGCAAGGTCACAGGAGGCAAGGAGGCTGATCTGCACAGCTCTCCGGTGCATACCTACTCTGCCCATGTTAGACTCCCGAAATGTCCAATACCGGCTCGCCCTCATGGGCTTCGCACCTTCTCTTTAGTTGGGTGACGCCTCTCATAAAGCGGGCTAACCGAACTCCTCTCACCGAGTCTGCACTTCCGCTTTTTCCGAATTCGATGAGTGCTACCGTGGAGAGCGCCCGTCTGAGTTCAGCAATTAAGCGTTTGAGCCGCTTCGGGTACCTGGCGATCCCACTAGCTATAATCGATTGCTATCGAAGAATATTTCTCTTCGTAGTTGTGCTCTCTCTCATAGCGCTTACGGCAGGGCTTTCTACCCCACTCGTGCTTCGGGAGATACTGCGTGGGCTGGCGCCAGATTTTGCTCCACCTCGATGGTTTAGTGCGCTCCTTGCGGCAGCACCACTACTGCACGGATGGCTCTCGTACTCTCTATTCTTTTCCATTCTGCTTGGCTGCATATCTGTTGTCGTCATCCTCGCCACGCACCATCTATTCTACGTGCAGCCGAACCTCGCATTCCGTGTTCGCTCAGCGCTCAACGCAGTCATATTCTCAAAGTCTTTGCGGCAGCAGAGAGCAGCTCAACAGGAAGCTACGACCGGCTTTATCGTAAATCTGATCGGGTCAGATACTCATAAATTCCAGATACTCCTGGGTTTTCTCCACTCCCTTTGGTACCACCCCATTTCCTTGATGTGCATCATGTACATTCTGCATCAGATGGTGGGCACAGCTGCTCTCGTGGGTTGCTCTGCTCTTCTCCTATTGCTGGTAACCTCAACAGCCATAACTCGCAAGCAGGGCAGGCTCAGGAGCGAACTCTCGAGAATTGCAGACCGACGCATCGGCCTGACTCGTGAGAGCCTCATACATATCAAAGCCGCAAAGCTTCAAGGTTGGGAAGAGAACTTGGAGGAGAAAATCCAGGCACTCCGACAAGATGAGATACGCCTCGCACGCCGGCTCGTACGCCTCTCTGCGATCTTCTCATTCACGTCAGGGAGCGCCCCTGCTGTAGCCATGGCGATTACTTCGGTTTGTCTCGTGTACCAGGGAGTTGTACTCCACAGCGCCACTCTATTCCCCGTGCTCACTCTTTTCATGCAGCTACGTTTTTCACTTAATATGCTTCCAGATGCGATCTATAATCTCATGGAGGCGGGGGTTGCTTGTCGCCGCATACATAGTTTCCTCTCCTCCCCGGAACATACCTCGCCACGAATCGATGAGGAACAGAGATCATCCATCTCTCTTATTGGGCTCCAATCCCGCTGGTCACGTGGCGGCCGAATCGCCCTGACGGTGCCCAACCTGGAGATCCCTCGCGGGGAGCTGGTCGTTGTCGTCGGCTCTGTCGGATCCGGTAAGTCGGCCCTACTCCTGACGATGCTTGGAGAGCTAGAGCCAGAATACGGAACGGTCTCGCTTGGTGCTTCTATCGCCTACGTGCCCCAAACACCATGGATTGTGAGCGATTCTATCCGCAACAATATACTCTTTGGAAAGGCGTTCGATGCAGATCGATTCCAACGCGCGATCTCTGCCGCCGGGCTGGAAGCTGACCTTATGAGCTTTCCTCATCGTGATGCTACACAGATCGGCGAACGAGGCGTCAATCTTTCTGGGGGCCAGCGACAACGCATAGCCTTGGCTCGAGCGCTCTACAGCAACGCAGAGATCTACCTCTTTGACGACCCCCTGAGCGCCCTTGATCCGAACGTTGCTCACCACGTTTTCTCACAGCTCATATGCGCCGACCTCAAAGATAAAACACGCGTACTTATCAGTCACCGTGTCGAGTTTGCTACTGCTGCTGATAGAGTTCTAGTCATGGAGCACGGCTCAATTGTGGAGGATGGCTCACCGCGAGAATTGCTGGCCCGTGAGAGCCGATTTGCCGCACTTGTTCATGCGCACGTTGCGATGAATCATCGTCCATCGCACGAACCATCTCTATCTTCTAGCACCCCTGCACCCGTAGATTCTATCGATGACACTAATCCTACCGGAGAGATAGTGCACAACTCGATAATCGAAGCTGAAGAGCGCCATACTGGCTCCATTCGCTCAACAACCGTTCGTGCATACGCCGCTAGACTTGCCCCCGGTTTCGCCGCAGCGATCCTTACTGCCCTATTTCTAGGCCGCCAAGGTGCCGCGGTAGGCACAGACTTATGGCTCACTAGCTGGGCTAATCAACAAGAGGTTGAACTTGTCTGGTTTTTAGGTGGCTATATCTTCTTTATCTGCTTGCTCTGTCTGATGGGATATCTGCGGACGATGTACATACTGAGTCGTGGACTTCAGGCCGGAGCGGACTGTCACAGAGCCTTGCTCCGTGGAGTACTGCGGGCGCCCCTCAGCTTTTTTGAAGCCAATCCGGTGGGTCGGATCTTGAACCGCTTCAGCCGCGACCTTGAAACAGTAGAGCTATCGCTCCCCCGTTCTATTCTCGATGCTGGTCAATGCCTTATCGAAACGATCGCAGTCTCATGTGTCATCGCTTTTGTAGCACCGATCACTCTGGTACTCTTTGCTCCGGTTCTTGTGCTCTACTTCCTTCTCAGTAAGGTGTTTAGACCGGTATCGCGAGAGCTGCAGCGATTTATATCGATAACTCTCTCGCCCATTTTTGCTATCACCTCAGAGAGTCTTTCGGGCGTAGAATCGCTCCGCGCGTCTGCTCTAGGCGAATCGTTTAACCAGCTCTTTGCAAGGGCGCTTGATTCACATACTCGGTGTAATTTCACTCAAACTGCCGCCAACCGCTGGTTAGGCGTCCGGCTTGAGCTCTTGGGCTCAGCAATCATCTGCGCAGTCGGTATCGCTGCCTCGTGCGGATGGAGCATGTCGACTGGAATCGCCTTCTCTGGATTAGCACTGGCGTATGCGAGCGCGATGACTTCGAGCATGAATTGGGCTATCCGTAGCATCTCGATGGTCGAGAACAGCTTAACGTCGTTTGAAAGAATCGAGCGCTACTCCTCGACTACACCGGAACGATTTGAGGGAATTGCTGCTCCTCCTGATTGGCCCACACGCGGGGAGATCCGCTTCCAAGAGCTCTCTGTGCGCTATCGACCTCAGCTTCCCCTTGCTCTCAAGGGACTCACCTTTAGTATCCCTGCCGGAAGTCGCGTAGGTATAATCGGCCGCACGGGTTCGGGTAAGAGCACTTTAATTCTCTCATTGCTCCGGTTGATTGAGCCGTGCGGCGGACAGATTGAGATCGATGGCATCGCCCTCTCCTCGCTAGCGCTAGACGACGTGCGGAGGTCACTGGCTGTCGTTCCGCAAGAGCCCGTTTTGTTTTCAGGTACCCTGCGAGACAGCCTCGACCCTTTTTCGGAGTACTCCGACAGTGAAATTGAGTCCGTCCTCGAGCGAGTGGAGCTTAAGGGCTTCCTCGCGGCTCTGCCGCAAGGTCTTAACTCTGACGTTCGTGAGGGGGGCTTTAACTTCAGCAACGGCCAGCGTCAACTCATTTGCCTGGCACGTGCCCTCCTGCGACGTAGCAAAGTAGTTATACTTGACGAGGCTACTGCATCAATCGACGTTCACACTGACCGCACCGTTCAGAGAACGATTCGCCGGGAGTTTACAGGGGCAACGCTACTTGTGATCGCCCACCGACTAGGCACAGTGCTCGATTCCAACCTGATTCTCGCACTTCAAGATGGTCAGCTGGCCGAATTTGGTCCTCCCGGAGATCTCCTAAGAGCACAGGGCTCACTGCTGCATCGATTTACCAGAGACCCCAGTTTTGCATGAACCTAGTTACCGCAATTCTCTCCTCATAACCCTGACGAGCCGGGACCCGAATTTTGCCTAGCCTACTACCTTCATTACCTCATTGAGCACATCGAGCTCAAAAACCGTTGCAAGGAGCGCGCTCTGCATAAAAGCATTATTTGGTAGCTCTGCTGCCTTGAGATCCTTTGTGACTATCCCAAGTACATCTTTGACGATCTCTTCAAAGCGTTTGGCATTCGTTACCGTAACACCGCCGTCATCGCGCTCGTAGGTTGCGTTAAATTCATCTGCGTATTTTGAAACAATCGTCCCTACGGTGGACTCTACTAGCTCAGGAAATGCGTAACGAACGGCACCGACAAAAAAGAAACGCTTACTCTCAAAATTTCGCTCGATGAAGAGATCGCGCTGAGCATCCTTCCCCGAACTGACGGCAGCGCGAAAATCTTTAGCAAAACTAGCTACCGCTGGCGCTCCAGAGCTCTCGCGCTTAAGCAGGTTTTTAAGCGCGGCATTCAGATTCTTAGCCGCTGCAAAGGACTCCTTGGCTTCCTCTACGGTTGGTGTCAGCATCGTTATCTCCTCCTATTACTTGAGACAGAACTAAAAATCGGGTGCCACAGCTTTATCATAGAGTTGCCGTGCGGCATTGGCAGCCAGGGTGCTTAACGCGTTCGCTTCCTGACCACGAGACACCTCTCGACTGCTGAGACCGGCTAGATCTCCGGCTGCTGATGGGCCACCGGCGAAATCAAGCGAACTCGTCACGACAACACTGCTATCTGCACCGAAAGTCTGTGTTGCCTGTATAGCACTCGAACGCCACAAAACGGGTCCCGTAATTCTCCGCAGCTCGCCAGACAGAGTTACCGTCGTTTGCATCTGAAGCGCAGTATTACTTCCTGCTCGTGTAGATCCCGTATTCTCAAGTACATTGAGGATACGAACCTTCAACACCGCATCAGCCTCATTCTGATTATCGACAACCGACACAGTGCCGTAGCTATCAAACTCATCTCGAATTGCCTCAGTCATAATTGTCGAGAGTCCGAGCTTCGTTGAGCTATTCTCAACTGTCGGGATGTAGATCTTTCGCACATCAGGGGGCAAAGCGCTCTCGCTTCCCCGGAACGTGTATCCACACCCTACCAGCAACAAGCTCAAAACCAGCATTGAAACTGTGCGAATCCTTCCCATAGCACCTACCCTTTACGAGTCCTCATCGTACTCACCTGTTTGGGGAAATGATCCATGTAGGCACGAATTCCCTTTGACCATCCCCGAAGTTCTCTGAGTGATTGCTCTACCGTTCGCAACATGCTCTCCGTCAGCGCCACTACCGTAGCATGCTGCTCTGCAATTCGCTCCCCCAATTCCCTATCTCTCGCAGAGAGCTGCGTTCCCCGTGGAGCCCACGAGGTGCGCCAGGTATCGAAGGCCGCTGTGTACTCATCCAGCAGATCCAGCCCTTCCGGGTCTGACTCCCGTAACGCCTTTACGGCACGCTTTCCAAGCGCGTAGAGCTCCCTCGCCAACTGCGCTTGGTTTTTATTAGTCGCCATATCCCGCCAATCCCCGTTCCTACCGCCAAAGCCACACGGTGCAACTTCCGTATAACGGTGTCCGAGTCAAAAAAAGTGGGGCCGAGGGCCCCACTGTAATGCTCTCTGTTTCGTAAGCATCGCTCGAAACAGCAGCTCTGCCAAGTAGCCCGCGATCTACTCGCCCTTGGCCTTGCTTGCAGTCTCCTTCGTTGCAGGAGCCTTCTTGGCACGTTGCTTGTTCACTTCGGTCTTCTTAGCCGCTGCCTTCTTCCCTGCTGGCCTAGCCTCACCAGAAGCCTCCTTGTTCTTGGGAGCTACAGTCTTCTCTCCAGCGCGATCTACCAGCTCTATAACAGCCATCTCTGCTGCGTCGCCGTTACGAACCCGAGTACGAATAATCCTTGTATAGCCGCCGCTACGCTCTTTACAGCGTGGCCCGACCTCGGCGAACAGCTTGTGAACCACGGCCTTGTCCGTCAGGTAAGCATATGCCTGCCGACGAGCTGCCAACGTATCGTTCTTTCCAAGGGTGATAAGTCGCTCCACAACTGGACGGAGCTCCTTTGCTTTTGGAACTGTTGTCTCAAACCGCTCGAACTTCAAGAACGAAGTCGCCATATTCCGGAGCAGTGCTCGCCTGTGGCTCGTTGACCTACTTAACTGCCTAAGACCGTTTCCGTGCCTCATACTACTACTTCCTCTCTACCTTAGTGATCGGTGTGCTCCTTCATCGAATCGAGGTCTCGACGCGATGGGAACTCCTCAAGTTTAAGACCAAGCGAGAGCCCCATCTCCCCGAGGATCTCCTTAATCTCGTTGAGTGACTTACGCCCGAAGTTCTTGGTGCGGAGCATCTCTGCTTCGGTACGTTGCACTAACTCTCCGATATACTTGATATCAGCGTTCTCAAGGCAGTTGGCCGACCGAACACTAAGCTCAAGCTCATCAATTCGACGGAAAAGGTTGTCGTTCCAGCGCTTCGAAGGCTCCTCTGTCTTGGGCTCTTCACGCTCAACAATTAGATCCTGCCCAACAAAGATTCCGAGCTGATCCACAAGGATATGAGCCGCCTGGGCAACAGCTGACCGAGGGTCAATACTTCCGTTTGTCCAGATCTCCATGGTCAGCTTGTCGTAATCGGTGCGTTGACCGACACGAGCATTCGTCACCGCCAAGTTGACGCGACGAACCGGGGAGAAGATCGAATCGATAAAAATCGTTCCTACAGGTACTCCCTCAACCTTGTTCTTATCAGCTGGAACATACCCACGACCGACCTTAACTCCTACCTCCATGCGAAGGCTGGCGCCCTCTCCAAGGGTAGCGATCACGAGCTCTGGATTAAGAACTGCAACGGCTGGGTCTCCCTGGAGCATGCCGGCTGTTACTTTGCACGGGCCCTGTGCATCTACGTGCAGAATCGCCTCTTCCTTATCCTCAAGACGAAGTACGACTTCCTTAAGGTTGAGGGACAACTCGGTAACATCCTCAACGATTCCAGGCATCGTTGAAAACTCGTGCGACACCCCATCGATCCTAAACCAGGTGATCGCGGCACCCTGGAGTGACGACAAAAGGATTCTGCGAATCGGCGTACCGAACGTGATCCCATAACCGCGCTCTAACGGTTCAGCAACGAACTTCCCGTAACGACTATCTGCCGTTCCGCCTTCTACCTCGACTCTCTCTGGGCTAATTAAGTCCTTGAGACTGACCTTCTTCATGTCTCCCTTTCCTATTAAACGTAATGCACTTTATTCCTGCCTCTCTGAGATTCTCCTTCCGGCGAACCATCAGTAGGGCATCACCTACTACCGTGAATACAATTCGACTATCAGCTGCTCGCGGAATGTTGGTGGTAGCTGCTCTCGTGTTGGGAGAGAGTTAACCGTTCCACGCACTGCTGCCTGATCCAGCGACAACCACTCTGGAATAATGCGACTCTTAGCGGCTTCCATGCCTGCTATAATCAGAGGATTTTTCTTGCTCTTCTCTGCCACTTCCACCACATCGCCAGCCGAAACCGAGTATGATGGAATTGCAACTCGCTTCCCGTTAACGAGCACGTGACCATGATTAACGATCTGCCGTGCCTGACGGCGCGAAGAGCCCAGGCCCAGTCTATACACAACATTATCCAAGCGACGCTCAAGAAGAACCAACAACTCTGTACCGGTCACGCCCTTTGAGCTCGAAGCTCGCTCGAAATTGTCACGGAACTTACCTTCGAGCAGGCCGTACGAACGCTTAACCTTCTGCTTCTCACGCAGCTGAGTCTTAAAGTTAGACCAGCTCTGCCGACCACGACCATGCTGTCCGGGACCGCCTTCCCTCTTCTCTACTGCGCACTTTCCGGTGTAACACCTCTCGCCCTTAAGAAAGAGCTTCTCTCCTTCCCGGCGGCACAAGCGACAAACTGAACCACAATACCTTGCCATGACTTTCTGTCCTCTCTCTGTGAAAAACTATACCCGACGACTCTTGCGCGCCCGGCATCCGTTATGTGGCACCGGCGTAATGTCCCTAATCAACGTGACCTGGAGGCCCGCGAGGTGGAGGGCTCGGAGAGCCGACTCACGCCCTGAGCCAGGACCTTTAATCCGAACGCTCACAGTACGCACTCCAGCCTCTTTAGCCTTTCGAGCAGCCGTATCACCAGCCACCTGAGCTGCAAACGGCGTCGACTTACGGGATCCCTTGAACCCGTTAGCACCAGAGCTCGACGAAGCGATCACGTTCCCCGCTGGATCAGTGATCGTTACTATCGTGTTGTTAAACGTCGCATGGACGTGCGCTATCCCTACTGGGACGTTCTTTTTAACCTTCTTCTTCTTGACTGCTCCCGCAGCTGTGCGTGCCTCTGTCACAAACTACTCCTTACAAGCGTGTAGACTACTTCCTATTACGTCTTAGTTGCCGGCTTCTTACCAGTTATCGGTGCGCGACGCGGACCCTTTCTCGTACGTGCATTTGTACGAGTGCGTTGACCGCGAGCTGGGAGGTTCTTACGGTGACGAAGCCCCCGATAGCACCCGAGGTCCATCAACCGCTTGTGCGAAGCCTGAAGCTCGCGGCGAAGATCTCCCTCTACCTTTTCACGGCGCTCGATAATCTTACGAATCTTGTCTACCTGCTCCTCGGTGAGGTTGTCCGTGCGAACACTTTCCTCAATTCCGGCCTCAGCAAGGATCTGCTTCGACTTGGTAATTCCTATCCCAA